>JASHPQ010000102.1 GCA_030037995.1 Nitrososphaerales archaeon | reverse complement strand
TTCTTCATGAGAATTACAGTGGTAGTTATCTGAGTGGTTATACCGTTAATCGTGGTCTCCTCCAAACTCACGGAGGTGGTGTACTCTGTGTTCACAACTTCTTCCGTGGTGAGTGACACCGCGGTGGTAACCTGAGTCGAGACGACCGTAGTAGGTGCCACCACCGTAGTTAGGCTAGTGATCGTCGTCGAATTAGGGCCTTGCGAAGTTTGCCCGAGCGAAATAGTACTTGACGGAACCGAACTGAAAGGATCGATAGACCTCTGGAGTCCTATTACTCCGAATGAAATTAGAGCAATGATTGCCACGGAAATCGCGGCGATCAATGTTGACCTCTGCATGACCTCCGAGCGCTCCCTTTGACGCAGGGGTATTCTAGCTATGGGATTTATGGGTTATTTTGTAGACAGGAGTAAAGTTTTCCACTTTAAGATCTACAAAATACTGGATGGAGGCTGATAGTTTGTCGTGCTTTAACGCCACCAGTGCGAGTGTCATCCCCGTGTCCTAATCGTTGAGATGCAGAACGACACCTGTTTTCTAGCTAGGCGTTAACATCAATTTGAATCCAAAGCGGAAACACTACCCAAAGGCAGGAGTTGATATGATCCGCGGCCTTCGACGCAGAGGGCATTTCGTGGAGCGCTGGGGCGGGCTTGAGTTCACCAAACGCAATCAAATCTCGTAGTGGGCGATCACGAATTTGTTGGTCAACGACGGTAGACTCGCAGGGAGAAAAAGACAGCAAACGCTAACCATAAAGGCCTCTGGGGTATTAGCCAGCGGTCGGAAGAGCCCTCTATGACATTGCCTAAAGAATTCAGCGTATTTGGCGAAGATTATGGTACCTCCGAATTCAAGTTCGGTGTTGCTACGCTCGGGAATACACCTGATGCGATCGATTCTCGTGGATATTTCCCCGACATGAGAAGCGCGCTCCTGAACCTGAATTCTCGTTCAGGAAAGGAACTCTCAACTGGGAGAGATGCCCAGATGCTGGTCGTCGGACCTCCCGTGGCACAGCATCTGGAGGCTCGCCGGGATATTGGCGAACGCATGGTCTACCCCATGCGCAACGGCGAAATCGAGTCCGACGATGAGAGGGCCTGGTTAGTGGTAAAAGAGATTACGCGCTACGGGTTGTTGAGACACGCTCCCGAAAAGGCGGTGGCGCCAGAGTTCAACGGCTTCAAATGCGTCGCCGCCCTGTCGGCAACCGCCCCTCGCTACATGTATGACAGACTCATCAGGATTCACAAGGAAATCAACAGCGAGGAAGCTAGGACCCTCACAAGGGCTCTGTCCATCATTCCCCAACCCTTGGCAGTCGCGATTTCCCAGAAGCGGCTTGCTTGCACGGTCCTAGAGGGGGGTCACGGCAATACCCAGATAGCCCCCGTTAGCAGCGGCGTCATTTTCAGCGCCCAGATCACTCTCAACAGGGGAGGAAGTGATTGCGACCTCATCGCGGCAGAGATTTTGAGAGACGCGGGATATTCGGATCTGGCTCGCGAAGCCAAGCTGGTGAAGGTGTTTAAGGAAACCCTTGGCCTCGTCCCCAAAAACCTGACGAAAATCATGCAAGAAAAGAACAGCGCGCTCTTTGAGACGGTCTTCAAGATTCCCTCGACGAAGATCTCGATCGACCTGGGCAAGAACAGCTGGCAGCGCTTTTTGATTGGAGAATATTTCTTCAATCCAAACCACGAGATCTTTGCTTCCTACTACAGGAGGGGATTCCCGAGACCGGCAGACACCTTCAACGAAGGGAGGACGGTTCTGGGGACAACCGATCTCGCAGACGTCATCATCCAGTCCGTCCAAAAGTGCAGTTTTGAGATCCAGCCGGCGCTCTATCAGAACGTTATACTCTCGGGAGGAAACTTTGCATGGCACGTTCCTCCGAATCTCACGAACTACGCCGTCAACTCCCCCACGAAGCTCAAGAAGATGTTGGAGGAGAAGGGCATCGCCGGGAGCACGGTCGAGCTGACGAAAAATCCGGTCTACAACGTATGGCAGGGGTGCATTGCCTACGGGCTGTACATACCTGAAAACTACGAGTGGGATTGGGACACGCGCGAAGGGTGGCTACAGCTCGTAGCCTCCGCGGAACCTGCAGGCGAGCAGGACATCAGTGCTGAAATTTAGCTATTCCATATTCTCTCCTTGAGTGTGACGTAGGCGGAAAAGACGTCAACCGGTGACGACGCTTCCGAAAAGGAAGAAGGGGCGATAATCCCGAGAGAGTATCAAGGCCTTCAGGAGGCGAAAGTGGGCGACGTTCTCCTCTTTCCGTTTGCGATAGTGTTCGGGATCTCGCTTGTCGTCTTCCTTTACATGGCGGGTTATTCGTGGTACCTCGGCGGTCCAGCGACCAGCCAGAGCGTGCCGTGGCTCTACTCCTCCGCCCTAGTTTCCGGGGTGAGCCTTTTTGCCCTGAGCAACCTGTACTACTCTAGAAGACAGAAGGGAATCTCTCCTCCCCAAAGGCTCTTGCTGGCGATTTTTGATGTCGGAGCGTTTTACAGCTTGGTAGCCCTGGTACTGTGGGGTCTATTGCTCCCAATGCTTCGCCCGCTCCCCTTGCCGGATTTTCAGCTTTATCTCCTTGATCAGAAGAGCCTCGTGGTCGGCCTCTACACGGCGCTCATTCTTTGCTCGCTAGTGGTGGTGTTCCGTGTCGCGCTCCAATTTCTGATCGTTCGCTCCTCGAGTGCGGTCACGGTCATCACGGCTCCGATGCTGCCGGCGGGAGATCACATTGATGCCCAGGATAAGAAAACCCTCGAAGACAGCCTCTCCTCAATCCGCTCCGAAATCGCGATGCTGAGGGGGGAAATGTCTTCACTCAGTTCAAGCATCTGGGGGACCAAGAGCGGAGCCGCCCGCGGGGGAGACACCCCCGACGACAATCCGGGGTGGGCGGCGGGAGACGGTGAGCCGATTTCATTTCCGATCTCCCAGCTACCGACTTCCCCGGTTTCCTCACCAATTCAAGAGCAAACCGGAATCGAAGACTTGATCAGCAACGTGGGCGTGCAGGATTCACCGATATCCTTCTCACCGGAAGATTACCAATCAACAACAAATGAGGTTCAGCTTCCGGATTCTGCGAGGGACAACCCCTGGGCCTCGATTCTTTCAATCAGACAGCCAAGGGTCAAGACATCCAAACCCGTTGAGCTCACATCTGTAGACCCAGTCGAAGAGGCGGTTCCGAATCCTGCAGAAGCTGCCCCTGTAAATTCTGTTGAGGTTGCAGAAGCTAAACCTGTTGATGTTCAGGCAGCGGCAGAACTGCCAGAGATCGCGGTTACCAACCCCACCGATATCACCACTCCAAATCCGGCTGAGGAAGCAAAGCCAATCAAGAAATCTCGGAAAGCAAGAGCCGCAAGAAAGGGAGGAGGAACTAGAGCTAAGAGCGCGAAATCGAGCGCAGCTTTCCTTACTTCCTCTGTACCGGAAACTCAGAACCCGCAGCCGGCATCAACTTTTTCCCCGACTGCTAACGACGAGGTTGAAGATATCCCTTAATCCCCCCTAATTGATGTTAATGAAAATTTTCAAAGGGTTAGGGCGCGAGTGATAAACTATCCTGCTAGCTCAGGATTGCCTCGTAGGGTAGAACAGTGAAATACTAGGTTTACCCTAGTTGCACTCGCCTTGATCATCATCTAGGAACGCAGCAAAATGTTACCAAATTGTGGCAAAACCAGTTTTTCTTATCTCTTCGTCACTTGTGATAATGGCATCGGCAGAGAGGGCCCTTGCGAGAGCATGAATCATCCGATCATGTAACTCTCTCACCGAACTTTGCAGAAATTCTTTCCAGGCTTCCTGCGTCATGTTAACTTGCTCGAAATGAGATGAAGTCTCCAATTCCTCAAGCATCTCCAAGACCGATGCATTCTTATCCTTTGTATGCAATCTACCCTTCAATGCGATGTAAACGAACTCTCCAATTACAACATCAGGAAAGATGATCCGGGCCTCCCCCTGATCTGCATCTTGAAACGCTTTGTCCGCAGATTTGGGAAGATCCCCCTCCATGTAGTGCGCCAAAGCTACGGCATCCGCAACATAAAGTCTCAACCGTTATAATCTCCATTCCTTGTGAATTCGTTTGACATCTTCCTCAAAACCTTTGAGATCAAGCTTTCCTCTAAACTTGCCTCTTAGAGTGGTTGGGGGGTGTTTCAACAGGACTCCTTCTTCTTGGGGTACCAGAATGACCTCTTCCCCCTCCAGAAGGTGGTACTTCTCTCGAATGGCTTTTGGCAGTGTTATCTGTCCCTTGGGACCCACAACACTCTTAGTTACCATGATGAGTGTGATATTCATACTGATAGGATAAAATCCTTACTCAAAGTAAGAAATATTTTGCACATGATAGCAAAACATCATCCGCTAGGAATTTTCTCGACCTATGCCTCCACCCTTTTCTAAGGGAGAGTCAAAAAGTAGGCTTTGAGGATCAACTCGGCGAGAAAAAATCAGATAACGTACGAATCTTCCGGAAAAACTTTCCAGAGATATATTTAAGGTAGATCACATATTTTCCTCTGAAAGGAGTTGGTCATTTTCTTTGTCGAGCTATGGCATGGGAACTGTACCCGCAGACGCTGGGCCCCAAGAGAGCAGGACGGAAGAGGCGCTTGCGGAGGGACGGTTGGAAAACGAGAAAGAGACGAAGATCATTGAGAAGACCAATGAGCGGCTGAGAGATCTTGCTCCGAACGACGAAATTTACGAAGCGATGGAGAATTTTCTCCTAGGCGATCCTGAAAGTCAGGTGCAGCTCCTAGGCACGCCGGAGGAGATTGTCGAGAAAGGAGACGAGGCCAAAGACAAGGGAGAAGACCTGATCGCCAGAGCACAGTACGAGACAATGGCGAAGGTTGCAATATACAAGCAGGATCCAGAACTTGCCAGAAAAGCTCTGGAGCTGGCAGCGAGTGTTACCAATCCGGCAGATCGGCACGCGAGAATGCAAAAGACGATCATGACAAATCTAGATCAGATAATCAGAATAGCTCGGGATTACTACAGGACAAAGGAAAGGATCACGGCCGAGACCGAGGCAGAGATGACGACAGCCAAAGTCAACGAGAAGAAGTAATTTTCCTTTCCTTAATTTGAAAATCGAATCTTTAGGGGAAGACGAAGACACCCCTCTTGACTATTAGTTAGAGTGTATGTTTTCTTTGGTCCCCTGCTTTGTTAGGGCTGTTATCGGGAGTACCTCGCACTTCCGAGGGACATCTGATACTTTCCGGGTTTCCACGTCGAAGGGGTAGTTAGCAGTAAAGTATTACTTGACCGGAATTTTCTCGGTCGATCCTTTTGCGTTCAAGTTGGGCGGGCCCTAATTAGTCAAAGTTTCAATTTTGGAATGCCTGAGATCCTTTCTCGTGCGCAAGCAAACTTCTTAAATGAATTACATACATGCGAAATCACGTAACGCAGCTCACGTATTTTCTTGAACATCGAGAGAAATGAGTTCTAGTTGTCGTCAAATTATACTGTTTATCGGCAACATGGAAGTTTTCTGTTTGTAGTGCTCGCGACTTTATTGGTGTTAATTTTGATATTCCTTTTTGTCGGAGTTACCGAAGCTGCGTTCCAGCGGATCGGTTTCAGCAGGGCAGAATTTGCTATTATACTAGTTCTGACATTTTTTGGCAGCTTCGTCAATCTCCCAGTTACGAGGGAGACGGGAGATGCGCCTGTCACCGGTTACCGAGAAGTCAGGATCTATGGGCTGACCTATCGAATTCCGGTGACGGCGCGGGCCAGAGTTTCCACCCTTGTCACGATTAACGCCGGCGGAGCCTTGATTCCAATACTTGTTTCTGCTTACTTGCTGATCACACACTTTTTTCTTGCGGGCTACATCTTAATCGGAACGCTCGTCAGCTCCGTTCTCGTGCATCTCATGGCTAAGAAAGTTAAGGGCCAGGGAATAGAGACCCCTGCATTATTACCTCCTATAGCTGCTGCGATCATATCTTTGTTAATTCACCCGGCGGCAGGTGTTGCGGTGATTGCCTACATTTCCGGGTCAATGGGTGCTCTGATCGGAGCAGACCTGTCGAATCTTAGCAGCATTACGGATCTGGGCGCGCCCGTCGTTAGTATCGGAGGGGCCGGCACGTTCGACGGAGTTTTTCTGACCGGCATAATCGCAGTGATTATCGTGTCTCTAATTTAGTTCCACGACGGCTGCCCAGAATCTATAATCTGTGATTTATTGGTCGTGTTTGCCAGAGAACTCAATAGCTGAGTAGTTTAATGGATCCATCAAACTACTCTTGCTCGCCAGCGCTTACGTTGCCCCCGTGGGCCTAGGAAATTAAAGCAAGCTCGCGCGCGTGGAGTCCATCCCTTAGGCCATATGTTTCCTACTCTACTAGAGTAGAAAGGCATTCATAGCATCTATTCAACGAATCGGTTATCACTATGACCGAGAGAATTGAGATAGTCCGAAAGGGTGAGTCGAAGACCGGCGCTATGACAGTTGGAGTCTCACGCGAAAAAGCATTTGACTCCCCGGGGATCCTTTTTGCAAAATCAACCATTGGCCCGAAAGTTATTTCCGGGTGGCACCACCACGGAACGCGACACCTCTATGGATATGTCCTGCAGGGCAGACTCAAGCTGGAGTACGGAGGTGGGTCAGTTGAGATCGCGGAGGGCGATTTCATCCATATCCCGGTCGGCTTCGTGCACAGAGATGTCAATCCTGACGACTCGTCAAGCGCAGTTATTGTCAACGTCTTCCTCGGAGAGGGCGATCCAGTCGTTAATGTTGACTCTCCGAAGACGTAAGCGTGTTGACAGGAATTTTAAGTAACAATTGAACAGCTGGCACTTATAGCTAAAGCGTTCGTTAGCTCTAGGAGTGGAGGTTCCGTTCCATGATTATTCTAGAAGCTTTCCTGTTCAGCCTAGTCCAGGGGTTACCAAATTCATCCCTGTATTTGGGAGCAAGAATCCTGACCGGTATGGCAGATCTCTTTGGAGGCGTGGTCCTCTTAATCATAGGCATACTGATCATCGTACTGCTCGTTGCAGCCGCGATTGTTCTGCTGCCGGCCATCCTTGTCGCGGTTCTCATATGGTTCCTGACGGGCAGTTTCTTCTATGCGGGAATTGCATTTCTAGCCGTGGCTTTGATTAGCCTCGTAGCAATGGCAGACTAAGCGCTCGTATTTAGGGCTCTACGCCATAAGGTCGGCCATTGATGTTTCTCTTTGTTGAAAGCCATGAAACAGATAGTTGTCGATCGAAACAAGGAGTGACGATATTAATCATGGATCGGCTCAGATCATAAATACCAAGTTTCAAGTTATACGGCCTATCTTTAGATTGCACACAGGGCAAGTCCCGTGAGAGCATATATCTTGGTAACAGCTACAAGATCTTCAATATGTACGAACTCATTGGGCACATGACATTTATCTAGAGATCCCGCCCCATATGTGACCCCCTGTATTCCTTTTTCCAAGTAATAGTAGAGATCACCAGCGCCAACGACACCCCCGCCGTAAGACGACCTGACTCCAGCTTTTGATGCAGCCTTTTTGATTACTGCAACCAATCGACTTTCTGAACCCATGTTATATGCTCTCTGCAGGGATAAAATCTCCACATCCGAATATTTGAAGTCAGGATTTTGCTTTTTCTTTTCAAGAAGGAGACTCCTGACCAATTTCACAAGATCAATCGGATCATCACTGGATGAAATCGAAACGCGGAAGATTATTTCAGCTTCCTGTGGGGTCTGTCCAAAATCTGAATCCGAACCTCCTGAGAGCCAAACGAGTCTAGCTCTGGAGAATTCTGTCCTTGACTTGATTGTTGACCAGAAAGAGACCGCGCTTTCCAATGCATTAACTCCAACGGGTGGATGACCGGGTCTTCCGAGAAACTCTAGTTTCAGAGTGACGGAGCCCGTGAAGATTCCCCAGATGCTACCGAGTCCGCTGGCCTCCGCATTTATTGCAAATCGAGGACTCCCAAAGCGCATTTTTTCTAATCCCCCGTGCTTAACCATGAATTCCATGCCAGGCCACGTAGCCTCCCTTGGCGCTTCGTCATCAACAGTGCCAATCAGGAGAATAGACCTTTGTAACCTTGCAGCGGATTCTCTTAACGCCTTTGCCGCGAACAGCTGAGCTGCGAGCGAACACTTTGCGTCACATGCGCCGCGTCCCCAGATTTTTCCGTCAGCTATCCTTCCCGAAAACGGGGAATACCTCCACCTGTTCTGATCTCCGGCAGGAACGACATCCATATGTGTCCCGATTGACAGACCGACATGCTTTCGAGACTTGCCTAGGACAGCAACAAAATTGTTTCGCGGATAGGAAAGGCCTCTCGCTTTGAGAGACTTTCTGTCTGCAGAGATTTTGAAGTAGTCAACACCAATTTTTCTGTAATGATATTCAAGGAAATCGACTACTCCCTGACAATCGTTCTTCGGATTTTCAGAATTTATCTGGATCAGTTCGGAACAAGTTCGAACTAAATCTCCAGCATTCGAATCTATCAAAGAAATGATTTTTTTCTCTGCTTCTTCAGATGGGGCATTCAACCATTTTCTCCCCAGTCCTGATGTGTGAAGTGAACCACCAGAGCATCAACTGCAGCCTCTCTACTCTGTGATGAGGTTTCCCTCCTCTCGATAGTCCATGGCTCTCTCCTGGAAAAACAGCAAATACGACCTCCTTGCCTTGCCGCCTCAAGAATGCATATAGCTGTTCTGCCTGCTCCAGTCTGCAACGAAAATCTTCTTCAGAATGTATGATCAGAAGCGGTGTTGTAATATCCTTGGTATATGAAATGGGGGACTTTGCAAGATAATGCTCTGGTTTATCCCATGGCAAAGATTCTTGGACGTCTTCCTCGATTAACCGATAGTCGTCGCTCGTTCCGTAGAAACTGTACAAATTCACCACGGAGCGATCCGTAACCGCCGCAGCGAACAGCTTGCTATGGCCGACTGCCCAGTTAGTGAGATAGCCTCCGTATGAGCCGCCGGTTACTCCGATTCTCGTTTCGTCGATACAACCACTTCTAATCAAGTGATCTACCATGTCAATGATATCGGAATAGTCCTTTTCCATGTAGCGGCCGGTCAATTGCTTCATGAAATCTTCGCCGTATCCAGCGGTACCGCGAAAATTGCACGCTGCTACTGAATAACCAAGAGCCGCCAAGCACTGGAACTCGAACATGAACCGATATCCCTCGGTTCCACCTCCGCCATGAATTTCGACAATGCACGGTGGCTTTGCCCCGCCTTGTTTTCCGACCGGTGGCATGAAGAAGCCGTGCACTTCTGTCTTGTCCCTTGCGCTGAAATTGAACTCCAGTATCTCGCTGAATTTAATCTCTGAGATGAGATTTGCATTGAGATCTGAGATTTGTTGTTGTTGACCTGATTCCAGCTTTAGGAGAAAGATTTCGCAGGGGTGCGTAGGATCCATCCTGGCAAATGCCACTTTTCTATCGTTGGAAAGGCTGAAGCCAGCTACTACTTGGGGGCCCGAAGTGATCTCTCTAACTTCGAGTGAGTCAAGAGCAACCGCAAAGATGTTGCATTTGCCCCAATCGGTTGCCGTGAAATATGCCGTCTTGGAATCCACGTCCCACACGGGTTCATGCGTGGAATTGTTCATCATCGTGTCAGAGTGGATGCTGTTCCTAGTAGGTCTGTCTAGTTTTTTTGATACACAAAATGTATCTTGACTTTTTACATTGTGCACCCACACCTGAACCGGTGTGTTGAACTTGAATCTGTAGTCGTCACCGATAAATGCAATATAATTACCGTTCGGGGAATACGAGAGACTCGACATAGAACCCTTGTTGCTTGTAAGCCTCGAGATCTTGCTGTTTCCAGCGGTCGACAAGGTGTAGATGTCCAAATTGTTCTGAAAATCAGCTTCCGTCCCAATATTCGCTATAATAGCAACAGTCTTCCCATCTGGGGATAGGTCAAATGCTACGACATCAAACTCACCTTGAGTGACCGGTTTAATTTTCCTCTCTTCCAGATTAAACTCGAATACATGCGTCCTCTTATCGTGAAGATATCCCTCGCCATCGAAGCGATAATTCATGCGATTGATCAAACGAACATCGGTCTTCGGCATACCAGATCGTAACGGATCATAATCGGAAAGAAAGAACACAGATCTTCCATCGCGTGACCATTTTGGACTGGAGATTTTCCGTTTCTCTAATCTGAGTATTTGGCACCTGTCCAATCCCGACAAATTTGAAATCCACAGTTCTTGACAACCGCTCCCGCTTGACGAGAGATAGAGGAAGCGATCTGCTTTTCTAGAGAATACGGGATTTGAAACTCGATCTCCAACCGAGACAATTGGAATACAGGATCGATCAGAATATTTCCAGATGGAGCTTGTGTAACCTTCTGGACCTTTCGCTTGAGTCACGGTGAAGAGGATTTGCGTTCCATCGGGGGAGATCGTTGGATCATGCACAAATTTGAGATTGTAGATATCGTTTGGAGTCGCTGTGCGCATTGTCATATTCTCTGAATCAGCAAAAATATATTCATTGAAAGGACGCAATTACCGACGCAATCGCGGATCTAAAATGTCCCTTAAGCCGTCGCCGACCAAATTGAATGACAATGTTGCGATGATTATTGCCAGTCCGGGGAAAATAATCAGCCAAGGAGCAGTGAAGACGTTCTGGATTCCTTCCGCCACCAAATTTCCAAGCTCAGGAAGGTTTTGTCTCGGCGAAAATCCGAGAAACATCAGGCTAGAGAAAATCAAAATTACGCCACCAAGGTCCAATGTGGCCTGCACGAGAATTGGGTACATTGAATTAGGAATAATATGTCTGAACAAAATTCGAGGAGTGCTCGCACCCATCGCCCTTAATGATTCGATATAGTTTTTCTCCTTCTCTGACAATATCTGGCCTCGAACGAGCCTCACATAAAGTGGCCACCACACGATTAGCACAGCCAACGTAAGGGTCGGAATACTCGGACCAACAACCGCAGCGATGACCAGTGCGAGAAGGAGCGTTGGGAAGCCAAAGAAAATATCCGTGACCCTAAGAATAATTTCGTCTATTACTGAGCCTCCATATGCCGAAAGTGCTCCTAGGGAAATCCCTATTGCGACAGATCCCAGAACCACGGTAAATGCGATTTGCAGATCAAGTGGGAGAGCGAGCAAGATCATTGAAAGTACACCGCGCCCAAAATAGTCAGTTCCGAGCCAGTAAAAATGGTTTGAACTGCAAAGAGAGGAGCTCGGACCCCAATTTATCCAATGGTTTCCCCAACAAAGTTGAGTTGCATATGAGACTTCATTGGCGAGTGCCGGATTCACAATAAACCTCGAAAGAAGCGCGATTATTATTATTCCAAAGCTCATTATCGAACCCAGTAAGACAAGTGGATTGCGGGCGAGAATTCTTAGAGCAAATTTCAGATCGCCTACTCGCTGAGACTTTTGAGAATTACTTTTCTCTTCAGGGAGATTGGTCAACTCAATCGGATCCTGGGGTCGATCACCCCGTACAACAAATCAACTGCGAGGTTTGCGATTACTATGATCGCAGCTGAAACTATTGTGTATAGCATGAGGAAGTTTGTATCATCGGCAAAAGTTGCCTGAAGTGCCGCAGAACCGACTCCTGGCCAGCTGAAAACGTATTCCACGACAACAACGCCTCCTAAAAGTGAGGCAAAGAGTACCCCAGTCACGGTCACCATCGGAATTAGAGCATTTCTTAGCGCGTGGCGGTAAGTAACTACTCTTTCGGTGAGTCCTTTCGACCTCGCGAGAACTATGTAATCCTGTTTGAGGACCTCAAGCATACTCGAACGCACGATTCTCGTTAGATATCCGAGACTCGCGAACGCCAGTGTGATCGCAGGAAGAATCAGATGTGCGAGCGAGCTGACAAAGTATGATCCATTCCCTTCTATGATTGCATCCAGTACGGGTAAACCCGTTATCGGATGCACCGAATTGATGAAACTCTGACTTGCGTAGCCAGAACTTGGAAGTCCAGGTAGTCCCCACAGTTTAAAGTAATAGGAAAACAGCAATTGGAACAGAAAACCTAGCCAAAAAATCGGCATCGAATATCCGGAAAGCGCGATGATCCTCGAAACATGATCGGGGAGTTTGTTATTCCTAGTGGCCGATAGAATCCCAAGTGGGAGGGCGACCGCGATCGTTATAATCATCGAAGCAATCGCAAGCTCAACCGTCAATGGGAACCTGTCTTTAAAGACCGTAATTGTAGCTTCATTTCCCGCCCATTTCGAGATTCCCCAGTTGCCAGATGCGACATCTTTGAGCCAGTAGAAATACTGCTCGTATAGCGGCAGGTTGAAACCGTGAATTTGCTTGATGTAATTAATTTCTGCGGGACTCATGGCCAGGGTGACGTACTGGCCCCAAGGAGGAAATTTTGAAGGATAGCCACGTGACAAATAGAAGACGATGACGCTAATCCCAAAGAGAACCAAGATCATCAATAATAGTCTTCTTATGATGAACTTTGCAAAGTTCAAGACTAAGACGTCGCGGGATGAGCATCTTCGCGTTGTTATTTATTTGTACTCTGATCCTGCAAATGTTACAATTCTTAACAAGTTGATCTGATAATTATTTCGAAAAGATATCAGGCGATGATAACTGATTAAAGACAAATTATGGTAACAAACCTTTTAGGAGATTAACTCGGCGATCGTCACAATGTTTTCAAGGAAATCTAGGATCAAGCAGGCGATCAGTAGAGCTGCACTTGTTGGCGTCGTCGTTATTGTTATCATAATAATAGTAGTAGGCGGTTATGCAGCTCTTTCTCTTGGAAAGACAAGTTCGACTACTTCCACAACACCCTCAACGAGCATGTCTTCGACCACCACATCTTCCAGCTCTCCTAGCTCAATCACCAGCAGTCAGACCTCCTCGATTTCCTCCCCAGTCACAACTTCATCATCTTCTTCAACTATGCCTTCAACTACGTCAACCGTGGCAACATCCAGCTCACAGTCCGTGCAAAACCCCGGGGTCATCGTGTACGAAACTTCCAACCAGCCATCATCATTAGATCCTGCTCTGTGGTCAGATGCCGGATCGACGACGATACAATTCAATGTCTATGAGACTCTCTTCCAATACGTCGGCAGCGTAAGCTCGCAAGTACAGCCGTGGCTTGCTTCGAATTACACCGTTTCACCTGACGGATTGACTTACACAGTTAATCTGAGACAGGGCATAACGTTCCAAGATGGAACACCGTTTAACGCCAGTGCAGTTGTTTTTAGTTTCGATAGGGTCGTTCTGATGGATTCATCGTCATCAAATGTGTGGATCCTTGTTGGTTCCCAGGCCCCAGGTTTGATCAACGGCTCATACAATTACAGCCACAATTTCGGGTCAGGGGCGGCCACTTACAATCAAAGTCAGGTCAACGCCTTCCTGAGTTCAAACGGAGTAGTGATGGGAGCTAATCCTTACCAAGTGATATTTCATCTAGGATACGCGGATGCATCATTTCCCTACATCCTTGCTCTAACCGCCGCGAGCATAGTATCACCAAGTTTCGTCATTTCACACTGGAGTCCTCCGACTGATGGGCATGGCTACATTACTGGAGTCAGTGCCGGCGATATTGATCCCTATATGAATAATCATACTTGCGGAACCGGCCCCTACGAAGTTCAAAGCTGGGATCCCACTACCGGTGACGTCGTCTTAACCGCATATTCACATTATTGGGGTTCTCCGACTGGATCTGGCGTTGCAAAGGTACCGCAAATCGACATAAACTATGTCCAAAGCGACTCTGCGAGAGTGCTTGATCTAAAGTCCGGCGCCGCTGACATTGCAGACATCCCCACAAGCGACAACTTTGCATTCTTCAACAAGACTGCGTGGTTGACAAACGGCCGGATTCAAGTAACAGCTCCCGGGGTGTCAGTCTACGGTCCCTACCCACAACTCAACATTGAATATATTGGAATGAACTATGAGATCTATCTTCCAAACGGTTCGCTGTCTGCATTCCAGCCGTTCGCTAACAAGAACTTCAGATTGGCAATGGCTGATGCGGTTAACATCACTGATATTTTACAGAATGCTGCCTCGGGATTCGGTGTACTAGCTGACAGCGCCGTCCCACCAGGCCTCGGTGGATACAATTCATCAGTTCCCGTCTACTACAATTACAATCTGACGGATGCACAGGAAAATCTTACGATCGCTTCGAAGGCGCTTGGCTTCAATGCAAGTAATCCACAGACGCTTACCATGGTATACGCGATTGGTGACAGCACCGGTCAGGCGGTCTCAACGGAGCTAGCAACCAATATCAATAATATGGGACTGGGTATCACGATAAACGTCTCGCCGCAGCCGATTAGCCAGTTCTTGGGCGGCGTGGTTGCGAGAACTATACCTATGTTTGTTCTACAATATCTCGATGACTATCCGGAGACGACCGACTTTCTGTCAGCCTTCGGAAGTGCAACCTCTAACGTAGGATTCTTCGTGGGTTACAACGACACTCATGTAACTTCGCTGATCAACCAGCAGGCAAGTGAAAACAACGCAACTCTCAGGGCACAGCTCATAAATCAGGCTGAAATAGCTATGAACCAAGACGTGCCGTATATCTGGCTCTACTATCCTTCAATATTCGGGGAGACGGGACAGATGTTCAGAAGTTGGATCAGCGGGTTCCAGTTTAACGCAGCGTACTCTGGACCGTACTTCTACGAGCTGTCCAAGGCTTAGAATCATCAGAATGTAGCCGGGGAACCGCAAGACATCCCGGCACTTCTTACTTTATCGAATTTTCAGAGTTGGCCACGAAACTTTGATCCGAACTTAAGGGAGGACACTCTTTCACTGCACCACGGAATCTGACTTTTTTAGATGTCTCAACGGAACATGCCACTGACCAGCTTCAATCTGTCCTTTGTACAGATCGATTCTCTTGCACATGTAGATAAGATCTGATTCTTGGGGAGCAATCATTCT
Organism: Nitrososphaerales archaeon; assembly: GCA_030037995.1. GTDB lineage: Archaea > Thermoproteota > Nitrososphaeria > Nitrososphaerales > CADDZS01 > DATLTL01. Next base: position 1,949 of record JASHPQ010000102.1, on the reverse strand, counting down.
ACTGACATCAAGCTTGCCCAAAAAAAGAATGGCGGTCGGAATGTCTGAAAGATAAGGAAAACTCTGCTTAAACGGATTTTTCACAGAAACTTTTGACTCCCATTCATCTTTCGAACCTACTTTGAATTTCAGTAGCTTTACTTTGGATTCCTTGGAGTATTCTTCAAAATGCCGGATATGGGTCGAAGCTACGACGCAGTCGGGGCACCAAGAGTACAGCTTGCCTTCGGGAGAACCTTCGAATATTGTCAAGTGCCAACTGTTCGGATCAAAGGATGAGAGCGATTTTTGAAACTCCCTGTACAAGTCTTCAGCTGTGGGCTTATCGATTTCTCTCTCTTGCTGCATGATCCAAAATAATCTATAACTTGTAATAAGGCAGTTGTTTTCATCAGAGAAACTGACCTAATATGACTGAAAAGACGATCGATCGATACAGGGTTGAACTGGATTCAAGGTTTGGGCGATTGGTAGAATGGCTGAATGAATATGACCTTGAATACGCGGTAATCCTCAAAGAAGAAATCGAGGTACTCAGTGGTAATTATCTGTATTACGGTGGAGCCCTCACCTCCGGAGAGTACGGCGCCGTCATCGTAGATTCTTCCGGAGAACGTTCCGCGATAGCACATGAATACTCATTCGAGAAGGTGAAAAAATCAGAACTTTATTCTAAAGTATTTGAGATCAGACAGTCTATTGAGGAGCTCATCGTAACTCTACGCAGACTGGTCAAGGATTCCAACACTGTAATTGACAGCAGTGCGACGCAAAATGCGACGAATTTGGCCAAAGCAAGTGGGATCAGAATAGTCGACAAGAATCTCAGGGAATTTGTCTTTTCGCAACGTGCAATGAAAAGTGAATTCGAAGTCCACGAGATGGAAAGGGCAATTGGAATCTCCAAAAAAGCTCTTGATAAGACGATCCACAGCCTAGAATCCGGCATGACCACGGAAGACATCTCCCGTGCCTTGGACAAAAATATCTTAGAGGAAGGAGGGATCGGAACCTCATTTGGAACGGATGTAAGGATCCGACGAAACCTGAGCGAGGTCGAGATGAGAAAGCTTGCCAAGGGCGATCTCGTTCTAATCGATTTTGGAGCAAGACTCTCCTCGATGTACTTGTCTGATGTTGGGCGGACCTTTCCTTTTTCGTCTAGCGGAGACTACAAGACTAGAGATTTTATGAATGATGTCTATTCAATCAAGCGCGTGGGTCTGAAAAAGATCGCAAGCGGAAATACAGGAAACCAGATTCGTGCAGAAATCGATCAAATAATTCGCGAGCACGGCTACGATTCGACTCACAGACCAGGGCACCAAATTGGGCTAAACGTGCACGAGCCATTCGGACCAGCGCTTGCATACGGCGAGGAGAACTCGGCTCAACTCCGAAAAGATAATGTTGTGACTTGGGAGCCGGGCATCGGATTGGTCAAGAACAGAGGCAGGCTATACAAGAATCGCTTTGGTATGGCTCATATGGAGGACATGGTACTAGTTGGCAATCCGTCGAAGGTGCTCGGGAATTTCAAACTCGAATTCTCTGACTGAAGTGTTTGGATTAGGAGCTATCTCCTAATCCCCCTTTCTTCTTCTCACAATCCTCGCTCGTTTCTAATTATATTGACTGAAGACAATTTCCTCGGCCCTTTCTTGCTCACATTGTTAGAAAGACGTTTCCCATCCTCCATTAACAGAGAAGGCTTTATCGAAACTCCATTCCTAGTTTCTATCTCTTCAACCTGCTTTCTAGGTTGGGTCGCTTTGTTGCGAGATCGTAAGACAGTTTGAACAGCTCAATTGCATGCTCTACATCGCCCTCCTCTCTTAATCGAAAAGTGATCCATCCACTCTTCGGCAGGATGTGGTGCGGCTCTGCTTTTTTCTCCGTTACCAGCCGGTTTCTGACAGCAAGTGGAAATGCAATGTCGGCCTGATAAT
>JASHPQ010000101.1 GCA_030037995.1 Nitrososphaerales archaeon | reverse complement strand
TACAGCATACACCACGGGAGTGTAAGAGGAAATCTTCAAAGAAGAAATGGGAGCACCAATGAGATCCATGCAAGATGTGCCGCAATCATATTCAACGTATACTTGGGTAGAGTAACCGGGAGCCAGTATCACCACTGGGACGTATGCGATCGCATTTTTTCCTTGGAAAACAAATGTGAAATCGAACGGACCGAAAGCTATCGGAGCGGACTGATCAGGGCTGATTTCTCTTGAAGTCTCGGAAGCTGCTCTGTAAGATCCCAACTCGAATCCCGCGATTACCGCCCCAAAAACGACGATCAAGATAAGTGCTGCCAACAGCCTGTTGGATGACTTTTCCATCAGCAAAAGTTTGGCTTGACCTGTACTAGGGAATGCCTGAATAGGTCATATTTCTTGTCTCTCTATTGAAAGTAAGTGCCGCGGAAGGGTATAAGCGAACAGTCGCGATGTAAAGAGAAACAACACTGGCATGAGATGCATAAATCGTACCTATGGAGCAACTAATTTGTCATAAGGAGTATGAGATTCTTCTTGATCAGAGTGTAAGTAGTCGATAGCATGAGTGAAGAGATTATTTCCACGATCTAACTCCGTACGTAGAGGTTATCTCTCGCACCTCTGCGATGAAATGCAAAAGATCTCTGAAACTTGTAACGAACATTTCAAAGGAACTCCGGGTGATACCATTCTTGAAGGCAGTGTCAGAAAGGCGGAGCGCCGGGTGCCTGATTAATTCATCAACAGCCTTTCCTAGAAGGCTGTCGAGAGCTCGATGTAGATCTTGACGAACTGCCTCATCAAATCAAAGGGGCTGGAGATCTGGCAGTTGGATCTGAAGTACTTCTTGATCGACGAGCTCCCCACGCCCATCCCGATGAGCTGGATGCCCGCCTTGTTTATTTGCTGGATCGTGTCGACCAGCTCTTCGTCTATTCCCTCGTAACCTAGGGGAAAACCGTCGGATGCTACCAGGATGACCTTGATCTCCTGGTTTACCGATTTGAGCCGGTTTGCGGCGAGTCGCAGGGCGTCGGGGAGGAAAGTTTTCAATCCGGATTCCAAGCCACCGATTCGCGACTTGGTCCTCGTCCCGTAGATCTCGGAGAAATCCTTCACGATGTATAGATTTTCGTTAAACGAGTAGCACGCCCACGAGTTGTGGCTCGGGATGAGATCTTTTGCGACCTCCGCGAGACACACGGCGATCTCCTGAACCTCCCGCGCGAAGGTCTCTAGACTTTTGCTGGAATCGATCACGATGGCCCACGCCTCGCTTTTGCTCTCCATCTCCTCCTGCTGGAAGACGTCGTTCCGTTCCGAACCAGTCGCCACCACCTGCACCGCCTTCGGGATGTCCAGCTGACCGGATTCCTTCACGTTCTCGTCCATGGCGGACTTTACGTTGCGCAGCTGGTCCAGGATCAAACGTATGGGGCCGATCAGCCTAGCCCTCGTCCTGATGTACTCCGCATAATCCTCCCTGGGAAAAAGGAAGTTCTCAAAGTGCGTCTTTGGATCGGCGGCCCGGTGGATCTCCAAGAGGCGCTTATGGACGGTATTGGAGTACTCCCAGTCGCCCAGAACGGTCTGGCTTTCGATCGAGAGCTGTTTTTCGGAGTCGGTTAGCGCCGAGGGCGAGAGCTCCAGACCGTAGTCGGCCGCTGCGTCCGTCAGGATGGAATCAAAGTGCACCGTCTCCCCGGTGGCGGGGGTGCTCTCGAAGAGGTCGTTCGGCCCGTGATTATCGGCAAATGGGGGGGAGGGTATCTGGCTCATGTAGCAGGACTGCCCAGAGAACACGTCCAGGATCTTCCTGGCGACGTTGATCTTCTTCGAGTCCACTCCGAGCACCAGACTGGTTGCACCGCTGCTGCCTGTGTCTTCTTCTACTTCGTCACCGCCTTCCAGGGTCTTTCGGGCGAAGGGGGCTGACTGGTAGTACTTTTGAACGGCTCCCTCAAGGTCGACCAATGATTCATGGATCGCGGAAACCTGCTGGTCGAGCTCGCCTCCTAGGGACAGCAGCGGCTTTCCGGTCAGCGAGTAGGAAAGGAAGTTCGCCGCAAGGCGAATTGAGGGATCTCCGATCTCGTTCGGGTTCTTGAAACGCAGCTTCGTCATCTGGCTCGCATAGGCGCAGTCCAGCAAGAGTCCCGGCCATCGCGCCTTCATGTGGCCGCGGATAGAATAGTCCTCGACGAGCGAAATCGCAAACATGAGATTATTTACGGAACGGGAGTAGTTCTGCAAGCTGCGGTAGACACGATAGTCGGTCGTGTTTGCGTGAAGGCTCATGTGATACACCGACGCACGGTACATCCGCCACATGGAGGCCTTGCCATGGGCGTCGTTGTCGAAGTACATTCCGTGGAGCGAGTAGACGCTGTCGCGCGGTTTCAGGGGGGCGCTAAGGTGGATGACATAGCCGAAGGAATCCGTACCCAGCGTGGGGTACTCTATTTCGTCGACCAGCACCTTCACGTTCTTCGGCTGGAGATGGGTGATGGACTGAAGCGTGCTCCAGGCAAAGTCGGTGGGATTCAACTTTACTCTCTGCGGTAGGTCTTAGGGCATTATATTTCGCTGCCGCCGAAACTGAATTCGGAGTCGCCGCTGTCAGCGATCGATGATGATGAGCTGTACCTCGGCCGCTCGACGATCTTCGGGGCGACCGGTTCCTCGCGCGGTTCTTCTGCTTGCTTCTCTTCTTCCTCTTGCTTGCGCTCCTTTTTTGCCGAGGACGCTTTTTCAGATCCCTCTTGTTTTGTGTTGCTTCCCTTTGCCTGAGAGCTGCCATTGGTGAAGATCATTCTCACAACGCGTCTCACCGTGTCCTGCACTTCGGCGTTGTCCGAGGTCATCGCGATCACCGTCTCTTCCGCAGCGACTTCTGGCGCGACGCCGTCTGAAACGAGGAGCGCCCAGTTGACCAGATCGCCCACCGAGGGCCCGTAGGGGAGCTCGTTTGCCTTGTACTGCCGTCTCAGCTCCGCGCCGACGCGAATGATTCCGGTGGCGACCTCCTTTGTCACTTTTGCTTTCTTCTCAACCAGCCCAATTTCGTCGTTCGCGATGTTGCTTCCGACGCTGAGATAATCGAAATCGATCCAGACCGACATGCGGCGCCTGAAGGCCGCGTTGAGGGGCTTTGTGCCCGCAAACTCCGCCGAATAGGGGTTCATGCTGATGATCACGTAGCCGACCGGGTGCCTCGGGATGATCTCGTTGTCCTTCTCGGTCAGGACGAGATGCCCCCTGGTATCGAGAACCGGGTTCAACCTGGTCGCGACGTCCTGCTTCATCATGTTAGCTTCGTCCAGATAGAGGATCCCACCGTAGCGACACCACGAGACGATCTGCCCGTCGATCCAGTTCTCTTTTCCGAGACCCACGTACCTTCCAAAGAGATCGTAGGCGGAAGTCTGAAGACCGCAGTTGATTTCCCAGATCGGAAGACCGGAGAGCTCGGCGACCAGGTACACGATGTGGGTCTTGCCGGTGCCGGATGGCCCGATCAGAGCGCACTGCTTGAAATGGTACAGCGCTCGCGTAATCCTCTCAACGTATTTTTCGCCGTGATCGAGATACTCGGGGGTGCCGCGAGGAATTAGGGCGCGCAGCTTATCGTCGAAGGTGTGCCCCTGTATCAAATCGTATTCTTCGACGTCGTACTTTTCGACGAGCTCCGGGCGCTCGGCCTGCTTTTTCTTGGAAATCGTGACATTCAGACGGACGCCGGTCGCCTCCGCGGTGTGGGTCTTGCGCTCCTTCGGTTTTTCCGGGGTCGGCGTGGGCGATTCTGATAATCCTGACATTAATTGATCATGTACTCTACAAGGGAAGAAGAAATAACAGCGGAAAAGTGATCGCGGTTGTGCTACTTTAGTAGTTATGGATTGAACATTAGGATTATGAATCCACAAGTCTTTATTTTGGAAAAAAGACTCAAATATAATGAATGGTTGATGCTACTAGGCCCCAGTGGGCAGAGGGGACAACGAACACTGTCCACTTTACTTGAAGCTACAGTGGACAATGCTCGATATTCGTGATCAATAAATGCCAGACAAATCCCTTTGCGAAGTCATAACCAAGATCAGGAATGTCGAGGTCCAGAAATCGGACGACAAAGCTGATCATAACACTCCGGTAATATTCGATTTCGGGGCCAACCTGGAGGAGGCGGAGCGCTCCAGCGAAGGGGTTGTGCTGAATTTTAAGATGACGATGGACACGGAACCCTCGGTCGCGAAATTCGTAGTGGAGGGGACCGCCAAGATCTCTGGCGAAGAATCCGAGATCGAAAAGCTGCTGTCTGCTGATCCCCAGACCAACGTGCCCTTCGTGTTTACGAGAATCTACCAGACGGTGTACTCCGTGATCTTCATGCTCGCGGG
>JASHPQ010000100.1 GCA_030037995.1 Nitrososphaerales archaeon | reverse complement strand
CACTCCGTAGCCAATTAACCCCGGTATTCCAATACATCCTATGGAAACTCCTTCTAAGAAGTACAGACCAATTATGGGATACAGGAAACCGGCAACAACGCTTCCAGTCGGACTTGCACTCTGCATTAAAGTACGCAACAGAGCAAAAACTCGGCCCCGTAGTTCTTCTGGAATGATTTTCATGCGGAGAGTCTGTGCCCATATAGTTAGGGGTGCCGTGAAAAGTCCTAGGAGAACGAGACTTAACACTGCGACTAAAATTGATCGATTGAACAAAATGAGGGCGAGCGACAGCCCGGAAGATCCTTGAGCTAAACAGATCAGTTTCCCAAGTGAATACCTTGAAATCAAGGATCCTCCGAGCAGTGCTCCAGCAACTTGTCCCAGAGCAAAGGCACCCAACAGAGAACCGTATAATACAGAGCCACCATGAAAGACTTGAGTTGATAAAATCGGCAGCCAAAGAAAAAGGAATCCTTCTCCGAAATTGAAAGACATGAACATAAGAGTAGTAGATAGGAGAATTTTATTACGACGCAACATTACAAAGGCATATTTCATTGAATAGCTACGAGAGCCCAAACCTCCAACCGTTCTATCCCTTGGCGGCAGTCGCAACCTGGAAAGAGCCAAGACAAAGACCCCGTACGATAGAGCGTCGATTACCATAACGTCTGGAGCACCAATCTGAGGTATGAGGAGGCCAGCGATCGGTGGACCGAGTACGCCGCTTACCGTAAAACTAATGGTTTCCAGCGAATTGGCGGTTGAAAGGTGTTCTTCTCGGACAAGATCTGGGATTATGGAAGGAGCGCCAGCCAAAGTAATCATGTAAAAAAAACCATAGGTTAGGGCAACGGAGTAGATTTCCCACAAGCTGAGAATATCCAGTGCGTTCAAGATTGGCACAAGCGCGATTGCAGTCCCTCTCACCAAATTGTCTGCAATCATTATTTTCCTTCTATCGAATCTGTCAAGGAGAGAGCCAGCGACAAGCCCGCCGACTATAACGGGACCGGTATAGAATAGTAGCAAGATGCCGAGATCCTCAGATGAGGCCGTCATTTTGTAGACGATCCAAATTAGGGCAACATAGGTTATTGCATCCCCCATGGCGGAAAAAGTGAACCCAAGCCAAAATGAACGAAAAGACGATATCCTGAAAACGCTACTATAACCGCTCTTCACTACTGACGGACGATCCTGCAGAGAGAAATATCTTCCGGAATTTAATATCTCTTATTTCCGAATCTTGCTATCAAAACTCCTCAAGATAGACAACTTTGGCCCCTTTGGGAGACTCCGCGTGTCTTTCATCTTCAGAGATTTGGTCTTCACTCGCGAAACGACTCATGAAGATGGTCTAGAACCAAGTGCTTAATATTTTCCAGAGCGAAATGGCTGAGCGAGAAAGATATCTTCGGTGTTTTTCTCGGAAAATCTAAATATGTCGCTTCGAGGATCGAGCGAACGAATCTAAATTGAAGGCGAATGTGTACAGGGGGCCGTACAAGCTCCAAATAGAAGATAAGCCAAGGCCCGAGGTGCAGAAACAGAGTGATGTTGTTTTGCGGATCACTGCCACCTGTATTTGTGGTTCGGATCTGCACCTATATCATGGACTCATCAGTCCAGATTTGCCTGGACAGACGCTCGGCCACGAGAATGTTGGTATAGTCGAAGATGTCGGATCGGCGGTTAATTTCGTCAAGAAGGGTGATCGAGTAGTTGTTCCGTTCAACATTAGCTGCGGAGAGTGCGAGTTCTGCCAGAGCGGATTGTGGTCGATGTGCGATAATGCAAATCCCTTCAATCCAAAGGGCCCCGGTGCTGCCTTTGGCTATGCGAAATTGCTTGGAGGCTATGATGGAGGGCAAGCGGAATATCTTCGAGTGCCGTTTGCAGACACAATGTGTTTGAAAATCCCTGAAGGCGTTAAAGATGAGCAAGCAGTCCTGCTTGCAGACATCTTCCCTACTGGATTTTACGGATGCGACATTGCCGGAGTGAAACCGGGACACGTCGTTGTAGTGGGTGGCTCGGGCCCCGTGGGCTTGATGGCTCAAATGAGTGCTTTATTGAGGGGAGCTGCCAGAGTCTACGCCCTAGATCGTGTACCCGAAAGACTTGAGCTTTCGAGAAAGATCGGGGCGGTTCCGATAAATGTTGATCGCGAAGATCCTGTAAAGAAAATAATGGACGACACAAGCGGATCGGGAGCTGACGCATGTGTAGAGGCGGTAGGTTACGAGGCAACCGGGAAGGGGATGATCGCCCCCGGCAAGAACGTAGAGCTGAAACCATTAGTAGTTCTTGAGACCCTCATGAAAGTTGCAAAGAAAGGTGCTTTGATAGGAATGCCTGGATTATTCGCACCGACTCCTGCAGATCCTGAGGGCCGAGTCAGTTTCCCACTCGGGTATGCTTTCACTAAAGAACTGGGATTCCGAATGGGTCAGTGCAACGTAAAGAATTACAACAGATATCTAATGCAAGCGATCAAGGACGGCCGAGTTGATCCTTCGATTATTGTTACGCACAGAGAAGCACTCGACAGAGCTCCCAAGCTTTACGAACAGTTCGACAAAAGAGAAGGCGGGATAGTCAAGGTAGTTCTACTACCGTAGATTCGCACAGTTTAAATTAAATACAACTTTCTCTGATGCGAGTTTAGAGGTAAGAACTTTGGCTGACATTACCACGAAAGAAGCACAGGAAGTAGTACAGTGGGCAGTTAAGAAAGCAGAAGAACTTCATACGAAAATGGACATTGCGGTCGTAGATGCAGGCGCCAATCTCAAGGCGTTCCTACGAATGGACGATGCTTGGCTTGGTAGCATTGACATCTCGATAAAGAAAGCGAGGACGGCGCGTTTCTTTGACATGAACAGCGGAGAGATTGGGAAACTGTCTCAGCCGGGAAAACCACTGTATAACATTGAACACTCGAACAGCGGGCTCATTTCATTTCCGGGAGGAGTGGTCTTAAAAAACAGTCAGGGGCAGATAATCGGCGCAGTCGGTGTGAGTGGAAGTTCGGTCGAAAATGATCATACCGTGGCGGAAGCTGGCGCCGGCGCATTAAAATCCCACTAGTCACAATCTCATAAGATGCGGATGTCTCCGCATCACAAATTTTTCTTTATTTCTTTAAAGCGTACGAATAGCTTGGACTTATGAATGACACTTACAGGAAATGCCCAAGTTTTTGTTGGAGCAAATCATCCGTTCGAATGGCGTTCTTTTCCACTCCCAGATGTTGAAAGAAAAGGCCTCCTTGTTAAAGTCAGTCTGTCTTCGGTTTGTGGGACAGATCTGCACATCTGGCATGGAAAACGGACGCCTCCAATTCCGATCATCTTGGGACATGAAGCGATGGGCGTAATCGAGAAAAAGGGATCCGAAGTAGAGTACGATTCCGCAGCAAGGAAAGTTAAGGAAGGCGACAGGATCGCCTGGAGTTACATTAAGGCCTGTGGCGAGTGCTACTATTGCGTCATTTTGAATGACACTGCAGGATGCCAAAATCGGTTTGTATATGGGTTGTTTGCTGGATGCGACGCTGCTCCATATTTCAACGGAGCTTTCTCCGAATACATCTATCTGAGACCTGGTACTACTTTTTTCAAATTAGCCGATGACTTGCAAGATGAAATTGTGGCGCCTGCTAACTGTGCCTTGGTAACAATGGTAAACGTGCTTGACCGTGCCAAGTTGCGTTTGGGTGAAAACGTTGTGATTCAAGGCTGCGGCCCTCTTGGACTCTATGCAGCCTCTCTAGCACGTGAGAGTGGTGCATCAAACGTCATCGTTCTTGATGCGGCAGAATCTAGGCTTCAATATGCTGAATCTTTTGGAGCCAACTACAAGTTCAATGTGGGGAGTATGAATGAGGAGGAACTAGTCAAAAAGATAAAGGAACTTACGGGTGGGTTGGGCGCAGATCTTGTTATCGAGGCGACTGGTGTTACAAGCGCGATACCTACAGGATTGAAACTCCCCAGAGACGGAGGAAGATACATTACAATCGGTCCCATCTTTCAAGGAGCAAGCGCAGAGATCGACCTGTTCAATCTGATCTTCAAAAGGATTTCTTTGATCGGGACGGCCAGAAACGATGCGAGGAATCTGTTTGATGCTCTAGCTTTCTTGTCGAAAAACAAGGGCAAATACCCGTTTCAAAAAATCGTTGGCGAAAAATTCAAACTCCAAGATATTGAAGCGGCCTTTAAGGCAGTCGACGATAGAAGGATGATGCGTGCGGCCATCTCGGCTTAAATTTCAGGCGAAGGAATTTCGATCTTGTCTAGAATAAAAATAGAACTTCTGACGCCCCTGAAACAGTATGTTGGTAATCAGAAAACAATCGAAGCTGAAGGAGAAACAATTGGAGCTGTACTTTCGTCGCTTTCGGAGAGATTTCCGGAACTAAAAGAACAACTCTACGATTCGACGGATCACACAAGAGATTTCATCAACATCTTTTTGAACGGTGAAGATATCCGCAATCAAGCGAATCTTCTTACGAAGCTGAAGGATGAGGATAAGATCGTGATAATGGCAGCCATCGCCGGTGGATGATAGTGAGTGGATAATAGTTTGAGTGCCTCATCCATGCAGACTTTTCCTAAGGATTTAGACAATTACTTCGACAATTTGTGCGATCGAGAAAAACCACTCGTGTGGTTTGCAACGATCTCAGGAGACGGAAGACCGCATCTCGTGCCGACGTGTTTTGTTCAGCATGTCCAAGATGGAAAAATTGCGATTGGAGGAGTATTCATTAGACAAACGATCAGGAATATAAAATCAAATCAGTACGTTGCTTTGGG
>JASHPQ010000099.1 GCA_030037995.1 Nitrososphaerales archaeon | reverse complement strand
ACTTTTCAGAGATTACAGTAGTATTACAGTAACTTTATATCATTCATTTAGCCGGATATACGGCCCCAAAATGATGCAGTCCCCCCAAAATGAATTTTCGCAGGACTCGGAGTTTTCGATCTTCTCCTCAACATCCACAATCTGGAAGACCATCGCTTCGACCATCCAGACACTCGCGGAAGACGCCGCCTTCGATGTGGACGCAGATGGAGTTAGGACGCGAGCCATGGACCCCTCCCACATTGCTTTGCTGGACGTAAAATTCCCCAGGAGCGCGTTTGAGAAATTTTACTGCCTGAAGCCCACCAGATTTACGGTACACCTAGAGGATTTCTGGAAGATCGTGAAGCGCTCCGAACAACGGGATACATTTGAAATTTCCAGATTGAAGAACCAGTCTCTCGGGATCAAAACGGGGTCCGGTCACTACCGGAAGGAGTTTGAGCTGCACCTGATAGACGACGAGCTGAAACCCGCGCCTCTCCCAAGGCTAACCTTCACGACGCGGTTTGAAATGGGGCTGGAGGCGTTCAATCAAATTCTGGTCGACATCTCCACGATGTCATCCCACATAGCTGTCACTGTGTCGAATGGATCTGTGGTGTTCTCCGGCAAGGGAGATTCAGGGAAGGTGGAGGTCTCCCTCGGAAGAGAAAATGGCGCGCTTCTTCAGGAGGCTATGGTAGAAAGTGGATCTCCAGAAACGAGGGCCGTCTATAACCTCGAGTACCTGCTCAAGATTGGAAAAGCCGTGGGTTCCTTTTCTGATTTTGTAAAGTTTGAGTATTCCAGCAAGATGCCTCTCAGACTCGAGTTTGTGAGCACCGAAAAAAGAACTGGCGGACCAATGCATTTTTACCTGGCTCCCAGAATGATCGACTAGCTAAGAAAACCAGTCGACCAAACCGATGGACACCTTCCCGACCAAAAATTCATCTTTTGGTTGACGGCGCCAGGGATAGCTCCTCTTCCATGGCGGAGTTTATCCTTTTGATCTGAAGATGTTGCGGGAACGGTTCGAGTGGGTTGTCGAGGAGATATCGCTCAAACTCCTCGAAGGAAATGCATTGCAGCGCAGGATTGAATCGTCTTTCAAAGCCAATCGTGGAGTACGTCTTCAAGCTCATTCCTTTGCCGCAAACCGATCCGACATAGTGGGCTGGATAAAGTTCGACGTAATCAGGAAGAGAAAGCAACTTCCCAAACAGAGTATCATGCATCTGCTTCCTGGTTCCGGCTCCGGAGAAATCGAGTCTCCCGATGTCGCCCACAAAAAGCGTGTCGCCGGTGAAAATTCCCCACGGCACCTCGGCACGCTTGCGATCTATGTATTGAAGAGAAATGCTCTCGGTGGTGTGCCCAGGTGTGAACATCACTTTCAGATAGACGTTGCCAAGATCGATCTTGTCTCCCTCGGCCAGTGGCTCGAAGGAAAAGCCCACCTTTGATGACCTCTCCATGTAAATGGGAGCTCCGGTGAGCTGCGCCAGTTTTCGGGCCCCAGAAATATGATCCCCGTGGATGTGCGTGTCTATTACCGCAATAATGTCGGCAAAGTCACGACTTGCCTGCTCCGTGTACCACTCCGCGTTTTCGCCCGGGTCGATTACCGCGCTTTTGCCTTTTCCCGGACAGCAGACGTAGTAAGAAAGGCAACTACTTTTCTCGTTCTGAAACTGCTTTATGTACGGCAATGGGTAGCAGGGAGGTCTCCGGGGCCGTTTCCTTGGTCTCTGGAGCTAATTATACCTAACCAATTATGCACTTAAAATGCAAATTCTGCATCAACCAAACGAGCGAAAAGCTCATTGTTGCGCGAGTTCGTCGCCTATCTGTGAGTCGCGTCGTCCGAAGCATTAGTTCTTTGGATGCTCTTCTCCAATTCTTCTTGGTTTTCGGCTTGAACCGAAGCCTCGGAGAGAGTATCAGTGTCCGCGGGTTTTTGTCTTGTGACCTTGCGCAGCAGCACAATGAAGGCAATCCCCGTAGGAATCAGAAGAAGCTGAAAAGATACAATCCTCCAGATTATAACTGACGCCCAGGACGCAAAGCCCATAACATCGGAAAGGTAGGTGTGCATGGCAAACTCGGCGACTCCAGACCCGCCAATCGAGATCGGCAAGAAAGCGATCGTCGAGACGCCAAAGGAAACGACTGCTGCAAGCGGCAGGCTGATTGTATTTAATCCACTTCTCGTCAGGATTATCCAGAGGGACAAGCCGAGCAGGAGGGCGTCGACGAGGGTAAGAGCAAGCGCCTTGAGAACGATTGGGAGGGCGTCGTGCCTCAATATGGAACGCGCCGAAAGCGAAAACGTCCTACTAGCCCGGTTTACTTTCTCCTCCAGGATCTTCGACTTGTTCCCTCCCACGAAATATTGAGAGATTTTGAAGAAGAACTTCGGAAAAGCATGAATCCCGCGGAGCGCAGGAATGAGAAAAATGGTGGTGTAGAGCGCGAGTTGAAAGATCACAATTGCCGCAATCGTGGATCCGATGATGGTCGCCCCCTTCGAAAAGGCGTAGACTGATGCGGCCAGCGCGAAAGCAGAGCCAACGTACACGTCGAGGAGGACTTCAAAATATGCGATCCAAAAGGCACGGCCTGAGTCTACTCCCCGCTGCGCCAACCAGGCCGCCCTAACAACAACGCCGCCGATAAGGGAGGGCGTCGTCAGGGAGACGAACTCGCTACCCACCCTGACAATTGTAAGATCCTTGAAATTCGACCGGGGTACACCGGAGAGTCCGAAAACGGTCACTCGGTATCTGAGAACCTGCACCAGCAGACGCAGGGAGGAGAGAGCTCCGGCGACAACGAAAGGCAAGAGCCCGAACGCGGCAAAGTCCGAAAGAGTCACTCCTGAAAAGAAGGAAATCGCAATGACGAAGGTAGAGCTAAGCGCCAGCCCCACGTAGACCCACCTCAGGGTAGATGGGGAAAGCTTGAACTCTTTCGGGGACTCTTTCTGAGAGTTTTCAGACAATCAATAACTGACCCCGCGAGGGATTAAACACACAAATGTTGGTCCCTCAAGAGAAACGATTTGTGCAATCATTTCGATGTCTTTTCAGGATGATTTTTCAAAGCAATTCCTCCGGCTCATTAAGTCTTTAGCGGTGTCTCTAATGGCATTGGCAAAGGAAGCTGAATGCATACCAAATGAATGGATTCATCAAATTACTATTGCTCGCCCCCGCATGCGCTGCCTCCGAGGGGGCCCTAGGTCAATTACTAAAGCAGGCCCGAATGTGAGACTATACGTAGGGGGCCTCCTGGCATCGACGGCTGAAGATTTCCAGCGAGTCTCATGAAGGGAAGGATCTAAGGTCCCAACTGCTACCAGTCTTCCCTCGGATCTTTTAGACCATCGCGAATAGAACGTGAGGTTTCGGCCTCACGATCTGCGACATCGTTTGCTAAAGTTCTACTTTGCGACAACCTGAGCAGGTTCTGTTTTCATTACGCCCAGGAAATCTAGCAGTTCCTTGTTGGCCCGCTCCGCGTGGGTCCAGATCAGGCCGTGAGGTGCGCCATCTATCGCCACCAGCTTGCTTCCCTTCACCGTTTCCGCAGTAAGCTTGCCCGAAATCGGGAAGGGCACAATGCGGTCGTCTGTACCGTGGATGACTAAAGTTGGAATATCGATTTTTTGAAGATCCTTTCTAAAATCTGTCTCGCTAAACGCCGTTATGCAATCGATCGTACCTCGAGGCGATGCAACCACGGCGGAGTTCCAGCTGGCCTGCACCGCCTGGTCGGTTATGGATTTACCCTTCAACACGTCGACGTTGTAAAAATTCGAAAGGAAGTTCGAAAGGAAGGCCGGACGGTCTTGGATGATCGCGAACTTGAACCCGTCAAAAACGTCCTTGGCGATCCCCTGCGGGTTGTCGTCGGTCTTTAGCAGAAACGGCGGTACCGCAGAAATGAAAACGGCTCTGCTGACGTGCCTCGTTCCATGTTTCCCGAGATATCTTGCAACTTCGCCGCCGCCCATCGAGAACCCTACGAGAGTAAAGTCACGCAGATCGAGTTTGCTTACGAGCTTGTGAAGATCGTCAGCGAACGTGTCGTAATCATAACCAAACGCGGGTTTGTCCGAATACCCAAATCCTCTCCGGTCGTAAGTGACAACGCGGCATCCCGAATTCAACAGAGCAAGAGTCTGTTTTTCCCAAGAGGCCCCGCTAAGAGGCCAGCCGTGAATTAACACCACGGGCTTTCCAGATCCGTGATCCTCGTAGTACAGTTCTACCTCTCCAGAATTCTCTCTTCCCACGTTAATATAGGGCATTTGTTTTCAGACCTCGGAGCGAGACGAGCCCGAGGTTATTTAGTGTTTTGGAGAATTCGCCGGGTCGAAATATCCAATCGTTATGCCCCAAATCATTCAAAAATTTGGAAACATTTTCGGCAGAACTTTTGCTCCTTCGATCCTATGGTCGTTCCAAGCGAACCAAAAATACTGCATGCCATGGAAAAGGTACTGGCGGGTCACTTTGCGCTCCGAATTATTGAAAACGTTGCTTAATTGGATGCTTGGTTTGCTGGAAGTGAAAGGGAAACCTTGAGCCAATCTGGAAAGGTACCGGTATGCGTCTCGCCCGAAAGAGTTGCCAATAAAGACTTGACCGAAATTTCCACGATGTTTGGAACGCATGATTGGGACGTCGATTCTGGAAAGCCTATTGGAGAAAATGGCGTATTGCTTCACTATAATTGCAAAAAATGCAATGCGGAGGGCTATTCCATCGTCACCACCAAAGGCACTCCAACTGCCAAATTAATAGAGACAAGAATCATAAATTTCGTTTAGCAAAAGGAGACTGAGGATCTTAACCTCGATTCTCGGTAGCCATCACGAAAGTTTGAGATTCCAAGTACCTCTCACCAACTCATATCCTTGATACAATGCCCTGTACTGTCATCCGTAATACACAAAGTCCTAAAGCGGCCCGAGTCGCAGAGCTTCGATTAGAAAACGATCATGAAGCTCTTGGAGTCCAAAGAGAAGCGGGCTAAGGAGCTCGCTGGCTACTATCCGAAAAACATCGGGCTCTCTCTTCCGGGAAATATTTTCGACTATGAGTTTTTAATCTGCGGCAAAAATGTCCCCTACACTCAAAATCAGATTATCAGTGTGTTTGTGGAACACGGGGCGATGCTTCTCGCCCTTGATAGCAGCATAAACAGCTTCGAAAATAAATTCGTGCTCACCTTGTGCTGTAATCTGGAACATGGTGATTTGTCTCCCAGAGA
>JASHPQ010000098.1 GCA_030037995.1 Nitrososphaerales archaeon | reverse complement strand
GGTTGCATCCGAAGTCATAGTTGACGATGATTTTACTGCGATGGAGAATTTGCACCTCCAAGCGAGGCTGCAGGAAGTCAAAGACTGGAAACAGAAGGCTAGATCGCTTCTGGACTATTTTGGTTTGTTGGACTCCAGCGACAGGAAGGTTGGTGGGTTCTCCACGGGAATGAGAAAGAAGCTGGAGATAGCCATGGGCGCTTTTGAACTCCCCCGTTGTCATATTCATGGACGAGCCCACGATAGGCCTGGATGTCGTCACGAGGTCGATGCTTTGGAAACTCATACAGGATCTAAACAAAGAATATGGTGTCAGCGTTCTGCTGACCACTCACTACATGGAAGAGGCCGATACTCTCTGTAAGAGAATTGCAATCATCAACCAGGGCAAAATCGTCGCGGTAGGGGAACCCGACCAGTTGAAAACAAAATATGGTGGAGACCTGCTAGAGCTCGAACTTGCTTCAAAAGAGGTGAACTTGGAGGCGATAAGGTCGCTAAAAGCCGTATCTGATGTTAAGCTGTCTGACAATAAGCTCGTGATCATTCTTGCCCCCGGTAAGGAGAACGTCATGGAAGTACTGAGAACGATAGACCTTGCGAACGTAAAAGGAATGAAACTCCAGAGACCGACTCTTGACTCCGTGTTCTTGAAACTGACCGGGATGAGAATAGAAGACGCGGAACAGAAGGTCGACTTTAGAAGGTTTTACACGCAATTAAGAAGGAATAGATGAAAAGCTGCTTTGTTGAGGCAGCTCTGGGGCCTGTATGTTAGGGAGGTCACGAGAACCTATCGAAATCGCGCCGTCCTTCTAATGACGTTTATTCAGCCAATTATGTGGCTAATTTTTTTCGGCAGCAGCCTCGGGAACATCCCTTCGTCATTCCTTCAGACCTTCTTTCACACGAACAACTACGTCGCGTTTCTCCTGCCCGGGGAGCTTTCGACCGGGATGCTTTTCGTGGGGATGTTCAGCTCTATGAGCCTCATCCAAGATAAAAGATTCGGATACCTGAAACGCATTCTTGTAACCAAGACTCCGAAAGCGGCCGTCTTCTTGAGCAAGGTGCTCGGAGCGACCACGAGGGGACTGCTGCAAATACCGGTGATGCTTATCACGGCTACCTTCTTTGGAGTAAGATATCCCGACGATCTTGTCGGGTTCTCCGAGACGATACTGGCAATCGTGCTTCTCGGATTGGGTCTATCGTCAGCCTACGTGATGATTACGATGCGTTCGCAGGATTGGCAGACTCCCGGTGTGGTTTCCAATTTCATTAATTTACCCCTGATGTTTTCAAGTTCGGCGCTTTTTCCAAGATCCTTCTTTCCGTTCTGGATGCAAGATCTCAGTGACGTGAACCCGATAAGTTACAGCGCGGACATTGGTAGGTCCTTTGTCTTGGAAGGCGATCCAAATATTATGTATGTGCTCTATCTAGTGATATTTGCAGTTGTGATGTTATCCATCGGGATTGTCATGTCACGCAGATGGCTCGTAGCAGAATAAAGTGCAAAAGTTCTAGCCAACATCTCTTGCTACGGAAGTACCCTGGAGGAGGGGAGCTAATCGCTTTCAGATTTTCTCGATTTTTTCGCTCTTCGGCGGATTTGATATTACTAGAGCTACGAACAGCAAAACCATGACGGCAACCACGAGCAACTCTTCGGGTGAAACACTGAAGCTCAAAAAATTTTCTCAAAATCCGATGAAAATGTAGTAGAGAATTATTACTACGATGATAATAACGATGATAGCCACGAGATGTGCGATACCACGTCGAGAAGTATTCGCGTCTTTCCTTATTCCTAGACCCTTTTCATCCCGGTATTGTTTAAACGGGAGCTTAATTGCACGACTAATTGAAAACAAAGAACGTGCTCCTCTTATCCAAATATTAGATCGATGTTGTAATGATTTATGATTTTCCCGGGAATGCGTATCCGTTTCAAATTACTCTGATCTATGAATATTGTCTGTTAGGAATCCTTAATCTTCCTGATCGAGAAGAAAAACAGAGGGGAGATTCCAGCAATGAGGAAGAATTTGAGCTTCGGGAGCTGCCGAGCCATACGAAAATAACTTCTAAAGAGACGTGCCGAGCCTACGCCTTTGTTTTGGCTAGTGGTACAGCCACTATTTCGGCATGTTTTGCTTTCGATTTTACTTCCTCATCCCCAGACATTACTCGATCTATCGCAAACAGCGTTACGATCGGACAAGCGACCAGTGAGAATGCCAGCACCCACCAATACTGCCCCAAGTAGCTGAGCCACCAGACATCGAGAGAACCACTGCTCAGAGATGATAACATGGTTCCGAAAATCTGAGTAGTCCAGCTTGGCACCGTCGAAAAGTTTGGATGGATGACTGAAACGAGTGCTGCAGACCCATTCAGAACTACTCCGATTCCATAAAGAAGGTATGCAAGGTCCTTCTCAGACCGGCCCCGCTCGAATAGCTGCCCCACAGGTAGTATCAGAAATGGAATAGCGGGAATTAGGAACCTGGGGCCGAAGGATACTCCGGCCGTGACATCCTGCCACATGCTGTACGGGATCACGATCGAAAGCATGATCGCTAGGAATAAGATCACCTGCGATTTATCTTTCGAATATTTGAACATCAGATAAAACCCCGCGGGAGCCAAGACAATCAAGGGGCAATACCAGAAGAGCCCCCGGTACGGAGAGATAAAATTCCAGAATAATCCTTGAAGGATGGGAGTAGAAAAATCGCTAAGGAAAGGCTTCCCGTCGTACAGGTTTTGACTCGTGGTGAGGATTCTGCCGAATGCAGCCAGATTGTAAGCGGCAACAGCTGCGATGCCGACGGCGGCTCCACACAAAAAGTTGAGCAGCCCCGCAGATCTTTTCGTCTTATACAGCAAGTAAACCGAAACAGTCGGAATTAAAAGTGCGTCTATGTAATCCACGAGCAGCGCGCAACCCACTGCAAGGCCGCAAAAGAGATACATGGAAAGTCGCGAATCCGATCCGCGGTCTCTTGTGATCTTTAGGGCGAGAAAGGTCGCCAGCATGACGAACATCGCGGAAAGGTCGTGCGGAAAATAGTATGTTGCGAATGGCCAGAGCAGTGTGGAGAAGCCAACGCCAAAGGCTAGAAAAATAGATGTTTTTTCTTGAAAGAACATCCTCGCGACCCTGTACACCAGATAGGCAGTTAGGGCGCCCATCAGTGCGACGAAAGCTTCCGAGAATGTCAAGACCTGTCCGAAGGGGGAGTACCCGTCGAGGAGAAATCCGACGATCACAAAGGGGAGCGAAAAAAAGGATAATCCCGGCGCTGAAGCGATGTACCAGGTGCTATTCAACGAGAAATCGTCCATGGAGTAAACGGGATTTCCCGCGGTCTGCGAGTCGTTCACGTTGAAAGCGTGATCCGCCCAAATTGACCAGTCAAGCTGGACGAAGCTGGAGGGGTGATCCGTTGCCCAGACCCCGTTCAGCGAAAGAAGGTACACGCCAAGGACTACAACAAAAATGATGAGTCCATAGTGTTTTTTGATCAAAGGGTGTTTTATCTGAAATCCCTCAATGGAGTTGAGGTTCATTTTAGTGTTGGCCCATTTATCAGAACAGTGTAAGATAATTCGATCTCGGAATCAGGGATGCACTCTTCGCTCGGCGATTTCCTGCAGTGTTTTTCTTGTCCTGCGTTAAAAGACATCCAGAATGGTGGAGCGTTTCGCTGTCTCTCCTCGCAGCACGAACGTAGATTCGCTCGCAACACTATTATCCTTCTCCAATTTCAAAGACTGCAGAGTATGTCCCAGACTCGAAATCACAACTCTCCGCTGCTGATCACTAAGCTGCTCTCTCAGACGATTTACCGCAACAGTCCCAGCCAAATTGTCTTTGGAAAAAATCGGGAAACCTGGAAGGAGCTGAACGGGAGGGCGATGAGGCTCGCTGATGGGTTGAAGAACGCCGGTGTCAGAAAGGGATCTAAGGTTGCCGTGGTCGATTTTGACACTCACAATTATTTGGAAGCGTACTACGCCGTGCCCGCAATCCAAGCGGTATTGCACACCGTCAATATCCGGTTACCTCCAGACCAGATCGCCTACACGATGTCGCACGCAGAAGACGAAGCCGTGATCGTTCGCGACGAGTTTGTCCCACTGCTCGCGAAGCTACTTCCGCACATCAAGACCATTAAGACAATCGTGGTCGTGAGCGAGTCGGGATCCACGCCTGCTGGGGTTCCTGCAGGATCGCTTTTCTACGACGATGTGCTCGCGAGTTCGAGCGGGAACTTCCAGCCGGATGATTTCGACGAATACTCCGTTGCAACCCTGTTTTACACTTCGGGTACCACCGGGATACCCAAGGGAGTTTGTTTTACTCACAGACAGATTGTCCTGCACACCCTATCCGCCGCGCTTGCTCTTTCCAGCTCGCAGAGTCCCGTCCGTCTCGAGGCCCGGGACGTTGTATTGCCGCTCGTTCCGATGTTTCACGTGCACGGGTGGGGCTTTCCCTACGTCAGCGGGCTGTTAGGGCAGAAGAATGTTTTCGCAGGGAAGTACGACCCTGGTAGGATCCTCGAGCTGATCTCTTCAGAGAAAGTCACGTGGTCTCACATGGTGCCCACGATCCTGAACATGATAGTGAACCACCCATCTGTCGAGTCTCACCGGGAAGCCCTCTCTCACTGGAAGGTGGTGGTCGGAGGAGCTGCATTTCCGTCCGAACTCGCCCGCAAGGCGATGAGCTTCGGCATAAAGGTCATGTCGGGCTACGGGCTCAGCGAGACCGCGCCGATCCTTACGCTCGCAGTTCCCAGCGAGCCCGAATACGATCTCCCTCCACATGAAATGCTCCAGAAATCTCTTCTAAAGACAGGGTTCCCGGTGCCTCTTGTGGATCTCAGAGTTGTCGACAGCTCGATGAACGATGTCCCGAGAGACGGAAAGACGATCGGGGAGATTGTCGTCCGCGCGCCATGGACCACCGAGGAGTATTACAAGGATCCTGCACTCACCGAAGAGCTGTGGGCGGGTGGATGGCTCCACACGAAAGACCTAGCGACCGTGGACGAAGGTGGCCATGTGAAGATCGCCGACAGAGCGAGGGACGCCGTGAAGAGCGGTGGTGAGTGGATCTCTACGATCAACCTGGAAGACGTCCTGATGCACCATCCCGCGGTTCTGGAAGCAGCCGTAATCGGAGTGACTGACGAGAAATGGGGAGAGAGGCCGATTGCGATAGTAACCCGGAAACCCGGCTCAAGGCTTGAAGAAGTGGATCTGAAAAATCACTTCCAGGAGTACGTGGAGGGAGGACACGTCGCAAGGTTCTGGGTTCCCGATAGGTGCTACATCATCGAAGAGCCGCTCCCAAAGACCAGCACCGGCAAGATCGACAAAAAGCCTCTGCGGGAGAAGTACGCTGCAAAAAAGAACTAGGCGGTAGTTCGAATGATCCCGCGAGTCTTGCCGCGGAGGACTTCCTTGCCGTGCTGGTTGTAGCACACGAACTCTATTGCGGCCTTGAGGTGCCCTTCTCCCGGCTCCACGGAAGTTACGACCGACTCCGCCCTTACTGTGTCACCGGCAAACACCGGTCTCAGAAACTCCCACGAAATCTCCCTTGCAATGTAATTGATGTCTCCGCCCAGCTTCGTGGGAACGGTAGCCGTGAGAAGGCCGTGAACCATGACGCGTCCGTCGCTGTCCGGTCGGACGTGATGCTCCCCCTTGTCGCCGGAAAGCTCGGCGAATAATTCAATGTCCCTCACCGTGAAGGTACGCTCGTGGGAGGCTTTTTGCCCCACTTCGATTTTCATTCGAGAATGCTTTCGTCACGCGCGATTATTATGCCTAATTGCATATCACGGCTGGCTGCACCAATCTCACGTAACCTAGGGACCGGCATTCTTCCACGTGACGGAGAAGCTGGTTCCATCCCTGGAGAGGGAGGATGGCTGTGCCATGACCGTACTCCCACTCGGATAGCTCGCCATGGTTAGGGAGTCCACCATAGATCCAAATTTTGAAATCACCTTGCTCGAACCTGAGATCGTTGCGCTGTCCGTGCTTGAAACGGATGTACTGTCTTTTCCCATGGAAGCTGTCGCAAAGTTCGGAAGTGGGTAAATGCAGGATGCTGAATCACAAGAGGCTGGAGCCTCCACGATCCATTCTGCAGAGCTTCTGAGAGCTCCAGGAACTGCCTCGGATTTCGAGAAGGACTTGCCGGTCGTGACATCCTTGATGGTTGTGGTGAACTTGCCCGTGGAGGACGAATACTTTACGGTGGCGGATATCACGTTACCCGGCTGGATTACTAGCGAAGAAATCGCCACTGATGCAGAAGGATAAAATTCGTACCATGCGTAGTACGAAGCTACGCCATAGTCACATTCTGCCAGCGTCCCTGTTTGCTCTACAGTTCCAGATGTTAGTCCGTCAATGCCAGTCCAGAAAGCAGCGGCCTGTAGACCAGTGGTGGGACAGGTGACTGACGGTTGGATCCAAGATCCCTTCACTTGGGTAACAGATCCTGAAGCCGCGCTTACCGCGTATCCCGCCCAGTTTAGACTTGTCATTGAATTTCCTGTGTTAGGCCCAACAAACTTTGCGGGTAGAAGGTATAAGGAGCCAGCCCCAGCCGTAGTGGCGTAAGCTGGAGAGCCTAACGAAGACAGGCCGAAAAGCAAAATGACGGCTAAGGACAAAACGACGACAGCGCTTCCGTGTCTTGAAGCCATAAGCCACCGGCCTAGCACATTTGAAATAAAATATTTTGATCTAGTTCCGATTTTTGGATTTCATCATACAGGAACATGCTTACGCCTTTGCGGGCACTCGCTGTATAGCGCTTTTCGAAGTACTTCAATGATACCTCCATCCGAGGGAAAATGAGACGAAGTCTTCTCGGTTTTCTTGCGAGAGCCGCGCGGGCAGCTACTGCCTTGCTCTGACTTTGTTTCTAGGGGCTTTGCGCTTTACCGAAGCCCTCGTTCTAGATTTTTGGGGCTTTGGGTTCAAGGCACGCTCGATCGCCGCCACGAAAGTCTCGTACTGGTAATCTCCGTTGTGCCTCAGGTCGTTCAGGAAAAAGGTGGGGGTTCCGTTCACA
>JASHPQ010000097.1 GCA_030037995.1 Nitrososphaerales archaeon | reverse complement strand
GAGGACTATGCCGATGGTGATCGCAACCATGGCGGAAAGGAACAAGATGCTGCCGCTCAAAAGGGACACCGTGAAGATGCTTAATGAAATAGAGAGCCGAACGCGCGGATCTAACTGGTGGTAGGTGGTATTTCCCCGGACGAACAAAAATCCTGATGCGATCCACTGCATTGCAAAAGTCACGCTCCCCTAACTTTTCGTTCAGCTTCTTCGGGAGTGGCGGGGTATGGCTTGGGCCAGCCCGAGATCATGGAAAAGTCCACGAGCTGGGGAAGAAGGATGCTCGACTTTGAGGCTGCAACCTTCTGACCCAATACTTCCTGAGCGGGGCCGTCGGCCACGATCGAGGCATTCGACATCAGAATCGTGCGGGGCTGAAGTGGCCAAACGAACTCCACGTCGTGCGTTACGAGGATCACGTTTTTTTTCTGACCGATCAGCTGGCGAATGATCTCGGTGAGCTTCTCTTTTTGTTCCGAATCTTGACCGACGGTGGGTTCATCCAGTATCAGGATAGAAGGATCCCACGCAAGTACCAGAGCGATGCACAGCCGCTTTTTTTCCCCTCCGCTCAATTCCATCGGGGAGCGCTCCGAGTACTCTCCAAGGGAGAACGTATCGAGCGCCCAGCGGACTCTGTCCTTGACGAACTCGTCGGGGAATCCAAAGTTTTTCAAGCCGAACTCGATTTCTTGGGTCACACTTTGAGCGAACAACTGATTGCTCGGGTTTTGAAACACAATCCCAACCCGTCTGGAGAGTCTCGCGGAGGTCGTGGTCTTGGTATCCTCTCCGAAGACAGTGACCTTGCCATGCGTAGGCTTCAGGAGCCCGTTCACGTGTCTTACAAGAGTACTCTTCCCCGCACCGTTTGTACCCATGATGGCAACAAGCTCTGAGGACGACATTTGCAAATTTACGTTTCGGAGGGCGATCGTCCCGTTCGGATGACTATAGTCCACACCCTCAAAAGAAACTACTGGAGACGCATCACTAGGTGCACCATCCACCGGTGGCATCGTTACCAAATCCTGAGCGCTCACAGTGGAGCGTTAGAAACCAATGCCGAATGTAGCTCTTCCGGATCTAAGGGAAGACGTTTTCCAGTTACCTCGAGTTCCTTGGCTAGCTTTACGATTGAGGGGACGGTTACTCCATAGTTGGAGACATCGAGCTTGGACAGAACGTCCCTGGCGGTTCCCCCGAGGACAACTTTACCCTTGTCTATAACTATCATTCTGTCGCAGATCTTTGCGACCAAATCCAAACGGTGTTCGACGATCAACACGGTGATGCCGAGATCTTCTCTGATTTTCAAGACCAGCCTGACAAGTTCCCTTGCCGTAAAGGGATCCAGCAAGGAAGTGGGTTCGTCCAGTATCAGAATCTTGGGCCTCATTGCGATCACGCCGGCAATCGCGACCCTCTGCTTTTGGCCGTCGGAGAGCTCATGGGGAGCTTTCAAAGCAAGATCCCGTATCTTCAGCACATCCATCGCCCAATCGACTCGTCGCCGGATCTCTTCTCTAGGCAGACCCAAATTTTCCAAACCGAAGCCGATGTCTCGCTCCACCGAGAACATGAAAATTTGATTTTCCGGGTTCTGAAAAATGTAACCCACGCGGAGGGAGAGCTTGCTCATCTCGGTCCTCGGAACGGACAAGCCATCGACCGTCACATCACCCGAGTAATCGCCATTGTGCTGATGAGGAATCAGCCCATTAATTGCCCTAAGGAGGGTGCTTTTCCCGGAGCCAGAGTGACCCACTATGAGCACTATCTCCCCATGGGCGATCCGAAGGTTGACATTTTCAAGGACCGTGCTTCTTGAACCAAAGTAGCGGAAAGAAAGATTCCTCACTTCTATCAGAGCAGGGCGGAGCAAATCTCTTAAGCTGTCGCTGGGAGCTGAATAAGGAACGATATTTTGCACTAGAGGTCAACTCGTCTTCTTGCGCAAATTCCTTTTCGGTCGAGTCAGTTTTTTAGCCGAGTAGATGAAACCGGATAGGCCAGTCTGAAGTGGAGGCGCTTAGAAACCGCTCTTAGTCCGGCAAAGCCTAGTGGCACAGTGTAGAGCGCTAGGGTCGCATTAAAGAATGCAATTGCTGGTAAAGCCACGAGGTCTGCTGAATGCCCTAGGTCGAATCCAAGGGGAGGAGGAAACGGGAGCAGTGAATAGTTCACGAATATCATTACAGCTGTTCGAAGAATTATCGCAAGTACCGTGGATACAAGAATCTCCAAGGAAATTTTGAGCTTGGCCCCTGAACTAAACCTGTGACCCAAAATTATCGCAAGGAGCGTCACAGTGACCGCTATCAGATTGTATATCGGGCCCGATGCCAGCGAACCGGGATTTACCAAAAGCAAGACGATAGTGTTTATCGTCGAGGCAGCCAGGCTAGCATAAAAGCCAAAGATAAAGAGACACACAATTATCGGAACCTCCCAAAACTCGTAAATGAGGAATGGTGCATATGGGGCCGGAACTTGAATGTGGCTTAAATTCAAGACGAGCGCAAGAGCTGCAAAAAGAGCAACCCCAGTGATTGTCTGACTCCTCGAGCGACCTCTGATCTCTTGGACTTCCCCAGCTTGGCTCATGCTCGAAAATAAAGACGTCTTGAGTATTGTAATAAATTTATTGTTACCACTACTTTTTTAGTAAGCTCGACTTCAAGTTCTGGACTAAACGGTCAGCAAGTACCGAGGCGTCCATTTTCCCGGAAAGCGATGCGGCCGTAGAGTGGCCGCCTCCAACCAGATTAAAGTAATCGGAGACCTTTTTCATTTCACTGGCCAAGTCGATGCCGGTGTCCTTGAAAAAATACTGGGAGCTCCTGGCCGACACTCTCGCCTCCCCGTTGGTTTCTCCGTAGGCGATCCCCACGTCGGCTCCTATTTCCACGAGCATCCGCGCCACCGCAGCGTGATAACTAGAGATCTCGCTTCTTGCAATCACCTTTCCCGCAGCTTCCTCATAGCGCAGCCGCTGTGCTGCCTTGATCCTTCCTATAACCTCGGATCTATCCGGCTCATGGCGCAGAATCCTCTTGGAAGCGGAGATCTCTGAACCAGCGTTTACCAAAGTGAGAGCGGCTTCCAGCGTACTACTTGTTGCTATTCCTAAATGCTGTGAATCAAACAGCAATCCCGCAAGTAGCATGTCTGCTATTTTTTTCGTGATCATTTCGTGAGGAAAACCAAGGGTTATGACTTCGCAGGTAGACGTAGAATTGGGAATGACGATCCGGTCGCTCATCATTTTCCAAGCTTCTGGAACTGAGCTGGAGGCGTGGTGATCTATTAGCAACTTTCTAGCCGGGCTCTCCGAGACGTACCCAACGAAGGGCTCAAGCAACTTCGGATCCCCGGTATCGACGACGATTATGAGATCCATTTCTGGGACCGCGTCCTTTTTGATTTCCTCGCTATATTCGATTCCCAGGGCTGAGCTGACCTGCTTCCCCAAGACGCTCGCTCCCTGCGGGGCTATTATCGTTGTCTTTGGTCCCGGTGGACGAGTCAAGTTCTCAAGCAATAGCTTCAGAGCGCCTGCTGCGCAGAGAGCGTCTGGATCAGCTTGACGATGCGTAAAAATGAGACAAGTAAATTGATCCTTGTCCCCAAGAGTTTGTAGCTGATGCAGAATTACATCTTGTAGCCTTTCACTATTCAATTCGGGATCGCCGCCTTGAGGAGACCTGGCGACAAAAACGACACCATGTTGTATGGGGACTATTCACAAGTGAGTATGGGGACTAGCTGGACTGTGGCGCAGCCGGGGCTTTTCCCTTTAGGGCGTCTTCGATTTTTGCCTGCAGATCTTTGATATTTTCCCGAACTCTAGTTTCCTGCTTTGCCAGAACGGTCGACCGAGTATTCGCAAGCTCCTTTCTCTCCTCGAGCTCTTTCAAAAGGTCTTCCTTTTTCGCCCGGACGAGAATGTTCCCAGCGCTCTTGTAAACTGCATCAGTATCCGCCGCCTTTTTGAGCTCCACAAGAGCTCTCTCCACTTCAGACGACTCCAAATCAACCTGCTGCTTTTGCATCACGATCGCCTGCAGATTCTGCTGAAGTTGCTCAAACCGCACGAGTTGTTCCCTCAGCCAAGGAGGAACTTCATTCGAGACACTCATTTGCTACTCTAGCAAACGAGCCAAGAGAGCAGTTGCTCTATTCAGTCTTTCTGTGAAGTGATCTCTCACTTTCTTCCTGACTGAAAGCGGAGACCGTCCGGATACTCTTTAGAGCAGAGACAGTCAACCTGAGAACCGTATTCATACCAGCCCTCAGCGAAACAAGATCCACCGCAGAGAACTTCAGCAAGAGAGTTCTGCCTCCGTTTGCGGTAGACAAAGTGAAAGTGAGCCGCTTGCCCCGAATAATCTCCGGGGAAAGCGAGGACAAGATCGCTGAAATTACTTTCTTGTTTTCGCTCAGTTCGACTACGAGGGTTGCATGCCTTATCTTGGGCCTCAAAGCCTTTCAAAAAGTTGCGATTGCAATGCAGGGTAAGTAAATTTCCGATTTTTACAAAAAGAGAAATTCAGATACTATAGGCCTCGCCCGCAATTTTGAATTGGCACGTCGAACAAGCCCAGATTCCGGCGCTCGTCCTCCGAAATCGAGTAGATCCGCAAGAGGGGCACCGCCTAGTTTTCTTCAGATTACCCATGATCCGGCCATAGCGCTTTCTCACGGTGGAACCGTATTTCGCTCCGAGGCCCTTCATGCTGCCCTGTTCGGAAGACTTAGACATAGGATGCTGCCCCCTTGATCAGCGCCCTCGTTTCTTCTCCTTTAAGTCTAGCTGTACTGGCTGCCTGCAAGACCTGCTGCGTTGTAAGACTTCCAGGCATCCCTTTTTGCCCGGCGCAAATGTTTCCCCTGTCGTCAGAGACAAACGTGATCCTAGCCTCCATCAGCGCCTCCTCCTCCGCTGTAGGATCCACCAAGAGGTGATCTCCGACGCGGGCCATCGTCACTGAAACTGGCACGGTCTGGATCGGGAGTGGTGTCATCTCGTCTGTCTTCACTGGCTGACCTTTTTCGTCGACCGTGTACTTTGGAATCTTCGTAGTCAGGAGAGAAGCGACTACCGCGTAAGATGTGGCATCAAACAAGTTTCCATCCACGTTCAGAATGCTAACGTCCACGAACACGGCATAGACCTGTTTCCCTTCGACCAGAACCAGCTTTGAAACGTCAATCATCCCGGACTCTCTTACGCCCCGGTCCGCGACTCTCGCAAGCTCAATGGTGCTCTCATCTGGAGGCCCCGGTTCCGCATATGGCGAGGCAAGTGGCAGGACTTCGGCACTAACAACGAGCAACCCTTTGTCTGGCGTGTCAGGAAAGGGAGTCCCCAGATTCACCTTGACCCCGGCTATGAGCTCGGTATTCCCAAGCTTCACTCTCGCGGACCCCTCCGCCTTTTCTATGACGTTTGTTTTAATCGAGAGTTCCCTTGAATCATTCAGCCCTCTGCCGTCAATCCTCATTCCCCTGCTCAAGAGCTCGTTCATCTGGGCTCTTCGGAGCTGCTCGACCACGAATACTTTCTTTACTGCCGACATCTTACTGCTCGACCTCTATGACCTTCTCGTTCTTTCCAAAGTATCGTCCGATGAGCGCTTCCCTCTGGAGCTGGTAGACCTTTCTGCAGCCGTTGAGCGCCCAGTCGAAAGCCTTGTTGAACTCCTCATCGTTGAGCTGGCCGTCCAATTGAAGTAAAGTAACTTGATTTGTCGACGGCATGACGGCAATCGGGAGATCAGCCTGTCCTTCCTTATCCTCGGTGTCATCCACGTCCAGCACAACCTGTCCGGCGACCTTGCCGGCAGCGCAGGCCGAGACAAGGTCTCGCATATTTATTCCCGCGTCAGCAAGCGCGACGGAAGCTGCGGAAATTCCCGCGCACCTGGATCCGCCGTCTGACTGGAGTACTTCTACGAAGACATCGATGGCGGTCCGCGGATAGTCTTCGAGCATCAATGCAGGCTCAAGAGCCTCTCGCATCACCTTGGATATCTCGATCTCTCTTCGTGATGGCGCAGGGTTTTTCCTTTCCTCGGTCGAAAATGGCGACATGTGGTACCTGCATCTCAAAACGCTCCTGTCCGGAAGGGCACTGTGCTTCGGATGGACTTCCTTCGGACCATAGACCGCTGCCATGATCTTGTTTTTTCCGAACTGGATGTATGCAGAGCCGTCCGCATTCTTCAAGATACCGACCTCGATCTTCACGGGCCGGAGTTCGTCTATCCTCCTTCCATCGAGCCTTATCCCTTGATCATTGATGAGGCGTGTGCTGTCTCCGCCTTGCTTTCCCATACTACTTTTTTCACCTAATCACTAAATATCATGTTCACTTTTTTCGTTACCATCGCGAATAATTGCTACATCCCCTGCGTAGCTTGATCCGCGCTCTCGACTTCAGTCTGGATTGTATCTTGGTTTTCGGTTTCCAGGCCTGCCTGGCCAGATCCTTCAGGAACAGTTTCTTCACCGGTTGATTCCTGCGACCCCTGCCCCTCCTCAACAGTCATCCCCAGAAGAGACTGTACTTTTTCGGTCAGATCCGCGGAATGTGCCTCCTCTTCGACGAGATTTATCGCACGAATTGCCTTTATTGTATCATCCGGACTGCCGACTATAACGACGACTCCGTTCTGTCCGATCAACATCCTGGATTTTGTCCCGGCTTCAATCGTCTTTATCATCGATCCTTTTTTGCCGATTAGGCGTGGAACTTTCGCCGGTGAGATCTTCGCGACTTGGCCTCTGGGAATTCTTCCCAGTCCGGGGCCGGATATCGAAAGCAGAGGATCTCTCGTTCTGTCGAATGCAATTACTCTTGCTGCGACCATGTCGCCCACTTTCAATTTGTCCGTCAGCGAATCTTTCGCGGGAGAGTAATCTCTTCCGAAAACGGAAGCAGCGGGGAGAATTCCGAAGAAACAGGAATTAATGTCTGCTTCCCAAGCGAAAGCGCTGTAGTCAATTATCTTCCCCACGACCAGATCGTCTATTCTGGGAATGTAAGGCCCGGAAAGCGGGATTACTCTAACCACATCGTGTCCAATCTCAGCCATGCCGACGCGGGTCGCTATCAATTGATCATTGACCCTCATCACGTTGAGATCAGCACGGACATTTCCCCGGGCCACAATCTCACCGGGAATTACGTATTTTCTCTTTATCTCAGGCACGATTTTCACTTTGAATTATGATACTAGATTAAGTTTGACCTAACGGATAACTGATGCCTGAGCGGTTCCCTTGGACAGTGCCCCCAGTCTGTCAAGGAGTGTGGAGTGCACCCCCGCGGGTATCTCTATAACCACGGTCAAACCTCCGTCACCACCCCAATCTTCCTTCACGATGTCTCCGACTCCTTTCAAGGCCCCGAAAGATTGAGAGGCGTACTGCGCCGGCACTTTGACGAGCATCTTTATCCTCTCAGATTTCAGCGGCAGGATCCCTCTCAGCTCGTCCACGACCGCCTTGGTTTGCTCGCCGGCATCCTTGAAGGGATCTATCGAGATCCTGACCTCAGCCATCGCCTGTTCAATCCTCAATGGTGGATGAGGTAAACCCGATCTCGGATCTACATAATTCCGTGAAATATTTGCAACAATCTGTTTTCTTTTCTCCTCCACGAGTCGCCGACGCTGATCCGTAGTAAGGTTCAGATCCCCTTTTCGCAAAATGGTCTCGGCAATTTGGAGAAAATTGTCCGTCTTGAAAACGCGCGTTAGCTTCTCGGTAGGAACTCGGAGTCCCTTGTTGGCATCAGAGTAGACTTCGTCGACGGCGATCACTTGGGAAATATCGATCTTGCGGCCGAATTTAAACTCGAGAGCCGGATCCGGATGGACTAGTATCTCAAAGTGTTCCCCGGCTGTTGTGAGCCTTACAATACTAAACTTGCTGGACAAATCGGATCAGCTGTCGTTTCTATTACTAAATCCACGAAGAGGAAAAAAGATAGGCCCTGAGAGGTTACCTCGGAGCCAATAGTTTGAAGTGAAAGACCCAATCTTTGCAAGTTGACATTTACTGCGAAGGAGGCTGCTTTGAAGATCTCTGCTTCGCCTTGTCGGCATAGCTATCTATCTCAGCATCAGACAGTCGTCTCATCTGTTTCGTATCTACAGGTACGATCGCCATCTTGATGTGCCTCGTTCCGATCTTGTCCTCGCTTACCAGATAAATCGACTCTACGGCGAGAGTTAAGGCATCATCTATAGTGATGTCCTCCTTGTAACGCTGTTCGAGGTACTCGCCAACTTGATCGGCACCAGCACCGATCGCGATTGCGTAATATCCAACATAGGTTCCGCTAGGGTCTGTTAGGAATAGCTGAGGACCGTTGGAGTCAACGCCCGCAATAATTAATGAAACGCCAAAAGGCCGTACCCCCGCGTACTGGGTGTATTGCTGGCACTGGTCAGATAATCTCTTTGCAACAGATTCCACATCCACGGGTTCATCATATACCAGTTTATTGCTTTGAGCCACAATTCTCGCCTGATCAACTTGGACTCGAGCGTCCGGAATATACCCGGCAGCTGCAACGCCTAGATGGTCATCCACTTGGAAAATCTTTTGCGTCTCCCCCGGAGTCTGCAGCTTGCGAGGTCTCTCTTCCACAGCTAGGATAACACCGGATTTCGTCCTGACGCCCACGGCTAATGTGCCACGGCGGACCGTTTCAATAGCATATTCAACTTGATACAACCGGCCATCGGGAGAAAATACGGTGATAGCCCTGTCATAACCGGCAGCTGCGGGAAACATATGTAGAAACCTTAACTCAAATGGTCATTGCCGTGAATTTAAACCTTACAGACCAACAACCGGGTTTTAGGCAAATGAAATAAATCTGATTTAGAAATAAATTTTTGACGCCGCGATGGCAAGGGACTTTGGCGATATACACAACGTATTCTCAAACGATTGAGTTTCGTGGTCATGCGAACATTCTCGGAACGCACCCAAACACTCTGGAAATAACAAAAGAATCGAAAGTCTCGCCCAGAGGCGATTGCATCATCGGCGTTCGCGCCACGAAGAGTTGTTCAGATCTTGAAGCGGAGCTTGTCAATCACATAAGATCAAACGGCCGAATGGCATTCGTGATCCGAGTCGAGGATTTAGAGTTCGGCTTTCAGGGATTCGGCTCAGAGAATCTGCCACTTACCGACGAAACAGAAATTGTGCTTCGTAAATCAGAATTTATCAGCCCCAGAACTCTGGCTATTCAATGCGACGCCGCCGCCATTGATGTTCCGCGAGAAATGGTCAATCTTCTGAAAGATCCCGGTACGATCGGCAGCCTCGAAATCAAAGTCATTGAGGCCTTGGGTTTATCCGAGAGAGAAATTCCTCCCATAGAATTCGTCCAATAGTTAATTTGAGAGCGGTTATTCGAAGTACAGCGCCGGCTTGAAGGGTAATGCGAAGGCAGCCTTCTTCTTCGGATCGTAGGCAAGGTCACTCTCGCTGCCCTGCACGGTCACTTCGACACCTAATCGGCTCCCAAAATAATCCTTAGCGTCTTCGTAGACTTTCTTTTCGTTGAATAGTTTCGTTTTTCCATAGGTGTCAAGAAAGTCGCTACCGAGCTCGTTGATCGACTTCGATAGCCTAGTCAGCATTGACGAGACTGTTTTTTTGTCGACGTCCGGGTGACCTTGAAAGAAGCTTCTGAGGATCTCGCTGGTCTTCTCGTCAGTCCTATGACCTTCCACCAGATTGTCAAAAAGCTCGTAAGACCATCGGGGCGCCCCGTAGACGACCAGTTTCTTTGGTTTCTGTGGCATCAGCTTGAGTATGTTGTTCGAGTCTTCGATTAGCTTTTGCACCAGGGACTCGGATAAATCGGCTTCGGGATGCATCGCGTTTTCCTCCGCGACTGGAAACCGAGAAGCGCAAATCATTCGGTCATTTCCGAGCCTTTCATTGATCTCCTCGACCGTGTATGGGGCGAAAGGATCCAGAAGCTTGAGCCAGACATCAACTGCATACTTTACCACTTTTGGGTTTAACCTTCCAGACCTAGATTCGTAGTAACGGAGATCGTTCCAAAAGGAGTAGAAGGCTTCCTGAAAAGC
>JASHPQ010000096.1 GCA_030037995.1 Nitrososphaerales archaeon | reverse complement strand
ACCCCGAAAATGCGCGGGTTTCACGTATTCGTAAAGCCCGACGATGGAGCGCCTTTTTTCATAGAAAAGTTCCTCCCGATCAAGAACTCCTCCAGCTACGAACCGGACGAGCTGGCGTACCGCGGGGAATTTCCATTCGCTACGCTCAGGGCAAAAAAGGGAGGCGTGGAAGCGACGATGGAGGTTTTTTCGTCGCTCATTCCAAAAAACCTGGACGACTCCTCGATTCCCGCGCTCGGCATCTCCGTGAGCGTGAAGGGGAGTAAGAGCGGCAGCGTGGCGGTCGCGGTTTCTAACATTGCCGGAACCAATCTCATCGGGAGGATAAACCAGTCTGTCGACGGTGGAGTCAAGTTCGTCAATCCGCGCTCTAACGACTACGACGGGGCGAGGGGAGAGCTCTGCCTTATCGCTTCGAATCCGGCGCAGAAGCTCGTGCAGTACAATCTGAACATCCCGCCGGGGGAGGCCATTTCTCAAAAGGTGTGGAAGTACATCTTTGAAAACGAGCAACCATGGTTCTCGATAGCAAGCGGCGAGAAGCTTCCGGAAGACGACCCGCACGAAGTTTTGGGGCAGTGGGATGATCCCACCGGAGTAGTCATCCGCAAGTACGACCACGAAGGCCAGGAGGCGAGGTATGCCATTTCTTGGTATTTTACCGGGCGCTGGGTCCTTTATCCCTACGGCCACTACTACCACAACAGGTTCAGGGGTGCCGAGGAGGTCGCGCGCTACTTCTTGGGAAACTATGACAGGCTGAAGGAGCAGTCGCGCGCATGGCACAGGACGCTGATAAAGAACGAGCTTCCGGACTGGTTGAAAGACGCGATCATCAACAGCACGTACACCCTAGTTGCGGCGACATGGCTGGACGAAAGGGGGAGGTTCGCCATGTTTGAGGCAACCCAGAATGATCCGATGCTAGGAACGATAGCGGGTTTCTGCTACGAGGGGGGATCCCTGCCAGTAGTCGTAATGTTCCCGGAGCTCGAGAAGACCTTCCTCCGATTGATGGCGGAGGCGGCGAGACCTGACGGTTACATTCCCCACGACCTCGGGCTGCATTCATTTGACCATGCAACAGATGGTACGACGTCTCCGCCTGGCTGGAAAGATCTTGGCCCGGCGTTCATCCTTCTTGTTTACAGATACTACAAGTGGACGAAGGACGTTCAGTTCCTCCGTGAAATGTACCCCGCGATGGTGAAGACTCTGGAGTGGGATCTCAAGCAGGACAAGGACGGGGACGGAATCCCGGACGCCGAGGGCCAGGCCGACGCCGGGTTCGACGCGACGGCGATCAAGGGGAAGGACAGCTACTGTGGATCGATGTTCGTCGCCTGCCTTACTGCCCTAAGAGAGACGGCCAAAATCCTGAACAATCCCAAAGACCGCGAGTGGTTTGACTCGCTACTGGCAAAGGCTAGAAAGTCGTTCCTGGGTCTCTACAATGGAAGGTACTTTGAAGCTTGGCAGGGCGACCCGGATCCGAGAGGCTATGTCTTTTTCGCGCAGCTGACCGGCGAGTGGTGGATGCACATACTCGAGCTCGAATCGCTCGCCCCCAAAGAGATGATCGATTCCGCTTTTGACATGCAGTTCAAGGTGAACGCGCAGGCCTCGAAGTACTGCACACCAAACTTGGTTAATGAAAACGGGAAGATCTGGGAGCTCAGCGTCCAGTCATACTCTTCGTGGCCGCGTCTCGTATTCGGCTTGGCAGGGTACAGGTACAGGATCGGGGATAAGAAGTGGCTGGATGTCGCAAAGAAGGAGTGGGACAACCTCGTGGCACAGGGAAACGTCTGGAACCAGCCGTCAAGAATCGACAGCAGGAGCGGTCGGCCCGACCCCGAAGTGTACTATCTGGACCACTACATCGGCAGTGCGGCCCCGTGGACATTTACGATATAGATGGGAACAAAATAGCGAATTGAACCATTCCGGCGTGAAACGTGCCACTCCCGAAGTAGCGCTCACTCTCGGAAAGCTTGCAAACCCGATCTTCGGGCGCGACGGAAGGATCGAGCCGAGTCTCTTGGATGATTTTCCATTATTTTACTCGGCAGAGAACTCGAAAAATCTGTACTATGTAGAGGATGAAAAAGGAAACCCGATCAGTGCGGCGGGAGTCTACAAGAACGTCTGCTCCCTGGAGGGAATCCAGCTTCACGTGGCCTCCCTGGGGAATGTCTGGACGCTTCCGGAGCATCGCGGGCAAAAACTGGCGTCCCGGATAGTGGAAGAGATTGTTTCAGATCTTGAAAAGGAGGAGACCTCCCTTTTGCTGGTTTCGGGAGACGAGAGTATCTATACGAGACTCGGTTGTTGCCCCGCGGGAAGCATGATCGTCGCGACCTACGTACGAGATGGGGATGTCACCGGAGGAGGAAAATTTAGGACAGCCCACGTCCAATCTGAAGATAGAGAGACGCACGCGAATGCCCTTCTGGAGATTCACGAAAAAGAGCCAATCAGGTACGTGAGGAACACGGCCCAGATGAAAGTTCTCCTTCGCACACTGGGATACCTGCGCAGGTACGTCAACCGGCAGCTTTTCGAAGTAGAGAGTGAAGGCAGGGTTGTAGCGTACGCTGTCGCGGCCCTCGACAGCCTTTCGACGGGAGAGGAAGGAAAATCTGTCCGGATAATCGAATACGCGGGTTCGCGAAGGGCCGTTGTTTCCAGTCTGGAAAAGATTCTGCAGTACTACGAGGCCGGGGCCGTAGAATTTTGTTTTCTGCCATCCGATGTGGAAATGATGAATTTTACCAGCTCGCTTCGGCTGAACTTTCGCAGGGAAGCTTTGCAGGGAATGTTCCGACCTTTGAATGTGGAGTTTCTTTTCTCCGAACTTGCGCCGTGGTTTAGCGGCAAAGTTTCCGTATCCCGCGACAGGAACTCCTGGCTGGTCGAGGGGCAGTTTGGAGAGAAAAAGCTTGCCAGCCTTCAGACAATGACAAGCTGGCTGTTCGGAACCAATTTCGGCGAAAATTTTTCTCTGAAGATCCCTCTCATGCGCACTGATGACCTGAACTACATCTAGAAAGAAAATACTCTACGGCAACCTGCACTCGGCCAATACCATAGCTAGAACAATGTTACTTCATTTCTATTAGCCGCAGCGTAATACTGAATGTAAAAGCAGTTCACCTATGAGTCAACTGATGGACCTGAAACAAAAGCTAGACAGCGTCGAGCCGGGCTGTCGTAAATTCCTTGATGACTTGATGGCCAGTGCCAAACCGCCGATCAACACACTTCCTCCTTACGCAGCGCGGATGTTACTCGAAGAACTCGCCAAAGCCGAGTCGTTCAACGGTTCTGTTACCAAAAAAGCAGTAGAGATCCAGGATCGGACCCTACACGCTGATTTTAGGGGTGACGTCAGAG
The DNA here is from genome assembly GCA_030037995.1 of Nitrososphaerales archaeon. Lineage (GTDB taxonomy): Archaea > Thermoproteota > Nitrososphaeria > Nitrososphaerales > CADDZS01 > DATLTL01. The sequence goes on along the minus strand of JASHPQ010000096.1, from coordinate 1,504 downwards.
TCAGGATCCTCAGACCCGAAGACAGCGGCAAGTTGCAGCTCCCCATCGCCATGTACTTCCATGGAGGCGGCTGGATTGTCGGAAGCACGGACACGCACGACAGGGTCATGCGCAACCTTGCGGATGGTGCACGATGCGCGGTGGTTTACGTCGATTACGACAGAACGCCCGAGCTCCAGTTCCCGGTCGCAATCGAACAAGCTTACCTAGCGACCAAGTGTGTCATCGAAAATAGCAGAGAGCTGAATATCGACCCGTCACGGATTGCGGTCGTCGGAGATGGCACCGGCGGGAACATGGCGACGGTGGTTGCGATGCTTGCAAAAAAGCGAAGAGGCCCCAAGATCGCAAAGCAGATCCTGTTCTATCCCGCGACCGACGCAAATTTTCACACCGCCTCCTACGATCAGTTCGCCGAAGGTTATTTCCTGACGCGCGACGCCATGAAATGGTACTGGGATGCCTACCTCCCTGACGAGGGAGCGCGCCTCCAGCCCACGGCCTCTCCGCTTCAGGCAACCCTCGAAGAATTGAGTGGCCTGCCGCCTGCGCTCATAACGACAAACGAGAACGACGTGCTTCGAGACGAGGGAGAAGCCTACGCCCGAAAGCTAGCGATGGCTGGCGTATCCGTCACTGAAATCCGGATGCTCGGGATGATTCACGATAACTTGATTCTCGGCAACCTCTGCGAGACGCCGGGAGCGCGAGCGGCGACGCAACTGGCGATAACTCACCTTCGCGAGACATTTGCGAGTGAGAGCTAGCAGAACAAAAAAAGAGTCGCTACAGGTTCTACTGGAGGAGGCCCTCTCTATGGAGGATCGCCTGCATCTTTGCCCCGGTGTCCTTTGGTGGATCTAGAAGTGGAAGCCTCACCGCAGTATTGACTGGACCAAAGAGACTCGCTCCCGTTTTGAGGGCGCCGACGGGCTCCGGCGGCGGTGCGAGCTCCTTCAGCGGCGCCACAATCCTGTTGTAGAGATCTGAAGCCTCGGCCACTTTTCCGTTCATGCAGTGTTCGTACATTTGAACGAGAATCTTCGGGATGAAGTTGCTAAAACCAGAGACTGTTCCCTTTGCTCCCAGGAGGAGTCCAGGTATGAGGTAGTCTTCGATCCCGCAAAGGACGGTGAATGGCTTTTTCTTCGAGACGTTGCGCGTGCTCCCGATGATCTGTCTCAGGTGGAGGAGGCTGTCAACGCTGTTTTTTATCCCGACGACGTTTGGAATTTCAGCGAGCCTTGCCACGAGAGCCGACGACATGGCGATCTTCGTAGTACCGGAAAAATTGTAGATTATTATCGGGAGATTAACCGACGAGGCGAGCTTTTCGTAGTGGGCGAACACGGCCTCCTCTCCGATGTTAAAGTAGTACGGGGGAAGAGCCTCAATGGCATTAACCCCAATATCGGCGGCCTCCTTTGCGATGATGATGGAAGTCTTTGTCGAGCCGCTGCCCACGCCCGCGATCACCGGGACCTTTCCATTCGCTTCGTCCACC
>JASHPQ010000095.1 GCA_030037995.1 Nitrososphaerales archaeon | reverse complement strand
GCTGCTAAGCTCGGGGGACAAGGTCATTACCTGTCCTCCAAAGTACGGAGGGTACCCAGGCTCCTCGGAGGAGGGGTTGGGACCGCTGTTGAGGCTGAAAAATCTCTACTTTCCCTACGACCCAGAGGTCATGAACATCGTCGCAGCCGAATCCAGAAAATTCATCACTTCTGAGTCTCCCTCCCTAGTAGTATTTGGTTCGAGCTTCATACCTTTCCCTTACGACATCAGTTCGGCACTGCCTCAAGCTTTCCAGGGAGTGACCGCTTACGATGGCTCGCATGTGATGGGACTGATCGCTGGGGGACAGTTCCAGTCGCCCCTTGCAGAAGGTTGCAAGATTCTCATGGGCTCGACTCACAAAACGTTCTTCGGTCCGCAGGGCGGTATCATACTTTCGAATGACGATGAAGTGTTCTCCACAATAGACTCAAAGATCTTTCCGGGGATTGTCGATAACATCCACCTTAATCGTGTTGCGTGCCTCTGCTACGCCCTAATCGAGCTTCTCAAATTCGGCCGGGATTATTCTACACAGGTTGTCAGGAACTCCCAAGCACTCGCGAGAACGCTGGATGAGCTTGGTATCCCGGTGAAATGCCGGTCGATTGGATATACAAAGTCTCACCAAGTTCTACTGGGCTACGGTGAAAAAGATGCCGCGAGGATCGCAGATCTCTTGGAAGACCACGACGTAATTGCAGACACCGGCATAAGATTAGGCACTTCGGAGGTGACAAGACGCGGAATGAAGGAAAGTGAAATGGAGCTGATAGGGGAACTCTTGGCCGATATCCTCTCCCAAAAAAGAACAAAAGAAGAGCTAAAGGTGGGAGTGCACCGACTAGTCCAAGAATTTAGCTCTTCGACAAAATTTACCATCGACAGCTGAAATCGGACTTTATGTTACGTTAGTGTAGCTCCGCACTTTATACAGAATTTTGCGTTTGTAGCATTTACGTACCCGCACTTTTGACACGTCTTGCTCTGGGTGTACATAGTGGGTGGCGGAGGGGGTGTGAGGCTGTTGGGCGCGGATGAGACCGGAGGGGCTGAAGTGCCCGTGGAGCTGGCAGGTACGGCCGAGGGTTTGCCCACCATGTCTGAGGGGGTCCTTAGCAAGATCACGTCCCCCATTGCTTGTATCTCCTCCTGACCAATGAAGAGATCCTCGGATTGGTCCTCCAGTGATTGCGTTTTCTTTTGAACCTGAAGCGCGACGCGTCCGTCAGAGGAAACAGCTAGATCTGAGACCGTGCCTATAATTTCTGCGTTCTTGGAAACTACGGACTTGCCGATCAGAGCTTCGCGTTTCATGTATCCAGATGAAGACATTTTGGTTGTAACAGCCGCCAGATTTCAAACACAGCCCTTTTATGCTAAAAAGTGATTTGTTAGGATTCTTTTACGACGAGAAGAATCGGATTTTGCAGGCCAACGGACCTCAGACGGACGAGGAATTCAGACAATCAAAGATCCGGAGGATGGAAGAGGCCCTATCGAAAGCGCCGGATCTCGGACTTGTCACAGTTTTGCCGGATTACTTCGTGGACCGATTCATGCGGATCGAGGATTTCGACAAACTGGCTAGGGATATTAAACTGAAGGGAGACGAAGGCGGTGGAGGGAGCATCCGTGGAGTCCGACAATCAGAAGTCAAGGGGGGAAACGCGGTTAATCTTGCGTATGCCCTAGGATCCCTCGGAGCAAAATCAAATCTCATCGCGATCGCCAATTCACTCCCCGCGGAGATGCTCAGATCTACCTTCCGAAAACTTCCTAATGTTAATCTGGAAATCATTGACGGCGACCCTGGATTTACGGTAGCTTTTGAATTCAAGAGAAACCAAAGAATTGTAAACGTGATGGTTAGTGATGCCGGAGACCTCAAAAACTTTGATCAAAAGCAGCTGAAAGAAAAACATTGGGAGGACATTTCTAAATCGAGGCTCGTTTGTCTTGTAAATTGGAGTGCGATCAGGAACGCGACCGATCTCACTGAAAGTGTTTTCACTTTTGCCAAAGAAAAGGGAGTTGAGACGTTCTTCGATCCCGCGGATGTCTCAGAAAAGGCCGACGATCTTCCAGATCTTAAAAAGCGCGTGCTTGACAGAGGCTTGATTAAGTACTTCAGCATGAACGACAACGAAGCGAGAATAATGTCCATGGTTCTGGCTGGGCACAAACTTTCTCAGGATTTCTCCGTTGACGATTTACAAAAAACGATCAGAGTCATAGCGGACCTGACGGGAGAAAGAGTGGACATCCACACACATCGCTTCAGTATGTCCTGTCAGCACAAGGACACTACTGTTGTGCAGTGTCACAAGCTCGATCAGAAAACGATCACGGGCGCCGGTGACGTGTGGGACGCGGCCGACCTTATCGGCTACAGGACGGGACTGGATGACGAAGAACGCCTTGCTCTGGCCAACGCCGCCGCCGGTCTTTACGTGTCCAGGGAGGAGGCAATCCCTCCAACTGGGCCCGAAGTGGTCGAATTCCTTTGGAACAATTACGTCCGGTGATCATTGCGGCTCTATGGTCGCAGGGGGCTTGCTGCTGATCGCATAAGTCACCCAAGTAACATGCTGCACCTCGTTCGTAATTCGAGAACTTATCGATTCTAGCAGAGAGTACGGGACGCGGCTCCAATCGGCAGTCATGGCCTCCTTTGATTCCACAATTCTCACAATCACGACATGGCCCACCCTTCTCTCATCTCCCAGGACGCCGGTAGCTAGGTCGTCGCCAACTGCCGCGTACGCTTGCCATACATTGTCGTAGAGGCCCGATTTTGACAGTTCTTCTTCGACGATGGCGCTCGCCTCTCTGCAGATCTCCAGTTTCACCTTGGTCACTTCGCCAATGATGCGAACAGCCAGGCCTGGTCCCGGAAAAGGATGCGTCTTTATCAGGGCGTCAGGCAGACCGAGCTCGGATGCGACAGCTCGTACTTCGTCTTTGTACAGGTCTTTCAACGGTTCTATCAAGCGGAAACCCAGCTTCTTCGGGAGCCCTGCAACATTGTGATGCGACTTGATTTTGGATTCGTGTTTGGAAGCACCCTTTGCGCTCTCTATGATATCGGTGTACAGGGTTCCCTGAGCGAGCCATTTTATTCCGCCGATTTTCTTACTCACTTTTGCAAAGGACTGGATGAACTGACTGCCGATGATTTGTCTTTTCTTTTCCGGATCTCTAACCCCCTTGAGCTTGGAAAGGAAAACCCTAGAGTCATCCAGAACAACAAGGTTGGATCCCATTTTTTCTCCGAAGACCGAACCGATTTTAATACGTTCTCCCTTTCGGAGTAGACCGTGATCCACAAACACGCAGTACAATCTATCACCGATCACTCTCCTCAGGAGCTCTGCGGTGGTCGCCGAATCGATCCCTCCACTTAGGGCGCAGATCACTCTCTCCGAAGAACCTATCTTCTTCGCCAACTCTTCCAGCGCGTCTTCAATCATGATCTTCGGGGTCCAATTCCTTTCGCATCGGCAAACACCAAAGACAAAATTCGCGAGGATCTGCATCCCCTTCTCGGTCTGCGTTACCTCGGGATGAAACTGGACTGCGAACTGATTTCCCGAAGCGATCGCGGCGAAAGGGGAGTTGTCACTCGTTCCTACGGAGGAGTACCCGCTCGGGAGAACTTCTGCGGCATCCCCGTGGCTCATCCAGCAAATGGTGGACTCTTCGCTAAGGCCAGCAAAAAGCGGTGAGCTGCGATCCACCTTGACAAAAGCCTTTCCAAACTCCTTCTTTGTAGCTCTGCCTACGCGTCCTCCATTTTGATGCACCAGTGCCTGGAGGCCATAACAGATCCCCAAGATGGGGAGACCCAGATCGTAGATCGATTTCCGAGGCAGAGGAGCACCTTTCGAGTAAACGCTCCTGGGGCCTCCAGAGAAGACTAGGCCCTTCGCATTCTTTTGCAGTATCTCCTCCGGCTCAATATCGAATGGGACTAGCTCTGCATACACTCCTAGTTCCCGTATTCGTCTGCATATTAGGTGGGCGTACTGCGCCCCGAAATCCAGTACGAGGACTTTATTCAGAGAGTCACTGGGACGCAAAGACTGCCTAAATCTTCTCTTCGCCCGGAAGAATTATATTGTGGGGCCTCAGCTCATCCACACCAGCAGCACTGACTACCCCGAAGTTGGCCTTACTCTGGAGATCCGTAATGGAAATAGCTCCTGCATAGCCAAACGAAGCTCTGAGACCGGCACTGAACTCCTCTACTACCGTCTGAACCTCTCCCCTGTAAGGCACTACACCTTCAACCCCCTCTGCAATTCCCTTCGAAGGCTGACTATAGCGATCTAGGGCAAATCTCTTCTGCCTAGACGAAATGCTTCCCATCCCGCGGTATGGTTTGTAGTACTCGCCTCCGATCTTAATGAGACCTCCCGGAGATTCGGCGCACCCGGCGAAAACATTTCCCATCATCACCGCCGACGCTCCAGCGGCGAGCGCGAGCGCCGCATCACCGGCCGCCCTGATTCCGCCGTCAGCGATTATTGGAATGTGTAGTCCGAGGTCATGCAATGTCTGCCCGATTTGCGCTACGGCAAACAGAGTCGGCGCACCAGCCTTTGTGACTTCCGAAGTGACACAGATGGAACCAGATCCCACGCCAGCGCGAATGGCCGCTATCTTGTCCCCAAGCGCATCGACGACGTCGCGAGTTGCTTCCTCGGTGCCGATGTTGCCCACTATGAACTCGGTCGAGACCTGCTTGGTCAGCTTTTTGGCTGCTTCGATGATGTTTACATTGTGAAAGTGAGCCACATCTGAAACGAGAATGTCTACATATCTCTCTAGAGCCTTGGCTCTCTCCAAGTCATGGGGTGAAACTGCCGCCCCCACGAGTAGCCGGCCTTCGGAGTCCCTTGAAGCGAGCGAGTTTCGTTCCCTAGAATAAACGTCCTTGATCGTTATCAAACCTAGAAGCTTCTTTTCGGCATCCACCACTGGAAGTTTCTCGACGCGGTGCTGGTGCATTATCTTCTTTGCTTCATCAATTGTCACATTGGGTCCGGCGAACGTTACGTCGCTCGTCATCACCGATTTCACGTCATCCTTTTTGTCTGCAAAATTCACATCTCTGCGCGTTAGAATGCCGACCAGCCGGTCTCCGGCTTCCACAACAGGAAGACCAGATATACTGTTTTTTTGCATTAGGTCGAGTGCCTCGGAGACACTCTGGTACGAACGAATTGTGACTACGTCTCTGATGATGAAAGATTCAGCCCTCTTTACCTTCTTCGCATTTTCCACCTGTTCTTCCACAGACATGTTTCGGTGTATGATGCCGATGCCACCCTGCCTTGCAAGAGCGATTGCCATATCCGCTTCCGTCACAGTGTCCATCGGAGATGAGACGAGCGGAAGCTTCAGTTTTATTTTGGAAGTGAGGTTAACCGAAAGATCGACGTTTGACGGCTCAATATCGCTCCTTCCGGGTATTAGGACAAAGTCCCGGAAAGTATAAACTCCCCGGGCGTTTACTAGCTTCGAATAAAAATCGACAGGCAAAGGACTCTCAATTACTCCCTTGCCGAAGCTAAACCATCGAAAGAACGCTATAAACGTTTATGATCGGGAAGGATTCTTTGGGTGTGCATTTCTTGGAAAAAAGATCATTTCTTTTCGAGCATCTTCATGAACGCCCAATTGATCGTATTCAAGATCTCGTTCAGCCTAGCTTTTTCTCTGTAATTTTCAATAGTGACCTTGACGATGCTTCCTTCCGATTCTTCCACTCCAAATTTTAGAACCTGACGCGCATCCAGCTTTCCTGCGGAGACAAGTTCTTGATCTTTCAATTCGTATCCCTTTACTATTCTGTTTATGAAAAAATTCTGAAAGGGAGGAATGGTCTGCGACACTCGTACATCCTCGCTTGGTACGACTACTATCTTTTCAGGAGTAACGAGTGCAGCTGCTATCAGCTTTCCATCTTTTGCTCGCCGGAGTTCTCTTGATTCCTCAGAGGAGGAGCTCTTTGGAACCGGTGCTTGCAATTCTGACTTTACCTGCGTTCCTGTCCTTTCAGGAGCTTGGCTCTTAGCGGATGGTGAATTATAGGAACGAAGCTCAGTAGCGGGAACGAAACTAGTCCTTCGAAGGACGGAATCGACTATCGACTGCACATCCCTCAGCCGAGAAAGCTCGATCTCGGTCTCTGCGATTCTCTCCTCAAGCCATTCACGCATCTCTGCGGCCTTTTTTATCTCTTCTTCGTTCGGAGAATCGCTCTTCGGCATTGAATATCTCGGCTATTTCCGTTTGCGGCCTCATTGAATAAATCCTTTTTTCTTGGAGGGCCTTTGCGACTGTCGCCACTTCGAGAGTCTCCCTTACGTCATGCGTCCTGATCATGTGTGCCCCATTGTAGATCGAGATGGCGCTTGCAGCGAGCGAGGCATTCAATCGCGCTTCCGGCGGTTTGTCCCCGACAAGCTGCCCGAGAAACCGCTTTCTGGAGACGCCAACGCAGATGGACTGCCCCAATGTACGGAGCATTTCGAGGTCTTCTATTACACTGCAATTCCATTCTATGTTGGAAATATCTTCATCTTTGAAAAAGCCTATTCCCGGATCGACTATTATGTTCTTTCGAGAAATCCCCCGATCACCGCAGAATCCCAAGCTCCTCGACAGAGCAGCGACCACTCGTTCAATCGGGGTTTCACCTCGGGCTCTTAGCGGTTTCGACTCGTGAGCCGTGAGCATCAAAGCGCACTCTTTCGAGGCAACGAGCCCGGCCATCTTTCCGGCGTCTTTTCCCGTTAACCCATAAACTTCATTCAACGCCGTAGCCCCTGCCTCTAGGGCGGTTTTTGCGGGTTCAAATCGTGTTGTGTCCGCAGAGACGGGGATGTCAACAAAGCGGCAAACTATCTTCACAGCTTCTGCCAGAACTTTCTTTTCAACTGAGACAGGAATCTCGAACTTTTTGTAAGGGGCGGTGGATCTCGCTCCCAAGTCTATGATGTCGGCTCCTTCCTGCTGCATGCGTAGCGCCTCAGCCTTTACCTCATCTGAGGTTTTCCGAATTGAACCAGAATAGAACGAGTCGCTAGTCAGGTTGATAACGCCCATGATTCTTACAGGATACGAGTCCCCGACTCTCAGCTTTCCTATTCTTCCTTCGATTCCCTTGCAAACGACCAATAATTCGAACGGATCCCTTTTTTTCATAACAGGTTAAATGAGTTATAGCAAAGATTTGGACCTAACTTCGTCCCCTAAGGTAGGAGAGCTATGGCGGGCACTCTTATACTCGTCCATTCGCGATGCTCTCGGTTTAGACGAGAGAATGGACATCGCTTGCCGCGATCTGATGTACTCACAACTTAAAAATACTAAAAATCAGAAAGCTCTGACTATAATCTCGGCAGGGCTTCGGGGAAAACCCGCGATCGTATTCGGTGCAGGGCCCTCGCTGGATGAAGACATTGAAGGTCTGGAAGAATACATTTCAAGAAAGCATCCATTCGTCATTGCAGCTGATGGGGCAGCCGAAGCGTTAAGCGAAGCCGGATTTATTGCAAATCTCACCGTTTCAGACCTAGACAGCTGTTCGGTTGAAACCTTGCAGCAATGCAGTCAAAAGGGCTTTGTATTTGCCCATGGACATGGAGACAACTCCGAGCTAGTCAGGACGATCCTCCCGCAGCTTCCATCAAACAAGCTCGGCACCACCCAAGTCGCGACCAGAGAACCGGTTCGCAATTTCGGAGGCTTCACCGACGGGGACCGAGCGTGCTTCATTGCTTCTTTCTTCGAACCTTCTCTGATCGTGATAGCCGGAATGGACTTTGGGGAAAAAGAGGGTAGGTACTCTCTCAACAGGTATGGTGCCGCAAGGAACCCTAAAAGACCATTGAAACTCGAATGGGGAAAAAGATCCCTCGAGTTCCTGATACAAAATTGCCCCGCAGTCAGATTTCAGAATGTTACAAAGAACGGAGTGGAAATAAGGGGAATTCCGAAAATCGCTTACGAGGAGCTCATTTGAGAGCTTTCGAGACTTTACTCGCTATAGCCGTAGCCATTTCCGAAGTTTTGGCACTGCCCCCCAGATCGTAGGTCACCACTTTGTTTTCCTCGATCACGCTGCTAGTGGCGTCGAAAATAGCTTTGGCTTGCGCTTCTTCGCCAATGTAACTCAAGAGCCAAGCTCCAGAGAGTATCGTAGCCACAGGGTCGACCTTGTCAAGGCCTTTGTATTTTGGAGAGCTCCCATGAGCCGGTTCAAACATAGCGTACTTATCCCCGATATTCGCAGAGCAAACAGTTCCGATACTCCCGACCAAGCCCGAAGCCTCCTCCGACAAGATGTCCATGAACAAGTTCGTACTCAAGATCACGCACTGATTGAAGAGCTGCGGATTCTTAACCAGCTGCTGTGAAAAATTGTCAATGAAAGCTTCCTCGAGTTTGATGCTAGGGTGTTTTGAAGCGACATTGCGTACCGCTTCAAGGAAAAGGCCATCGGTTTCCTTGAGTATGTTTGCTTTGCTGATTGCGTATACAGTAGACCAAGTTCGCCGCTCCGCTTCTTTGAAGGCATATTCCGTGACGCGTCTGCTAGCTTCCCGCGTTATTTTTCGAATGCCAATCGCAACGTCATTGGAAAGCCGATGCTCCAATCCGCTGTACATCCCCTCAGTTGCTTCCCTAACGCAAACAAAATCAACTTCGCCCAGTACGGAAACGTGCCCCTTGTACGATTTAATCGGTCTGACATTTGCATAAAGGTTGTACTTTTGTCTGATGCTGACAGCGACGCTTCGCGGAGAACCCGGAGTCCAGGGTGTTGTCGTCGGGCCTTTGAAACACGCGCTGCAGGAATCAAGAATCTTCCAAGTTTCATCAGGGACAAGCGATGGTCCTCCATGCTTTTCCCACCAGTCCAGACCGGCGTCGCATCTAACGAATTCAGCTCCCGTCCCCGCGGCTCTCAGAACCATCAGCATGGCTTCGACCAGCTCGGGCCCCGTACCGTCCCCTAAAATCAGAGCGACTCGTTTTCCCAAGGACTACTCAGCCATCAATTTAGCGTTTTATCGAGCTGCCAATTTTTTCTGTGTGATTGCATTAAGGCTTTGGGTAGGTCGATGATAACGATGATTCACTCAATCTGCCCCATTTCTCGATGAATGCTGCATGAGAAAAAAATCAAAAATCCTGTTTGAGAAGAAACTTGGTGCTTCTTTATTTTTTGAAGGAAGAATTCATAAAACTCCGTTCCGTATCTAAATAACAAAACGACCAGGCATCCGAACTATGCTCATAGACAGCCTCGACCAAGTCTACATTACTTCTCTGGAGGGATTAGGCTCGTCATATCGAATGAGAGGGTACTTTACATTAGATTTGAAATCGCAGGGTTCTTTGAAAATCTCCTTTGATGGCGTCGCTTTCGGGGGTAATTACGGAGGACATAACGTCAACGTGAGCATATCAGAGGAAGAAAGACGGACTATAATTACCAAAACAGGAGTCGCAAATGACCAAGAGATAGACGATCTAATATCCGAGGTTCAGAGGCGTCTCCTGAATAATGAAATGGTCGTAGAGTACGACAGCATAAAGCCCGAAAGTCAGGAAGATGTCGGTGGACTAGGTAAGATCTAGGCTGTACCGCGATTCACTACCACAGTAAACGTTATCATCAAGTCGGCAACTTATTCCTACGTATTGCCGAAATGGAAGTGCTATCGTTGCGGGGAGGTTTACGATCAGGATCTCCCTCCTGACAGCTGCAGCGCCTGCAATGCAAATGTTTCTTTCTGGATTGACTGGACAGATGCAAAAAGTCCACTGGACGACCCAGTCAGCAAGTTCATGTCCCGCGATCTTCTTACGATAGATATCAACTCCAGCGCGTGGGATGCGGCGAGACTCATGAGGGAAAAAAAGACGGGGAGCGTGTTCGTGACGCAAGGCGGTAAGCCCGTGGGGATCGTCACCGAGCGGGACATGCTTTACAAGATCGTGGCCGACGATCTCCCCGCTGCTCACGTTCTATTGAGAAAAATTATGTCTTCGCCGCTCGTCTCTGTGGAGGAGGACACCTCGGTCAAAAAGGCGATCGAGCTAATGCGGAAACACGACTTCAGACGACTTTTGATAACCCGCGACGGAGAGGCGGCGGGGATGGTGAACGAGTACGATCTCTTTACGACAGAGGAGTTGAGGCCCACTCCGGCCTAGGGGAAGCCCTCTCCCAGTACAAGACTGCCCTTTCCCGACTCGAAGAATATTGTAAGCTTTGTTTCATCGTCGAATCCGAGAACGAAATAGTTGTCTGTCCCCTGGAGTTCATACTCAAATCTGGTTATCCTTCTGTTCTCAAGACGGGAAGTAAGCTCCTGCACCTGTTTTTCAGTGAGATTATCAGAAAAGCGATAGATCATTGAGAAAGAAGAGACTCAGTATTTTCAATAAAAAGTGATTGCCGACGTTTTGCCACATCCACTGTGGACGTGTGGGCAGCTCTGCTTAGTTGGACGAATGAAAAAAATTGATAGAAATCCTCAGAAAGATCTTTTCGTTTTGGCCCATCCACGAATTTGGAAAGGCCGCCGAGCTATACGATCAGCAGAGCGAAGTAGTTTTTCTAACGCCTAGAGCCCGCAATTTTTGCCAGCATTCTCTGCCTTGATAGGTATGTTTCTATTATCTCCTTAGCACTGCCCATAATTTCCGCGGAGTTTCTTACCTCCATAGTTTCTGGATTTTTCAGAAAGTAAGATAGGGCGGCTTTGAATGCTAAAAGAGTCTGGAAAAGGTGAGTTTCAGCGTCAACGACTCCCTCCAGTAACAGCCTTTGAGTTTCGTCAGAGATTTCCTCGGAAAATTTCAGATTACCGTAGCCAACATTTTCCTTCGAATCTGAGTCAGAAAGCCACTTTGCCCAGACCTCGCAAGTCCGATCGAGCAAGTCTTGACCGTGGCTTTTCGGAGCTACTTCTCTAAGCTGATCAAGCAGTGTCAAAATCCTGTCCCCTTGCTGAGAGATCTGAGATGCAAAACGCTCGTCGATGTCTCTCAGATCTTTTCTTGAAGCAACCCCTGTATTGAGAAAACGCTGAAACCTAGAAACAAGTTTTAGAGCGTTCTTTGCGGATTTTGTCGATTCCTGAGCTTTATGCTTCTTGCTTGCTCTGAAAGTCAATCGGCTAGGGGTTGAACCTTGATTTTAAAAGTTTGTCTCAATTTAGAAAAGCTATTCAACTCTAACTCTCGCCTTAATTTTCTTTTCGATGTCCCCTTTCTCGAATAGATCGTAATATTTTTCGGACAAAAGTTTCGAGTACATTGAACATTCATCGTCATTGAGATATTGAAACATGTACTGCCCTGCATAGGGACTGGGCAGTCCTTCTCTCGTGTCGAATTCAATGTGGATGAGAGGATCCCCTCGTCGAATAGTAATGGGTGCTCTTTCGTTGTTCAGGTTCACGAGCTCCAAGGCGAGCCTTCCCACGAACCCGCTGTGAACCTTTACCGAATTGAGAAACGACAATCCGAGGCGCCCGAACTTGCTCTTGGCAGTGAGATGCCCAACAAGATCAGGTGGGGTAAAGATCACTTCGTGTGAAATGACGTTTCTGTGCTCCAGGTAATTCAGAGTCACTTCTTCCCTCACAGTCAGAACGTATCCGTCCCCGTCGAACAGCTCATAATCATACGGGTAAATCGTCTTTTGCGTCTCTACGAGCTTTATTAGCTCGCTTTTTCCGAGGACAGTCATCCCACGTGAAAAAACTGGCTGGATCAAAAGTATATCACAATATTGCTAGTGCATAATTCAACTTCAGGGGGGCCATAAGATTGGATAGCGAAGAGTTTGCAAAGTTGTTGATGGCGGAGGATCGAAAAAGGTGGCAAAATTCCGAGGAAATAGTAAATCAAATCAAGGTCCCGATCGGCTCGTCGGCGGTAGATCTGGGCTGTGGTCCGGGATTTTTTACGATCCCGCTATCTAGAAAGCTTGGGAAATCAGGGAGGATTTACGCCGTGGATTCAGATCCGGTGATGCTGCATCACTTGACTGTCAATTTCGGCAATCGGCCGGAGGGGGAAGATCGTGCTGCGGTTGTTATTATGGAGGCGGACGTTTGCCACAGCGAGATACCAGATCGATCTGCGAATCTCGTCTTCTTTGCAAATATACTTCACGATGTTGCCGATGCAAAGAGTTTCTTTAGCGAAGTAAAAAGAATTCTGAAAGCTAACGGGCAGATTGTAGATATAGATTGGCAAAAATTGGAAACGAATGGTCTGGGGCCCCTGTTAGAAAGAAGGCTCTCTGAAACCCAATCACGTAATATCATCAAAGACAACGGCTTCAAGGTACTCTACGCCCTAAATTCCGGCCCATATCACTATGGACTGGTCTGTTTTAGAGAAGAAGAAGAAATTTGATCTTTTGATCAAAGAACACTTATGAAAAGTAGATGAGAGAGCGCCGGGGGTGGGATTTGAACCCACGAGACCAATGCGGTCACAGGCTTTCCGTACGGTACAAGCGAATGCCGTTGGGAACGGCAGACTTGATCAAAAGCCTTGGTTTCCAGGCGTACGCAAATCCTTCGAAGGTCTCCATCTCTTACGAACGACCTTCGTTTAGAAGCTGCGCCCTACCAGGATTCCCGCCCTCCCTTCTTCTGAGTTTTTCTCGGAAGCTGCATCGGGCGCTAGGCGACCCCGGCATAAGGTGTTCATGCCATTTTACCTTTATTCTTGCACTGGTTTCTATTTGCGAATCGAAGCATATTTCTATGTTTTTTTACCGGTCTTCCAGATCACTTTCTTCCTTTTCGAGACTGTCTAGAATTGATTCTCTGAGCAAAGCTTCCGAAACACCTTCGCTTTCCACGATAACTTCTTTCCTAGATTTCCACATTTTTGGATAGACTCCTGGGTTCATAATTACGCGCTTAGTGATTGTGACCAAGCCGTGCTCCTCTGTGAGGAGCTGCTCTTCTCCCAGCTGCGCTTCCGCTATCGCGACGAGCTCTCCTTTCATCGTCACGATCCGAACAATTTCGCCCTTCAGTATTCCTTTTGAAATGGCGACGATTCCCGGGATCGCCAGCTGTGCGCCCTGGCAAAGGGATTCGACCGCAGAGTCCCGGATCTTGATCTGTTTAAGGAAAGAGACTGCGTATTCAATAGGCCGAACTATCTCTCGAAGCTTTTGTTCCTTTCCGGATTCCTTGAAGACTTCGTTGGATTCGTAAAGATCATGCAATCTCACGAGATCGCTCTCGTCCAGGTGGCAGACACGGGTCCTGCGCAGCTCCACCATCGTCGCGCCAACCCCGATGACTTCGCCAATGTCGTACACGAGTTTCCTGATGTACGTCCCGGCTTCGCAAAGAATCCTGAGTAGCAGGAGATTACCCGCCTGCTCCAATATTTCGAGCTCGTAAATCGTCCTCGTCCTAGTCACCCTCTTTACTGAGGATCTCTGAGGAGGCTTTTGAAAAATCGGCCCCTTGAACTGGTTAATGGCGCCGTAGAGGATTTCTCTGGGGACCGAATCATGAATTCTGGCAACGCAGACGTACTCCTTGGGCCCAAGAAGTAGGACCGATAAAGCTTTTGTGGCCTCTCCCAGGCCAATGGGCAATAATCCAGAAACCATAGGATCTAGAGTCCCGGAATGACCCGCCCTCTCCTGTGAGAGCATTTTTCTGACCCATGCGACGACCTCGTGGCTCGTTGGACCCTGGGGCTTGTCGAGAACGACGAAACCGTGTGAAAGGTATTCTTTGATCAGCCTTTCCCCCGGCTTCTGACCGTAGGCGGGGTCAGTTTGTTCTTCAGACGATAAGACGACTAGATCAGTCTCGTTTCTTTGAGCAGCCTCTTTCGTGAAGCGTGTCAGATGGCCGTAAGGGAGATCGGTCATGATCTCATTTCATTTCTCATGCCTTTCATTCATTGCGCTCGCATACTCACCAACGATTTTGGATGCCGCTTTCCCCACTTCAGAGGCCGACATTTTGTTAGTGTCGATCACGAAGTTGAACGGAGTGAGATCTTCTCCAAACTTGATCCCGTACAGCCTCCTGTAAAGGAGCTTATTCTCCTGATCTCTTTTCCTTATTATCTCGAGAGCCTTCTTCTTGTTGATAGAGTCTCTCCCGGCCAGTCGTTCCGCTCGAGTCCGCTGGGATGCTTCAAACCACAATTTCAATCCATCATTCTTAGCAAGCCACGGCATCGAGTAGCTAGTAATCACTACGTTGCCTTCACGAATACACTCAGCTAGTTTGCGATCCACCTCTTTATCGAACTCTGGGTCTGCCTTTCTTTCAGAAACAAAATTCATCCCCTCAGGCGTGTCCCACCAATCCGAACCTGATGGCCTGTAACCCCTTTCGTAAGCGATCTCTTTTAGCATATCTCCGCCCGCGACGTGTTTCAGATGATATTTCTTTGCTATTGCATCAGCTGCGGTCGTCTTCCCTACGGAAGGCATTCCCGAGATGATGACTGAGATATTCTTGCGAGGGAGGTTTTTCTTTGCCAACTTTTTGTTTCACCTGTGGTCTCATTGATATTAATCGAAGACGGAATGCCCTTGTCAATTGCTGAGTTAGCTCAGCATTAAAAATAATCGTCACACTACAGAGATCCGAGCGGTTTCTTTAGGGCGGATGAGATGAATTTAATCTAGAGAGAGACCAAAGAGCCTAGTGATCATTCCACTAAAAGTGAAGGAGCAGATCATGTACCACCAGAAAAACGGTACCTCTATAGGTGGACCGTAGTTGAAAAGCTGAAACGGAATCGGAGAGATGACAAGTGTCGCATTTTTGATAAAGCTGCTCACCAAATAATAGACGCCGAGCAGGGGCAGCATGAAGAGCAGCGTCGGCTTTAGATTATCCATGCTCATTTCTGCCTGCATTTTTTGCATCTGAATCTGTTTTTTCTTCAGCTTCTCAAGTTTCTGTTTGTCACCTGCTTTCTGGGCCGCCGACATCTCTGAACGGAAGGCCTTCATCTCGGCATTGTACCGTCTCATCTTTTCGATGTCCGTGAACTTGCGCCTCCCGACCGCGTAGAGACAGTTCACTCCTAGAGCTTCAAGAACGACTAGGAAGGTTTGCTCTAGAGAAATCGAAATAATTGGAGCCGGCGGAACCTGAAGCGATGTCCCAACAATACTCGGGAACAGCACGCTCAGGAAGCTAGCGATCACCATAGAACTCACCATGTATTAATTGGAAAAGACCGAATTGATTATCTTTTTGGCTGCATCATCGGCCTGACCGGTCGGATTTGTTACAATCAGAGCGGGGCACCCGCAGACCAAACTGGAGGCGAACAGGAGAGATTTCGCAGCTTCCATCTCCAAATCTAACGATTCAATGGTGGATTTATCTCTACTTCTGGTAGAGTCGCTCTCCCTCCGCGACTTGATTTCTTCGAGGGATGCAGACACTAGGACTAGATGCGTCGGCTTTAGTGCTCTAAGGACATCGAGAGGCATCCCCGGCCAGAACCCCTCTTTCGTGGCAATAAAGAGGTGAGTGTCTACGATGACGTACTTATCTTCCATTGCAGAAATTCTTTCCGCCGCGTAGATCTGAAGCGATTTTTGTAGTTCCACCGGCAACTTGCGCATCTCATCTCTTGACTTCAGACCGTGCCTCTGCGTTGCCTCCTCCATCATCTTCGAACCATAGTTCACGAGACCGATGGACACATGGCGCTCCTTTAGTATCTCCACCACTTTGTCTACAATGGTGGTCTTGCCTACACCGGGGATTCCTACGATAATTATCCTGCGACGATCAATTTCATGATCAGAACGGAGTAAAACGTTTCCAGAACTCCCGCCAAACTGCATCGATTCTAAGATTCTGGATTCGCTGTCTGTGTCAATGGAGGTCTTAGGTCCGTCCAAGCAACGCACCCAGCCTTGGCATCATCGACTCGAGCTGTTCCTTGACGAGCATCTGGTAATACTGGATAATGATGTCCACCATCAGGAGGAGGCCGACCCCCGTTCCGTAGACTCCCAGAATGTTAGCGAGGGACGCGAGCAGACCGATGAAAATTCCTCCTATGATCGTAATTGTCGGTATGTACTTCTGAAGGATCGCTTCCACCGAACTGCCACTCCGTCTGAACCCGGGTACCATTACATCCGCTCCAATGAGGTTCTTTGCAGCAGCCTTTGGCGACAAACCTCCGATCTCCACCCAAATCCTCGCAAACATTACCGAGAAACAGACAGCAAAGCCGACGTATGTCAATGCCCTGATGTAATCCGGATGTGCTACGAAGATCGAATTGGGGGAGGTCATGTAGTAGATCAAGTTCCCACGAAGCGGCTGATACGTCAGAGGGGAAGCGCCGGGGTTTTGGGCTATCTGGGTCGCATTGAACTGAGCAAACCAGTTGAAGTAAGCATTGTTATTGAGCGGATCGTACGCCCTCCACAGGTAAGACGCAAAGAACTGAATGTTCGAAGTTAGGGCGGAAAAGAGAATGACCGGAATGTTGGACACGTATAGGAGTTTTATCGGATACACTCCGGCAAACCCCCTGTACTTTGTCGACGTGATCGGAATTTCGATTCTCATTCCTTCCACGTAGACGACGACCAGAATAGCCGCGGCCGTTAGAATACCCCCAAATATCGAGGGAAATTGGGGAGCATCTACCCTGAAAAACATGGACCAGGCAGTTCCGTTGAAGATTGCTGCAATTGTTGCGGGCACCACTCCATAATACTGGTAGACTCCTGCACTGACGGAGACCGTTATGGGACTGAAAATGTCCCACATTGCCCTCTGAGCCACCCCTGCTAGAATGAACAAACTGACTCCGCTGCCTATCCCCCAGCCTTTCTGAATCATCTCATCGAGAAGCATGACGATCACGGAAGCAGCGAAAAGCTCAAAGAAAATCGCAATCGCAGCAGCAGGCGCGATCGACCCGAACAGACCTCCAATCAGATAGGCGGACGCCTCGACGACAATCACGATCATCGTCAGAAGCTTGGTCGCGGAAGTGAAAATTGCTCTGTCGTCAGGGTTCTGGAAATCTACTTTAATGATCTCTGAACCTGCAAGGAGCTGTAAAATTAACCCAGCGGTAACAATAGGCCCAATCCCCAAAGTCATCAGAGTTCCTTGCTGGGATGCAAATATGATACTGGAGTAGGAGTTGGGGTTCGAAGCGCCGATTGGAACCCCAGTTAGCGGAGTCACCGCCATCACCATGTAGACTATGAGGGCGATTGCGGTCCACATCAGTTTCTCGTTCAGTGAAGGCTTCCTCACGGGTTTGCGAATTTCAGGGAGTACAGTCGCGGCACCCTTCACGAAATCCTTGACTGCTCCCAAACTATTCGACCATCGATTCTAATTTTCCGCAGGTTGTTTTATTTTGATCGCGCCAGAGCGTCCGTAGTTTGAAAAAAGAATGATTTATTATTTCTGAACCGTCTTTTTAGGTGCCTCTTTCCCCTTTTGAGGCGGTTGGTTTCCCTTCGCAGGGGCGGGTTTCTCTTCCTCTTTCTCGGCGACCTCGAGCACTTCAATGCTTCCGCCAGCGGCTTTGATCTTCTTAATGGCTGATTCTGAGGCACGACGAGCTTTGACTTTCAAAGCAGCGCGAACCGCTCCCTGTCCGAGCAATTTGTCGTACCCCATTGAGACGAGATCGATTTCGCCTCCATTGAAGCTGAGAGATTCCAGCTGGTAAAGGTTGATCCACCGGTTAATCTCGACCTGATTCGGGGGATGCCACTTGTTCGAGCCGAAATGATCTGGAGCGTACTTTACGGTGTAGCTCCACTTGTGTTTGTGCAACCCCGCCATTCCCGATCCCCCTTTCGCACCGGTTCTCCGGTGCTGTGCAATTTGACCCCAGCCGTGAGTCCTTGAACCTCTCAACCGCCGAACTTTTCTCAGTCTCGATGCCATTCTTCTGGTTTCACTTACCCATTATTTTTATCGGAAGTGCTAGAGCATTTTTTCTACCAAGTTTGGCAGTTCCTCATTTGGTCCCAATATTCCACCGTCTCTGTGCTGCCTTCGGATAGAACGCTTGAAGCCACCCCTAGGCGGACTCAGACGGAAAAAGGGCCTAATCTCGTTGACCGAATTAAGTTTGATATTCCCGGATTCGAGCTGGGAAGCGATGTCGCGAAAAGATTTGTGCTCCTTCGAGAGATCCGATTCTGCAACCTTCGTGCCAGAGGACTTTTCCGACCTGGCTTTCAGCAATTTCTCCGCGATATCAGCATTCAGCTTGCACCATGCAAGATGTTCCTTTGCTAAATTCAACATCCCCAAATGCACATCGTCGTTCGGAACTATCGTGGCGTTGAACCTTCTAGCAACTCTTAGCTGATCGAGAGTGGTCCTGACGGGCACCCGGGTATTTACCATTCCCCGCAGATTCACCACCAAGAGACTCCCGTTCTGTAGATGGCTTTCTGCTTGCTTTGAAGCCGTAGTCGAACTCAAGAAATGCGAACCTCCGTGTCTCCTATTTGATAACGCTTATTCCGTGGATCTTCTTCAATGCGTCATAGACTGCGTTTGCGATTGAAGACATTGTATTCGTAGACCCGTACGTTCTAGTCCAAGCATCTTTGACACCTGCAAGACCGAGCAGGTTCCTTACGGTTTCTCCAGCGACTAGACCCAACCCTCTGGGAGCAGGTATGATTTCCACGCGAACACTACCACCTTTTCCCGTAATTCTGAAGGGAACAGAATGGGGTCTTCCGTCTCGACACTCCCAGCTTCCGCATCCGAGCTTCACGGGGATTATGTTGAGATACGCATCAGTGGTAGCCTTGTCTATAGCGCTCCGCATCTGAACCGCCTTTCCTCTACCCACACCAAACCATCCAGCTTCGTTGCCCACGGCAACCACTGCTGCAAACTTCGTGATTTCTCCAGCGTCTGTCTGCTTTTGCACAATGCCAACGCTAACCACATTCGATTTTATGTCGGGGAGAAGTTTTTTCACGATCTCGGCCTCCTTTACTCGCTGGCCGCTCTCGAAAATTTCTTCAAGTGAGGTTATCTTACCGGTGGCGACGAGCTCGCCAAGGCGCGTTTTCGGCACCCAAGGCGCCTGCTCGCGCTCCCGTCTCCTCTCCTCCCTCTGCGGTGGGGGCCTCGGAGCAGAGGGGCTCTCCATCGGAGGGGGTGCAGGACTACTTACTGAATTTTGCGACATATACTCGTAACCACGCTAATATCCGATTTAACTCTGGTCGTTCGATCCGATCTTGCCCTTTACGCTCTCAAAATGGGAGGGATAGTCAGAAGGATTTAGTCCCAACGAGACGAGTCTTGAGAAAATTTGGCCATGTTTGTCTTTGTGTTCCTTCTCCAGTTTCTGTGAATACTCCGCTATGTGTTTTCCCGAAATTCGGTCTTCGTCTGGAAGGCTTTCGTCATCTACATGAATCTCCAATCCGGCATCTTTTGCACCGTTGATCAGAGAGGCGATCCTGGAACCGTGAATAAACCGGCCAACGCCCGAGTAGACGATGGCTTTCTTAATGTTCTGCTTCCCAGCCAATTGCCCCAAATAATACCCCGTGAGGTACGCGCCGGGCAGATTCTTCGTTGACCCCTTCCATCCAAATTTCTTCACAAGGTCCCGCGACGAAGCGGACACAATCGTCAGGTCGCCAGCAGGTGCAGGCTTCAGGAGCTGAGAATAAATGTATCTTCCCGATACGTGCACCGAGACGAAAGGGGATTTTCCCAAGATGACCCCCTTCCTCTTTCGGTAGTCGGTTTTACCTTCCCGCCTCCGACGGAATAAGTGAACGTAGTGACTCGAAGTCAAGCTTGCTCTATCGCCTCTGCACCTTGGCTAGCTCTTCGTCAAGCCTCTTGCGAGTCCTTATCTGAGCTCCCTTTATCTGAAGGTAAAGCGACTTGAAGTCCTGATTGGTAATCTCCCCACGATCCCTTTTCGTTTTGAGGACGTGCCGAAGCATCCTGACTCTGGCGACCCAGAGGCTCTTTTTGCCCACTCTGGCGCCCTGCGCACCCTTCTTTGAGCCCTGACCCAACCCGCGCTTCTTTCGTTTCAGGTGGCGAACGCGAAATCTGCCGCGGGAGTTTCCTTTCTTGGGCACGACCCAGATCACACCTGCTGAAAGCCAGCCACGAATACTTTCTCTGGTGATCGAGTCTTGGAGTTGCTCCGTGATGTCTGGATCTAGTCTTACTCGAGACTTGCCGACACCCAAGAGCTCGGATGCCATGCGCTTCTTGCTGCTAAGGTCTGCCATCGTCCGTTCACTTTCCTACTTTTTCTTCTTCTTGTCCTTCGATTCGTCCTTTTTCTTCTTGCTGTCATCGGATTCCTCTTCCCCTTCCCTTTTCGTAACAGAGAGGAGATTCCGACCGTTGAGCACCCTGATCCCCAACTCCCTTGCCCTGGTCGCGAGCTCGATGCGCTTTCTTCTGCCGACTCCGGCGGCTATTCTCGCGGCGTCCGTGTCCGCGGACAGGGCCTCCAGCTCCTTCATATTGTGGACCAGAATGTCTCGGTAACCAGAAGGGTGCAGGTACCTCACTTCTTTTGGTACCCGATAACCAATTTTCACGAGATGAGGCCATCCCTTCACGGACAGACGCTGATGGTTATCGACTCCTTTTGGTTTTCTCCAAGGCTCCTCCAGTCTGACAAAACGCCATGATTCAAACCGCCTGAAGTACGGAGTCCTCGATTTGATTTTACTCCGAAGCTCCAGCATCTTTTCAAGATCCTGTCTCCTCGCAGGTTGCGTAGCCGTCGAACTACTTTCTGATCCGCTCATACACATATACACCGTCTAAGAATACTCTCTGATCCTTTCGTTTTACAGTAGTGGCTTGCTCTAAATTTGCTGCGGTCTGGCCGACATCTTGAATGGAAACGCCATTAAGTATTACATCCTCCCCTTGCACCTCGGCCTTTGTATCCCCAACAATCTCTGCCACTCTGGGAGACCTCTCTCCGTAAAAATTCTCCACAAGAACCTTCTTTCCCTGAACTTTGACTGTGACCGGAAAGTGGGCATAGATCACCTTCAGCTTGTATTCGTATCCCTTAGTCACGCCCAGAACTGCGTTTGAGATCAGAGATCTCGCCGTGTTGATTATAGATCTGTTTTTCCTTCTAGCTCCATGAGTCACAAGCTTGACCGAGCTTCCAGTAATTTCAAGATCCACCGGAATCTTCGAAAAATCCTGCGAGACTTTTCCAAGAGGTCCGGTAACGGTAACTTGGCCATCCTTGAACTTGGCGCTCACCCCCTCCGGCAGTTCCACTGCGGTGTTAAGGTTCTGGGACTTTTTGGAACTTGCCTTTTGCTCGGAGCTAGTAGACATAACCAATCAATCTCCCGCCCAAACCCTTTTCCTGAGCTTCGTTGTGCGACATTACTCCTTGAGGTGTAGAAACGATAAGAATGCCAACGCCTACCGCGGGGAGGAACTGCCTCTCCCAGGGAGTATACCCACTCCTCGGAACGCTGTACCTCGGTGAGATAGATCCGCATCTGTTGATTCTGCCGAGAAGCTGAATTTTGAATTTGCCGGCGATTCCGTCGTCGATTAACTCAAACTCACCGATGTACTTGTTCTTCGACATTGATCTCAGAACGGCTGTGGCGAGCTTCGACGCCGGAATGACCAAACACTCCTTCTTGTTCCTGATCTCGTTATTGTATATTGTCGCGAAAAGATTTCCCATCACGTTGTTCGCCGCCAAATATTTCTCCTCCTTCACTCACTCGAATTTCTTGAATCCCAATTTCGGGGCAACTTCTCTAAAGCACTGACGACAGAGCATCAGATCGTATTTCTGAATTAGTGCTCCGTACTGCCCACAGCGCCTGCAGTACCTTGCTCCTTTGCCGAATTTTCTCGGTTTTCCGTGACGTTCTTTAGGCAACTATGCAATTTCCACTCCAAAGTTTCGTTTGAAAAATTCTTCAGCTTCTGCCCGTCCCACACGATGATTCCTTCCCACCTTGCTTGAAGACCTGTTACGCCGCGATACCCTGTAGCCTGCCCTCTCCAGGACGGCGGACACGTTCATCCCAAAAATTCCGATATCTGGACTGTATCTGACTCCTGGAATTTCGATGTGTTCCTTTATCCCGAACGAACAGTTACCGAAATCGTCAAACGCCGAAGCAGGAATTCTGTTTTCTCTCCCCTGAAGTAACAGCTTCAGAACCTCGCCGGCTCTCTTGCCTCTGATAGTAACCATCATACCGATGGGTTCCCCCTTGTGAATTCCAAAGTCTCGAATGGACTTCTTCGCTTTCCTGGAGCTCGCCTTTTGATGGACAAGGTCTTCGATGACCCGTCTCGCACGCTCGATTGCCTCCCCAGATCGACCCACCCCGATGTTTATCACGACCTTGCCGATCCTGACGGTCCTCGGGTCTTCGGTGCGGTCCTCTTTTTGCTCTTGAACGGTTGTGGTGCTCAAAGTGAGAATCTCCCTCTATGAATTTACGAAGCCGCCGACTTCGTCAGAGTAATCTCAGGAACCTGCTTTCCCAGCGGCAGCAGTACGCTAGTCGGCAATTCGGAGGATGTACCGTCAGCAAATCTTACTGTGGCAATAGATCCTCTGGAGTAGGTGCCAGGCTTCACGTCCTCCACAGTTGTGATCTCGCCCGACCTCTCGCCGCGAATCAAAAGAGCTAGGGTCTCTTTTCCGAGCTTGAAACTCGCCTGGAATTCTTGAGTGGGAATTTTTATAATGCAAGCATCGCCGGGCTTTATGTCGACTTCAGCCTCGGGGAATATCACTCGACCATCGTGCAAGCCGTAACTTATCTTGGACCCCCGTCCGGTCTTCTTCGACTTTACATGGCAAAGCTTCAATCCTTTTTCGTTAGCTCCGATTTCGACCGGGACCAGTCGACCGTAGTGAGGAACCATTCTGAAAGATCGGCCCATGTTCGGAAAGTCGATTACGTCCATCAAACCGATGGGAAATGACTCCGCCTTTACGATCTTTCCATCAATACTGACCTTCCCTTCGTTGAGGACCGAAAGGGCTTCCCGCCTTGTCTTCACCAGCCCGAGAACGTCTCTCAGCACTACCAGCAGAGGGTAGCTGTAGCTCTTGAGATGGGGGCCGGGAGAAGTCCGGACAACAAAGCGCTTATCCTTCCTCGAAATCTGCCAAAACGCCGGAGTTGCGGATCTTTTTGCTTTGAGACTACCGCTCTTCTTAGCCATTTATAACTACGCACTCTCCCTTTATCAGCAGAAAAATCAAGCAGTTCCTTCCAATTTCTTCCGGCGAAACTTGTCATCCAGGTTCAGACCGGTAACAACGACATTGGATGTGTGAATCCTGAGCGGCGTAGTCCCACCTGCGATCTTCTCACGGGTCACGCCTTCCACGGTAATTCTCCCTTCCTGAGGAAAGACCTTCTGAATTTTTCCCTCGACTCCGGCGTATTCGCCTCTGACTAGTTTCACGTTATCACCCGGTCTCACTCTGACTGAGTTGGTCGCGTACTTCGCCTTCAAGTCAGTAGAGAGCATTGCTCTGGCGAGTTCGAGGCCTTTTTCCCTAATGGGGCTGTTTGCAAGATCCTTCCTGACCTTTACTGGCTTTGATGAACTAGTAGACGCCTTCAAAGAAATTCAATCTCCAGGCTATACGATCATGGTGGCGAGATTCGCGATCCTCGGCCAGCGCTCGGCAGCCTCGGCAGCAACAGGGCCCTTGATATCAGTCCCCTTTAGATCCCCCTCTGGAGTTATTATAACGGCGGCGTTATCTTCAAACATGATCCTCTGACCGCTGACTCTCCTAACTGGATACTTCTGCCTAATTATTACCGCACCGAAAGTCTGCTTCCGCAGTTCAGGCGGGCCTCGTTTTACGACCACAGTAATATGATCGCCGACCGATGCTGCCGGGACTCGCTTCAACCTTCCATGATAACGCGTCACATTTACGACGCGAAGAGTTTTGGCTCCAGTATTATCTGCGCATGTAATGATCGCGTTGACCGGAACAGCCCGCGTGATGTAGAGCTTGAACTCTGACACTCCTTTTGCAGAAACGGCCCTCGACTTTGTCGACAATGCCCATCAAGATATCCTTTGTTACTTTGCCCCGGGAGCCGCAGGAATACCCGCCCTCACACGATCCACGACAACGAACGAGACGCTCTTGCAGATCGGCCTGCACTCGGCCACGGTAGCAACATCCCCAATCTTAAGTTCAAAGCAAGGAGATAGATGAGCGTGAAGTTTATGCCTTTTTTTCAAATACCGAATGTACTTCTTGTTGAACTGGGTAGATTCCCTCTGGATAACCGCCATGTTCTTCGCGGACACACTTACGACCTTTCCGGTCAGCAGCTTGCCCCTGATCTTCAGAGAACCGTGAAACGGACAGTTTGGATCCTCGCACTGTCTTGAAGGAGGTTTTACGTCCAGTCCGATGCTTCTCGCTTGCGACATATTTTTGTTCTACCCTTTTATTCTCTCAGCCGGAGTGCCTATCAATTTTGAACCTTCGATGATCAATGCTTTCTCATTTCTCCTCCTGTTAGAAACGCTCAGCGTGATTATTGACTTTGGAATCTTTACCTGTCTCTCCAACGGAGTAACGACTACGAGCATGTTCTTCGTTTCGTCTATGACCAGACCTTTGAGATTTAGCATCGATTTATCGCGAGAAGCCAGTACTTCGATTTCCCGACCTATCAACATTCCTGAATACAAATGCGGCTCACTTTTCCATGGATGCGGTACTTGTCTCAGCTGCGACGGCCTCAGGCTCTGGTGCTTTCGTTTGCTTAACCGGTGCTTCTACCTTCTTTGCGTTTATGGTAGTGAGGATTCTAGCAATATTTCGACGCACCGTTTTGATTTCCCCAAGTTCCTTTTTCAAAGTGCCGCGAGCAGCACTAGATCTCAGTCGAGAGAGTTCGGATCGAAGATCATTCAGCCGTTTTACCAGATCCTGATCCGATAAACTGGATAGCTCATCAGTTTTGAGTCGTTTCAACTTCTTTCACTGACTCCTTTTTGCTCGTCGAACTTCGTCGAGAGGATCTAGGGGCCTGACCTTCCTTAGGGCGAGGTTGCTCCTGTTGAGCGGGCGTCGGCTGTTGTTGCTGCTGCTCCGCCGTACTCTGATGTTCACTGCCGGCTTCAGTAGTCCCACCGGTGAGGTCAATCAATTCTACATCAGGAGCAATCGAGTTCTTTATCGCAATACTCACTTTTACTCCATACAGTCCCATCTTCAAGAGAACATCTGTCGTGGCTCTGCGCACAATTCTGTCCGCAGTTTCACCACTTTTTGGGACGACACCAGAAACATACTTTTCAAAGTGAGCCCTTTCGCTCCTCAACTTTCCAGAGATTGTAATTTCAACGCCCAGAGCTCCCGCGTTCATCATGGAATTCATCGCCCAGAGCGCGGCGCGCCTAAATGCAGTTCCACGCACGACAGTCTGAGCTATTCGCGAGCACATTATCCGGGGATTCAGCTCCGGGACTTCTTCTTCAACCACGGAAATCTGGGGATTCGGTAGCCCGAATTTCTTTTCGAGTTTTTCAGTGAGATCCCTGATTCCCATTCCTCTGCGGCCAATAACGAGACCGGGTCTTTGAACGAACAAAGTGATTCTAGTTCCCACTGGGGAAGTTGTGATGTCAACTCCACCATAACCAGCTTCGGTCAGCGACTTTTCTAGGAATTCGTCGATTTCCGCGTTCCTTTCAAACTTGTTTAGGACTTTCTTAGTGGTTGTGATTGTGGTGGTTGCCAAAGAAAGATCTACGCCTCTGTTGCCACAAGTTCTATGTGGACCAGGGTATTGAACGACGGCGAAGATCTTCCCTGCGCCCTTGGGGTATAGGCCTTGATTATTCTCCCTCTCGCAGCGCTGGCGTGAATGATTTTCATCCGATCCAAATCTCTGCCTTTAAATTCCGAGTTTGCTTCCAAGTTATTGAGAACTTCTAGTACTTTAGCGGCAGCTTTTACCGGGTATCCGCCCGCATGGAAGCCGTTGATCTCTGAACGGTGAGCGCCCCCTCTTTTGAACCGTCTGAAGGGTACGGCTGCTTTCTTTTCGGTGACAGCCTCAAGGTAATCTTTTGCGTCATGCAAAAACATCCCTTTAATTGATTTGCACACTTCTCTGGCGGTCTTTGGAGACACATCCACCTCCCTTCCCGCTGCTCTGATGTGAAGAAGAGGGTCATAATTCTGAAAAGAGTACCTGAAAAGCGGCAACTGTCGTGTAACACTATGGTAGAGAGAGGCCTTCCTTCTTCGAGGTGATAAATACCTTACTGTAATGCTCTGAGTGATTTAGAAACCACAGAATTTTGAGATGATACTTTTTCGCGATTTACTTTAGCGGGACGTACAGACTTGATCTGGACGCGCCGATTCCTGGTGTACCGTGCACTACTTTCTTGTTCGTTATTACAAACTCCCCAATGTATCGGCCCACCATCTCCGGTTTGATCTCAAGGGGCACGAATTCGCGGCCAGAGTGAACCTGTATATTCAAGCCCACCATGTAGGGCAGGATGACCATGTCTCTCGCGTGAGTTTTGATGGGGTTTTTGGTCTTTCCGTCCTTCGCAAGCCTGCTCTCTTCGATCAACTTTTTCTTCTCATCCGAAATCCCCCGATTCAAAGATCGTCTCTGCCTCGAAGGCAACAGTCCCAAAAAGGACTCGAAGGACATTCCCTGAAGTTGCTCTAAAGAATAACCTCGGTACTTGAACTCTCTCGGCATCTTTTACCTTACTCTCTTACTATAATTTGTCCTCAGGCCTAACTATTCTCTTTCGGCCGGTCTTCCTCGGAGCAATGTTTCCTACTTTCCTACCTGGAGGCGCATTGCGAGAGGTGGAAGTCGACTTGCCAGGATGCTGATGCCTGCCACCTCCGAATGGATGGTAAACGACCGCCATCGCAATCCCACGCATGCGAGGATATGCCTTGCCCTTTGACTTCATCAAATGATATTTGGCTCCTGCCCGGAGAAACGGCTTTTCCACTCTTCCTCCTCCACTGACTATACCAATTGAGGCGCGGCACCTCGGAGAAAGGAAAGCCGTGCGACCAGAAGGCATCCTGATGGTCGAGCCCTGGGCGGTGTTCGCGAAAAGAATTGCAGATTCACCCGCTTGTCTCACAAGACGCCCACCATCTCCGAGATACCGCTCGATGTTGCAAATCGCCGTACCTTCTGGGATACTAGAGAGTGGCAAAATGTTCCCCGAAGTCAGTGAAGCTTGGGGACCAATCTGAATCTGCGTTCCGACGGTAGTTCCAGCGACCGCTGGGATGTAGAATCTCTTTCCGGAGTAGTCCAGCTCCGCTAAAGGATAGGCCCTTCCCCTTTCGTGGACTACGTCAAGTACTTTCATTTCGGCAGTCTGCCCCTCGGGGACAAATGGATAGCGTACCTTTGCAAATTTGCCAATCTGGGGTGCCCGATACTGAAGACCTCCCTTGCCCCTGTGGCGCTGTAAGATCCTCTTACCCAAATGCTACACCAGTCCTAGTTTTGAAGCAAGATCCGTTGCCGAACTTTCCGGAGCAAATCGAACGAACGCCTTCTTCCCAATTATGGTGATCGCAGTGTTCACACTCGCGACTCGCACCTGATACAACGTCTCGATGGCACTCTTGATTTTCTTCTTGGAGGCCTTGATGTCAACGAGGAAGCACAACTTATTTTGTCGCTCGATGAGATCAAAGGTCTTTTCCGTCACGTAAGGCCTGATTACGACCTTTAGGGCATCTTCAGGGTTCAACTATCAGTTACCTCCAACATTCAGGACGTTTTTTGAGATTCCAGAAAGAGAATCCTTGGTCCAGATGGTCAGCCGCCCAGGAATGGATCCGGGAGCGAGATCGAGAACAGATAGGCCCGAGCTTGTAGCGACGCTCAGTCCTTCAAATGATCCTGAAGCCTCCCTCAACTTTGAAGGCTTCGAAACAACGATGAGTGGACCGACGCTCGGTCTGATCCTTTTCGAGAGTGCGCTCGTGACCTTCTTCTTTCTGTTAGCAGCTCTTTTAATATCCTTGTCGACTCCAACAGCGGCAAAGAATTTCTTCAAGTCCCGTGCTTTTGTAATGTTCTCCAAGTCGTTGGACACTATAATTGGGAGTTTCGAAGAAAATTTGTGGCCTCTCTTTTGGACCAGAGTGTGATCCGCAGTCGCGGCGATCGCCGATGCAGTAGCGAGGTATTTTTCCTTTTCGTTGATCTCCTTTCGGATAACTTTCTCAGACCTGGGAGGATGCGGCAGTCTGCCGTGCACGGTGCTTGCAACTGCTCCCGCCATTCCTGACTTGGAATACCGCTCACCCTTCACTCGGGGAATCCTAGAGATCCCTCGGCCTGTGGGTGGATGCCCAGACTCGGCACTGGTTCTTTCACCCGCCAAAGGATCTCTCCCCTGTGGTTGCATTTTATGAGAAGCTAGCGCAACATAGACCCTATTGATTACGTCATCCCTGATCGGAGTGCTGAACACCGTTGGAAGATCCAGAGGATCTCCTTCTTTCCCTTCCAGATCCAAAATTTTCGCTTGCATCAGCTAAAACCACTTTTTACTTTGAAGGCGCTGGAGCTGAAATCAAGGGCATGGCTTTGCCCGCGATGTTGACCTCTACAACACGAGGGGGTTGCACCTTCTGCCTCCGGGGATAAAGGGGCAACCTTGTGTCAACAAGTCTCTTTATCGGCCCGGGCACCGAACCTCGGACGATCACATAATCGCCTCTGACATCTCCAAAATGAGGAAACCCACCACTCGGCGTAATGGGGTTTTGCTGGGCATTGGAGACTGCGAGGATTCGCTTGTTTTTGTCTGCTCGCTGGTGAAAGCCCATCTGTCCAGCTCTTGGAACAGTGTACATTACCGTCGCCGGATGCCAAGGACTGATCACTCCCACTTCCCTGACGGTCTTGCGCGACTTGTGCTGCTTCCGCTTTACGCCAAACCTGGTAATGACGCCCTCGAACCCTTTGCCCTTTGTTATAGCAATGGTGTCTACGTAGGCACCAGGCTTGAAGTAATCCGAAGCCTTTATCGTGTTTCCTACGATTTCCTTTACATATTCAAATTGCGATTTCGGATTACCTCCCACAATCCCAACCTCTTGAATCTGGGGATTGCCGTTGGCTAAACCCGCCTCGTTCGGCGTCACGCCCACGACTGCTGCAAAATTCACAATCTGTCCAAGCATGCTTTCTGCTTTTTTTAACGAGGCATCGAAGGACTCCGAGTCTTTCGAATTCCGGACGAAGGAAATCCTCTCCTGAATCTCCTCTGGAAGATTATTGGCAAAAACATCTACGAGGGCAAAATCAATTCCATTCTTCCTGCCGTAGCCTCTAAACCCATAAACGGTAACAGAGGGAGCGGACAGGACCGTTGCCGGATTGAACATCGGCTTTCCGAAATTAGGAGTCTTTTCTCTATCATCCAGAGTAACAATTTGAACCATACCCACTTTGAAAAGGGGGAATCCCCCTAAAGTCGGCTTGTCTATTCCTCTGGTTGTCCAGTTCCTTATCCTGGGAACAAGCACCTGATGACGAGCTCTGGGCGAAAATGCGAGAGAGCCTCGCCTAGGTGTGCTATGCTTACGATGGCCCAACAGAAAAACGCCGTATTAATCGAGTTCGACGAATATTGTTTTTAAGCGTTTAGCGATGGAATACAGATTTCTGAAAATTTGAGACTCCCGGCCGAAGCTAACCGGAGTAGTTTTGAAAAATGGAAAGTCAAACACGGGCTACCAAGTTTACAATTGCAAGAGTGCCGAGAATCGCTTCCTCCAGCCGGACCGTTTCCACGTTTTGATGAGGCAAGGTGTTGATATAGAGGGAAGGAAAATCGGTAACTCTCGCTTTTTCCTGTTTCAGAATCTGGTCAACCCCTTTGTCCGGAGATCCGAAGCAGATTAAAATTCTTGGAGCAGACGCGCACTTTTCGCAGAATTCCTTCCAGATCGTATCCAAGCCGACCCCGAGTCGAGAGGTAAGCAAGAGTAGTTCAAAGTTGGAGCTCTTCAGAAAACGTGCCAGCGAAGGGGCCCTGCGAATCTCATAGCCCCAGTACTCAACTGAAGGTCTTTCCTCTACACGAACGATAAGAGGAGTCATCGAAATGATCCTGACAGTCAGACGCTGGCCCTCTTGAACCCTCCCCTCCACCGCGGCGAGCTGCCTTGCACCGATGTCCGCCATCAGCTCTCCGTTCTGAAGAACCACCACGGCTTCGCGAACCTCGTTAGCTTCTACAGCATAGTCTCTGAGATGGGAGGGAATCCTCAGTGGATGGAGCAAGCCTGCGAACTCCAATTCCTTGCGCCTCCCGAACAGTCGCTTTCGAAGATATTGCGGAGTTTCAGCGTATTCGAAAATCACTTTTGCAGTATCATAATCGGCTTCCCCGTTCCTGCTCGGTTCTCTGTAGATGTAGATTCGCTCGATTCCAAAAATCGCAGCAGAACGAGCGATCAACCCAACCTTTACTGTCTTCTCGCGAAGGGTGTCATCTTCGAGAAACATGGAGTCCGGGATGGCAATCGAAATCAAATTTGGGAGAACCTCTCTTTCTGAAGCATACATCAGGACACGCTGCTAAAAAGAGAAGGGGCCGATGCTTGAAAAAGCACTTCTGATGATCAACGGGGGAACCTTTCAATCTGGATTACGCCTTTATGCGGATAAAGAGTTGAGAATTGTATCAACCTCTGATGTCCCAAAAAACTCATTGTTTTAAGTTGCGGTCCCTCATGATTAGGGCGTTTCTGGGCTCAGATTGCCTTAGATAAGACTAATCTGGAAAATTTTCTCAAGATTAAGGGTGGAGAGGCCCCCTAGGTTAGCTCACGTGCGCGGGCGAGCAAAAGGTAATTTGATGGATCCAATTGAACTTCATTGGTTATTGTTTGTTGTTCTTCATAGCTCTATAAGGGAAAGTACTTTCGGATCCCGTTGTCTTTAGGAGAGCAGGCAATGGGGCAGATATTCCAGACCTCTCATGTTTCTACTTTTGAAATAACGTGTAGTTTTACTCAAAAGATCACTCGGTTCTGTGGCGCAAGACTTTTTCCCATGGATCGCAAACAGTTTTACTAGGACGCTAAAGCAGCCAACTTGAAGTACGTTCGCGAAAGAGACGAGAGTGGAGAAGAAAGCACCCAAAAATTTCATCGGGAAGCAGAGCGGATCGACAAGCGGGATCGTGTCATCCTCAAGAACGAGGAAGAAAGGTCCGTATTCGAGGAGGTCTTCGACCGCAAAACTCTAATGATCCTTTACGATCTCTCGAACGCGGACGTCTTTTCTTACCTGAACGGCGTCATCAGTTCTGGAAAAGAGGCACGGGTTTACTGGGGAGTGAAGACGGACAGGACTGACGTAGCCGTGAAAATTTACCTCGTTGCCTCTTCGGATTACAAAAAGCGGCTACAGTACATCGTGGGAGATCCGCGGTTTGACAAGATCCGTAGAGACAGTCGCGGAATCGCTGAGCTTTGGGCAAGGAAGGAGTTCATCAACTTGAAGGCCGCCTTCTCTGCAGGGGTCCCGGTGCCCGAGCCTTTCGCCTTTCAGGGGAATGTGGTCGTGATGCAGTTCATAGGCAAAGACGGAATTCCTGCGCCGCGGTTGATCGATGTAAAAGCTACGAGGTCTGACTATATTGAAGTAATCAAAGCGATGCGTCTGATCTACCAGAAGGCAGGCCTGGTGCACTCCGATCTCTCCGAATACAATATTATGAAGCTCGAAGGTAGTCTGATCTTTTTTGATTTCGGCTCAGCGGTTTCCACAGAACACCCCGCTTCCGAAGAGTTCCTCAGAAGGGACATTTCCAACATCAACAAGTTTTTCCAGAAAAGAGGCATACGAACGGAGGAGGACGAGGAGAAATTGCTGACGAGGATCCGGGGAAGAAAGTCTAAGAGCGAGGATGAGAACGAAGAGAACCAAACGAGAGAAGTGGGAGCCTAGAGTTTTTTGAGTTCTGAACAAATTGTTAGGGTGCCTCTGGAGCGGATAGGGGCGCTGGTGGGAAAGGAGGGAGTCGTCAAAACCGAAATCGAAAGGAGGTGCGGGGTCACTCTGGAAATTGACGGCAAAACTGGGGAGACGAGGATCAGTTATGAGCCAGAAGCGCTCCTGGAAGCAAATCCGTTTAAGGCGTATGACATCGTATCCGCGATCGCTAGGGGTTTCTCGCCGCAGAGGGCATTCTCACTGCTGCAGGAGGAGCGCATTTTGACTTTAATCGATCTGAGGGAGTACGCGGGCAAGTCCGAGAACGCTCTGGTCAGAATTAAGAGCCGCCTGATCGGGACCGAGGGGAAAGCCAGGAAGATTATAGAGGAGCTGACCCAATCAGAGATTTCGATTTACGGACACACGGTCGCCATAATCGGGGATCCGGAGGAATCGAAGATCGCGAAAGAGGCGATCGACAAGCTCGCAAAGGGCGGTACCCACAAGTCGGCGTACGAACTGCTGCAAAAATACAGAACCAAAAAGAAGCTCGACAGGATGCAGCTCTGGGAAACCCAAAGACCTCCCGAGCAGAGCTGATCGGTGAAATCGTTTTTCGTCGGGCAAGAGCGGGAATATTTTTATCGCAGGCCACAAAATGTTGAGCGTCTTGCGTCTTGTTTTTTGCCCTAGTCCCTAAAATGAATCTCGCGTACCGGAGTCCGACAGAATAGGATGGTCGCGAGCCAGCAGAAGGTAACGTACTCAGAGATTTCGCCGAGCGAATTTTTCTACCGTAACCGAGATCTCGCAGGCTTTAGCAATCCTTCCAGGGCGCTCTACACGTCGGTCAGGGAGCTTGTTGAGAACAGCCTGGATGCCTGTGAACAATTTTCTATCCTCCCGGAGGTCACTGTCACCATAGGGCTCGCACCGGAAGGGACGAAGGCTGGCGATCAGGTAGCTTATGTTTTGACCGTCAAGGACAACGGCCCTGGGATCGAGGCAAAGCATCTTCCGAACGCTTT
The DNA here is from genome assembly GCA_030037995.1 of Nitrososphaerales archaeon. Classification (GTDB taxonomy): domain Archaea; phylum Thermoproteota; class Nitrososphaeria; order Nitrososphaerales; family CADDZS01; genus DATLTL01. The sequence goes on along the minus strand of JASHPQ010000095.1, from coordinate 2,210 downwards.
CGGGAGGGTTTTCTACGGCTCGAAGTACAAGCTGAAGCAGTCCCGAGGCATGTTCGGCATGGGCGGGACCATGGCGATCCTCTACGCTCAGATTACTACGAACAGGCCAGTCACTATTTCTTCTTGCTTTGACGGAAAAACGAGCCATGTGATGGACATGTTGATCGACATTCAAGAAAACAAACCGGTGATCCTAAAGCACAATACTGAGCCTTCGGAGAGCACGGGAACTTCTGTGCAGCTCACCCTGATGGGGGATTACTTTCGAGCGGGGCAGAAGATCCAAGATTACTTCAAGCAGACGGCACTAGTCACACCGTATGCTAACATTACTCTGGTCGATCCGGAGGCGAAGGCTACAATTTACATGAGGGGGACGACAGCGATCCCTCCTCCTCCCGGCGAGACTCTACCTCATCCGTACGGGATCGATGTCGAAGCCCTGCGCCGACTTTTGAAGCAGACCAACGAGGCTACGCTCGTAAAATTCATGACAACCAATTTTCACAGGGTCGGAGAGAAAACTGCGCAAAAGTTTCTAGCATTTTCTGGTTTCGAGGAAGCTAGGAAACCTAAGACTCTCGGAAACGAGGACGTTGTAAAGTTTGTAAATTCTCTCCCGCAGTTTGAAGAATTCCTCCCTCCTGATGCCTCCTGTCTATCTCCACTAGGGGAGCAGATCATGCAGGCCGGGATCATGAAAGAGCTAGCACCGGAGTTTGTGGCAATGTGCGTCAGACCGCCCTCGGCGTACTCCGGCTTTCCCTTCATAGTGGAGGTCGGACTCGCGTACGGCGGCAGCTCGATCGCACCTGGGATCAAGCTCCTCAGGTTTGCAAACAGAATCCCTCTTCTATACGATGAGGGAAACGACGTGGCCTTCAGGATCATCAATGAAGAGATCGACTGGAAGCGCTACAAGATCCCGCAGGATGCGCCGATCGCCATAATCACCCACGTTTGCTCCACCAAGGTGCCCTTCAAGACAGTGGGGAAGGAGTACCTGGCGGACAGGCCTGAGCTCGAAAGGGAACTCAAAAACGGCACCAGAGAAGTGCTTCGGAAACTCGCCGCCTACGTCTCAAGAAAGGGCTCCATGGAATTCCAGAAAAAGAGGATGAACATCTACGGGAAGTACCTGCCGCTGATTGCAAAGTTCTCAATGGATCTTTCTGGAAGGAGGAAACTGCCCAGCTACAAAAAGCTCCTCGGCAGCGATGTGGCCATAGAGCCCGGTTCGGAGTCCGACAACGCCATAAGCGCGGAGACCGCAAAGGAAGTAACAGACGCCGTGGAAAAAGACCAAGCAGCTAAATTAAAGGGGAAAACAGTGAGCGAGAATGCCCAGCAAAGCCTCGAGGAATTTGGCAACGGCTCGTAAGGAGCAGCTTCTCAAAGAGCTCAAGGAGCTCGGCGAGAAGACCTACAACGATCTCGACCAGTCAAGATTCCCCGAATTTCTCTTCCCGAGCAGGTCGGTCAGCAACATCATCTACGATCCCAAGTTGAAGCAGTACGTCCTTGACAAGGTGAACGTGAAGAGATCCTCGGGAAACATCAAGCATATCCGGCCCTTTACCCAGATGCTCTGGCTGGCGTATTTCGCTGACAGACTGGTGCAGCAAGGCAAAACGTCCACGCTCAGGGATGCCTACTACTCTTCCCAAGCTGACGCCATGGAGTTTGTCGACCAAGCGGAGTCAGATGAGATCATCACGGACCTTGAGACGGTGCTTTCGAGAGCCCGGGAAGAGTTCAAGATCTACCCAGAGGAACGAAGCGCAATCTTTGGAGACCTGACCATCGAGTACACCGTGCCGCGATTTGAGGGGAGGCGCCTAAATCTCTCTTCTCACCCCGACGGGTACTTGATAGGGCCGTCGCTAAGTACTGCAGAATTTGTAGACACTTCAGCAGAGATGGTCATCGCCGTCGAAAAGGGAGGGATCTTTACCAGGTTCGTGGAGGAACAGGTCGAGAAGAAGTACAAGGCGATCCTGATAGACACTTCGGGACAGGCGCCGAGGTCCACCCGGTACATGCTGAAACGGCTCAACAAGGAGCTGAATCTCCCAGTTTACGTAATGTCCGACGGAGATGTGTATGGAGAGCACATAGCCATGGTAATCATCAGCGGATCTGCGAACGCTGCCCACTTGCGCGACCTCACCGTCCCCACCGCAAAGTGGATCGGGGTCTGGGCGAGCGAC
>JASHPQ010000094.1 GCA_030037995.1 Nitrososphaerales archaeon | reverse complement strand
TCGTCCTCATCTTCGTCTTCGGCGATCTTCTTCTTGGGTTTCGTTTCGGGTACCTTCGAAGAAATTTGGGAGCTCTTCTTAGAAGGATCTTCCTGAACCGCGTTTGCAGGCGCTTTTGTAGCGACAATGGATTGGGTTACAGCTCTCTGCTTCGCGTCCGCTGAGGTGTGCGAGTCATTGTACTTTACGACGATCGGCGGCGATGAAAGCTCTTTCGGGACTTCGGGGACGTACCCGATTTTCCCACCTACCCACCCCTCGTGCTCGTAGGTCTTGAGCACTTGCTTCAAAGTGGCTGTAGAACCCGTAGACACAACAGTGGAGGGCATCTGCAAATCCTTTTTCGGCCCTTCAATTGAGCTGATCACCTTCTCGACTTCTTCCAACGCCTTCAATTTGACATCGATGGCGGACGACTGTTCGGAGGTAGGTTCGTTCTTTTTGTTGAGCACCGAGATGAACAGGCGGCCGGTCTTTCGATCGTAGAGATCCTCAGTGACGATGGTCCCGCGCTCTTGGAATGCCTCCACGAGGCCGACCACGATGCCGTGGATGAAGTGGTTTCCAGTCGCCTCCCCCCTGTGAGACAGGGGCGGATCGCGGATAATTGCCTGCACGGATTTTTCGTCCGCGTCGAACAAACTGAAACGTCCGATGCCGACTGCCTTGAAGTACTCCAGAGCATTTTCGAAGATAACTTGCTCGGGAGAGTTGCGCGGGAACTTCGCTCGGATCTGCCGGACGATGTCCAGCGCATAGATGCGGCCAACTTCGACCAGCGCGGCTCTTTGCTCCGGCGTTTTGAGCTGCTGCTCGATCAAAAAGGTGATCTGGGAGTCCAGAATTACCACACGGTTGTCCAAGAATGTCACGGGAAAGGAAAATCCGTGAAACAGACGATTTTCCATCCGCCGCGAGCGGACGTTTCGAATGAATTTCGAAAGGCGCAGCTCGAGGATCAGGCCGTCGGGTGTAATATCCGCGTTACTCATATCACACTTTAAACAAAGAACAAAATCGTGGCGGGCTTCATCCAGGTACCCCCACTGAGAGATAATCTTGGCTCCGTGTTTCAAAAAGAGGATCAGAACCTCGCCCTGTGTGGAGACCCGCTTGTCGTCTTTTCCGGAGATGAGGAAGGCGTACTTTCTTGGATCGCCCGCTCCCTCAAGCCCGAGGCTGAATGGATAGTAGTCTGGACCTTGTTGCTGTTGTCCTTGAACCGTCATCCCGGAATTTCGCCAGAGAAAAGTAGTCTAGGAGTATAGCGCGATCGAAGCTAATTAAGAGAAATCGAAGCCGCCCTCTGTACTAGACAGGGGCAGCTATATATCGCACGATTCTCTTCGAGCCGCAGAACGTCGAACTGCAAAATTTTTTCGCAGCAGTTCTTTTTTGGAGTGACATTCAATCTTTGAAGTAGGCTTTCGGCCGTCTTTCAGACAGTCTCTCATGTCTCAGCGCCGCAGATTCTTCGTCAAATGAAAGCTGCGCGATGTACGTTCTCTTGCCGGTCAACGGCTTTGCGAGTTCTTTTACCTGCATAATGCCCTGCGGCTTTTCGTATGTCAATCCTAGCAGCTCACTTTTTCCCGGCACGTGTGTACCCAAGAAGGGGTTCGCGGCAATGATCGGCACCCGGTTTTCCAGTGCGCGTGCCAACAAGTAAGCCCTCCACGGGACTATTCCCCGAGAAGGGATGAGGGAAGGGTTGAGCAGGAGTGCTGCTCCTTTTAAAACGAGAGATCTCGCGCTCTCCGGAAAGACGACGTCGTGGCAGACCATCACGCCAGCTGTGACATCATCGATATGGAAGGGTTCGAAGGCTTCCCCACCTACGGCGATCTCGTTTTCTCGCCTGAAGAGGTGGACCTTTTTCTGTTTTGAGACAACTTTGCCCGCGGGAGAGATCGTGGGGCTAACGAAAAAGGTAGCCGCATTCCCCTCTGTCTTTTCGTAGATTCCTCCCAGATTGACGTATGCGTTGAGGGATCTCGCGAGATCGGAAAAAACGCCGTAGAGCGGATCCCCTTCCCCATGCAAAATCTTGTCGATCAGCCAGTGCTCCGGGAGGCAGACCAGTCTCGCTGAATGTTGTTCGACGGCCTTCCTGACGAACTGGACGGTTTCGCGGATCGCGCGGGCCTCGTCCTTTGGGTACAGGCCGCTTTGGATCGCGGCCACGATGAGCGAGGCCATAGGCGCTCTAAAAATTCACGAGCTTTCTCTCAACGATGAAGTCCAGGATCTGATCTGCGATCTCATCTTTCGTAGCCTTTTTCAGGAACTTCGGGTCGCCCTCTCTGGGTACGAGGGTGACCTCGTTTTGGTCGGAGCCAAATCCAATGTCGCCGCGGCTCACGTCGTTTGCAACCACCAGATCGGAGCCGGACTGTTGCATGCTTTCCTTCGAGCGGCGGATCAGTTCGGAACCATATTCCGCCTTGAAAGACACGACGCAGACTTCGGGGTGTTTATCTTTGGCCGCCTTGATGATCTTAGGGGTCGCGTTGAGCTCAATTGACAATTGCTCCTTTTCGGAGGTGTTTATCTTGCCGCTCTTCGGGTGGGCAACGCCGTAGTCGGCCGGCGCTCCAGCGGAGATGAAGACGTCGTATTTTCCTGAATCGAGCTCCTTCAAAACGGCCTGAAGCATTTCCTCTGTCGTAACGACGTTCTTGATATCCTTGATGTTGGGTGGAATGGATACCCCCGGCCCGGCGATCAAGCATACATCTCCAGCACTACCCCTCAAGCATGCCTGAGCTAGGGCAACGCCCATCTTTCCCGAGCTCCCATTTGAGATGAAGCGAACCTGATCAATCGGTTCTCTGGTGGGGCCCGCTGTGATCAGAAAACCGATCGATTGTAATTCGAGATTGTACTCGTGTGGTTTTTCTGGGGATAACGAGGCAATTACCGCCTCGAGTATTTCTTCAGGGGTGGCAAGTTTAGACTTAGACTCCTCTAGGCGGCCCGAGACGAATGCGGCGCCTATTTTTTTCAGCTTCTCCATTGATTCCTGCAAGATGGGATTTTTGAGCATGGGCTCGTGCATTGCCTGTGCGATCACCAGCGGCACGCCAGTGCCAAGAATTGTACAGATCAGAGTGGAGACCGGATCGTCAGCGATTCCGGAAGCAAACTTTGAGAGGGAGTTCGCGGTACACGGGGCGACCAGCACGAGGTCGACCGATGATGCGAGTTCAACGTGCTCGACTCTCCCAGTGATCTCGGTTATCGGCCTGTTTCCCGTGGACCATTCGAAGACCGGGGACGAGACGAGGTCGCGTGCCTCTCTGGTCAAGACGATCGTCACGTCGGCACCGTGGCGCATAAGCGCCCTCGCGATCCTTGGAGCTTCCGTAATCGAAACGCTGGCAGTGACGCACATCGCAATTTTTTTGCCAGCAAGCTCGCTTCCGTCCGAACCGGTGATCTCTTTGAGATAATCCAAAATTTCTTACGCTAATTTTGCTTTACAAGCAAGCTACAGGTCTTTTTGCTTTTCCCTTATCCTTGAGATTCCTGTGAGGAGAGTTGCGATGCAACTTTCGGGAACTCAAAAGCTCTTCACGTTTGCATAAGATACGATAGTTCTGGGTTTGCAAGGCCCAATCTGACACCGCTTTTTCTTCATCCTTGCCTGTCTGAGCATCCAGAAACTAGATCAAAAAATAGTTTCCCATGCTTCACTTGTCATCATTCGGTCAGATTGTAATAAAACTGGGTATTATCAATCTCAACCCTAATATTTCTTCGCTCCCCGGCAATCAATCCCTATATGATTGTACGTCAATATCAGCCCTGTTAAAGCCAGGACAGGTGAAGAGGGACCATGACAGACCTCGTAATTGAAAATTTATCGAAGAAATACGGAGACGTAGTCGCGCTAAACGACGTTTCTATTAGGATCGGTTCGGGAGAAGTCGTGGGTCTCCTAGGCCCTAACGGGGCCGGGAAATCCACACTTTTGAAAATCATCGTCGGAATCCTGAGACCCACGAGCGGCTCCGTGAGAATCGACGGCATCGATATCCTTGAAAATCCGGAGGCAGCCAAGAAAATCATTGGTTACGTGCCGGAAAACGCCTCGCTGTACACGAATCTCACGGTCGCTGAGTTCCTCAGTTTCGTCGGAAAGATCAGGGCGGTCCCCGATGAGGAACTGAGCCAGAAGATTTCCAGTTCCCTGAAGACGTTTGACATCGAGGAGAAGCGAAACGCTCTGGTGGGAAGCCTCTCCAAGGGGACGAAGCAGAAGGTTGCGATCATCGCTTCCACGCTTCATGATCCGAGGTTTCTCGTCCTGGACGAACCGCTGAGTGGACTCGATCCCAGAACGCAGAGGTTCGTGAACCAGTGGATCGCAAGCACGGCGGCGAATGGGACGACGATATTCCTTTCCACGCACAATCTGGACATTGCGCAAGAGTACGCGAGCAAAATCGCAATAATCGACAGAGGGAAGATCATTGCGATGGGCAAGCTGGACTCCCTCCGGAAGCTCGCCAACTCCAACGATGACGCACGGCTGGATGACGTTTTCCTGAAACTCACCGAAGACATCGTCGCAGCTTCCTGAGAAAAGAAAGACGAGCGCGCCTTGAGCGTCATTCAATCGTGGCAGAACATCGGACTGATGGCGAGGTACTGGCTGAAGGGCAGGTTCACCAAGGCGGCAGCGATCGGGATGCTGCTTGGGGAAATTGCGTTTTCGTTTTTCGTGCTGTTCGCCGGAAACATTTTCCTCTCCTTTTCGAGCCGGTTCGGAACGACCGCGGGAGCACAGCTATCCGAAGCATCCTGGAGTCTTGTGCTAAGCTTCTACCTCATTGGTCTGATCCAGGCCGGTTTCAGTGGCTTTGGCCTCCCCATCACCGCCGCGGATGTCGACTATGTCTTTACTTCGCCGGTCAGGTCATTCGAGGTTTTCGCTGCAAAGATCCTTCAGAGCTCGGTTACGATTCTGCTGACCTTTCCTCCGATCTTTCTGCTCTATTTGAGGTCGGCGCTTTTCTACAAAACTCCCATCGAAACCGCCCTAATAGCTGGACTCGTGACTCTTGTCTTCTTTTTGATTGGCCTGATTTTGAGCGCCGATGTAACTCTGGCCCTCAGATCCAATTCAAGCAAATGGCGAATCATGGTGCTCAAGTACCTGTTCACCGGACTCATCTTGGCGATCAGTTTTATCCCGCTGATCTTCTTAATCCCCGGTGCTGTTCCTCCTACTTACCTCTCCTTCCTGTCCGCGCTCGTTAGAATTCTGCCGAGCGGCGTGGTCGCGGAGATTTCCGTGGGCTTGGTCAGCGGTCTTGCAATCAGCTTGAGGAGTTATGCTTTTAACTTTGTAGTGCTAGCCGTCTGGCTGGTCTCTTTACTCGTAATCGGCACGAGACTGTCCAGGAGACAGTTCTACGAGGCGTTGCAGATTACTGATGCTCCCGGCAGCGATTCTCGCCTGATAACGAGCTCGGAAAAGATTTCGTCAAATTCAAAGTTAGAGGTGGAGGGCAGATCCGTCTGGTCGACCGTGGCGGCGAAAGAAAAGATCGTGATGAAACGCGCCAAGGAGGGAAGGGGTCTCTTTTTCAGCGCGCTCATACTGTCGTTATTTTTAGTCATATACGCACTCGCCGGAACCTTCACCTCCTCGCCGACCTCGTTTCTCCTGATCCTTTTCATAATCGGTTCATTCGGTTCAGGAAATGCGTGGAGCTGGATAGAGAAGGAAAGACTGTGGATCCTCAAGACCTCCTCCATCAGCTTGCGAAGATACGTAAAGCAGGTCTTCCTCACAAGAGTTACCCCCTTGCTTCTTTATCTGACACCGGCGGTGCTGGCAGTGGGAGGAGTCTTGATTGCAACTAACCTCGGTGACGTGGATGTCCTGCCGAGGATTACGCTCGCGCTCGCCGGAGCGATTGAAATTGCAGCGATCACGATGGGCGGCAGCATGTACTTTGCCTCCAAATATGCCCAGAGTTCGGCAGACGACATTCTCACTTCACAGGGTCAGGACCTGACAAACCTGAAGAGGACGATCTACCAGACGATCGTGAATCTATTGTTCGTCGGACCAATAATGCTACTGGTATTGCTGACGAGTATGATCGGAACTGGATCAATAGTACAAGTGAGCATCGTCGTCTCGCTGGCGGCGATAGCATACACCGTAGCTATTCTGAATACCGTCCTAAATCTTGCCGGTGATTCCATAGCAAAAAGGGAAGACCTATAGGCTGGAACGCTGTCTAACTTCGTTCAGTATGCAATAATTGTGATTTGCTGATGTTGTGAAGCATCTCGGTTGGACATTAGCCCGAAAACATAAGCTTCCGAGACGAGTCCCTAGGTCGTTACGAATTTCGCAATCTTGTGCATTTGATTTGTTTACATTTCAAAGGAAAAATAGCCATCCCAGACAGGTGCGGTATAACACTTATTCTAAGTCGACTCCAAATAAGCTTCATGGACCCGAGTCATGAAGCATTCCAAACAGCCCGGAATAGGAAGCGGGTGGTCGTCGAGGTTAGCAATCTATCCAAGACATTCGGGCATGACATCAGGGCAGTAGACGATGTCTCCTTTGCTGTATATGAGGGCGAGATTTTTGGATTTCTAGGTCCGAATGGTGCCGGAAAGACCACCACAATTAACATGCTCACTACTCAGTTACATCCCAGTTCTGGATCTGCGCGGGTGGCGGGTTACGATGTCCTCAAGAGTCCGAACGTAGTCAGGAAACTGATAAGTGTCGTACCCCAGAATAACACGGCGGACGAAGAACTCACCGGTCGCGAGAATGCGCGAGTCATCGCAAACTTGTACGGGATCCCTGGCGGTGAATCCAGTCGAATGGTCGAAGCAGCTCTTGACCTCGTGGAGCTTGGAGACGCTGCCGACAGATTCGTTCGTAACTATTCGGGGGGGATGCGTAGGCGACTGGAGATTGCGATTGGATTGATCAGTCGCCCTAAAGTACTATTCTTGGACGAGCCGACCCTGGGCCTGGATACGCAAACGAGGGAAGCCGTCTGGGAATATGTCAGGGCACTGCGCGACAAACATTCCACTACCGTATTCCTTACCACGCACCTCATGGAAGAAGCGGATCAGATCTGTGACAGGGTGGCCATAATTGACCACGGAAAGATCGTCAAGACGGGCTCTCCAGAGGAGATCAAAAGCCTTGTCGGGAGCGATGTGATCGAACTGACGCTGGACGTCGGTAGCGATACAATCTCTGAAGCGATTGGCCAATGCGTGGGCAGCAAAGTAGAACGGACGGGCTCAGACTACCGCGTAGAGGTCAGTAATGGCGAGGAGGCTATTCCTCTCATTATCGAGCTGATCCGGTCACAGGGCCCTTACGTGAAGAGAGTGTCACTGTCGAAGCCCTCCCTTGCCGAGGCCTATCTGGAGCTGACTGGTAGAGAGTTCAGAGACGCGGATCAGGAAGCGGTCCAGACGGCTCGCATGATCAATTTCTTCGGTTAAAATGGGGAACGGGAGTCCATTTTGACTGAAGCAAGAACTCTGGCGAAGTCAAATCCGTTCCTAGGTCTTTGGACATTGTTCGACAAGGATCTCAAAGGATGGTACAAGAATTACGCGACGCTTTTCATTGCTCTAACGCAACCGGTCGTCTGGCTGGCGCTGTACGGGAAGGCAATCGATTATGGCACCATTTTCATGAGCGGTTCTTTCAACATTCCTGGTGTAAACCTATCGAAGCAGATGCTCGATTCCCTTGCGAAGCAGTTTATCCAGACCACCTTTGGGACCAGCGATTACTTCTCTTTCCTGACCGCCGGGATGTTGGCCTTCATAGTTTTATTTGGAGCGTCATTTAGCGGAGTCACTCTGGTGTTCGAAAGGCGGGGAGGGTTTCTGAGCAAGGTCATCACTACTCCGGTCTCGAGGAGCGTGATCGTGTCAAGCAAGGTACTGTCGGGAGTCATTAAGTCGCTAGTGCAAGCGGCCATCCTCCTCCTCGTGGGGGTCCTGCTGGGGATGCAGCTGTCCCATATTTCGGTGCTCGGCTTGCTGGAAACTTTCATCGCACTGTCGCTCCTCGCAATCGGCCTGTCATCGATTTTCATGATGACAGCATTGAGAACCACTAACTGGCAATTGCAGCTCGCGATCATGAACTTCATCAGTCTCCCCCTGCTATTTGCGAGCAATGCCCTGTTTCCCGTCAAGTTCATGCCGACTTGGATGCAGTTCATCGCATCGCTTAACCCTATGAGTTATGCCGCGGACGCTACAAGACAACAGCTTTTGGGATCGCCTGGAATGGTGAACTTGCAGGCGGATTTCGCATTCCTCGGCGTCTTCGCGATCGTGTTCTTGGTGATAGGCTCCATCCTTTCAACGAGGTTCCTATCAAGATGAAAATTCGAGCAGTTGGGTCTCCTTTTGCTAAATAGCAATCGCGATAATGCTAATACCGCACCGGTCTGGGGACTGTCGATTCCAGGGGGAATAGGTGGTTGCAAGAGCTGGACCTTGAGATTCCGGTCAGTGTAACGGAGAGCGATTTCCCCGTTGCGCTTCTTCAGCATGCACAAATTTTGCATATGTTGAAGTTTGACAGCAAGGGATACCTGTTTGTCTGCAAGATGACTGCCCAGGACTGGATGATCTATCAAAAGAAATCATCTTCGTCGCGCACATCTGGCAGTCCCAAGAAAATATTCGTCAAGGTTCTGGGAAGGGAAAAAGCTGGTCCGCTCCTGTTACAGGTCTCGGGCCGCTGGGTTGAAAGAGGTAAGAAGTTAGATCCGAATCAGGCAAGGGCTTTTGTTTTTTTCAGATCCATGGAGAGGGCCTCGTACTATGCTCTGGGGAATCCGACCATTTCTGAACATGCGATCAGTTTCAAGCTAGTGGCGGAGGGAGAGAAAATTAAACGGTTGTTAAGTGGACTAAAACAGCTGAATATCCCCTACGCGGTTAAGAAACTGGGGAGAATCGAAACTAGAGCCCAATCTATTTTAGGGGAACTCACGTTGCAACAAAGCCGGATCCTCAAACTAGCTCACACTCTGGGATATTACGACATTCCCAGGAGAACGAACACGGAAGACCTCGCAAGAATATTGAGAATGCACAAGGCAACTGTGGGAGAGCATCTAAGACGAGCAGAAAAACACGTGTTCGACCAACTCATCGAGGAGTCGTCGTCATGGGGGGATGATCACTAGCCTCTTTCCCGAAACATCTTTGCGCAACCATGCTTGCTCCACATCTTTCAGAGGTACTCGTTCAATGTCGATGCGGAGCTTATTATCCTTCATCCAGTCCCAGATCTGCTTTGTTGCCTCCGGCAATGCTTCAAAAGGGATATTGCCGGCTCCCGAGATTTCAAGGCCCGACGTTCTGACCTCCTCGCCAGAAAGAGAAATGGTCGGCCCGGCAGACTCTCCAATCTGCATCAACCTGATTCTGCGTTGCGGAAATCCCGCCTCTTTGGGAACTAAAGTTTTGAGTAATATCTCGGTTGGAGGTCCCCAAAGAAAATCGAGAACTATATTGTACCCCTTTCCGGCTTCTTTGATGAAAGCTTCTGCTACCTTTTCGTCGGATTGTTTCAAATCGATAACGGCATCGGCGCCCAAGCCTTCAAGTGATTTCAAGGCTTCCTCCTGCCGACCCGTTCCCACGACTCTTCCAGCTCCAAGAAGTTTTGCTATTTGAACCCCCAGTTTCCCGGAAACTCCGGTTGCTCCGTTTATGAGAACCGTTTCCCCAACCTGCATTTTTGCGCCCCACTTCAAGGCTAATAACGAGGTCAATGATGAAGAGGGGAGCGCAGCTGCGATCGCCAACTCTACACCATCCGGGATTGGCGTCATATACATTCTATACATCTGGGGGACGACCGCTTTTTCCGCCATAGTTCCATATGGAGGCTTTGATCCGCCGAAAGCTGCCATCGTGCCGTCGTCAAGGATCCCCACTCCGCTGTGCCCGACGATCGCTGGAAATATGGGAAAAAGTTGACGGCTAGAATAGTGCGTTCCGTTCGCCGTTACCCTGTCAAAATTTTCAAGAGCTACGGCCTTCACCCTAACGAGCGCGTCGCCCTTCTCCGGGACTGGATCGGGAAAGTCTTCGTAACGCGGAGCTTCACCAAACTTATGAAGAACTGCAGCCTTCATAATCGTCGTTGACGTCTCACATGAAACGACTAATCAAGCTTTAGACACCGTAGGATTCCTTCGAGACTATTACGAGGACTCATGAAATCTTTGACCTTGGCTGATCTAATTCAGATTTCCCTTACATCCTCATCTTCGAAATATCGTGTCCCATACAGCTTAACCTTCGAATTTCTAAAGACCAACGTCCTTCTCCACTCTTCCGTGATAGCTATTGAAGGGTCAGATGTTTCTACGATGGAAGATACGTCTCAAAATACAAAATGAAGCCTTCAGATGCGGTGCATCTGGTGACAATGGAAAAGGAAGGAGTAACAAATATCGCTTCAGAAAATTCGGAGTTTGATAATGTCAGCGAAATAAAACGAATCTGGTTGGCCCAAAAGGATCTGTCGAGAAAAGCAAAATCTGGAGCACAATGATAATATTCGAAACAATTTATCAGCATCTTTGAAAGCTCTCAATTCTAATTAATACATTTCAACCTACGGACGCTGCGTTTTATGATTCCTAGACTACTTGGATCATACCCTGTCCGTTGAGGAACTGCTGTATCGATCTCGACTGGGTCTTTCGTGATCTGTAAAATAGTGAACCTGTACGTCAAACGGGATCACACTTCATTCTTCGACATCGATTTGACCGCCTGATACGCGAAGATGCCACAAGCGGCTGCAATCATTAAGATCGAGAAGATATACGCTCCGGAAATAGCACTGGGGCGGAGAATCGCAAGAAGTATCACTAGAGCCGTTGCAAAGAACACTGAATAAGCCACCTGCAAGGGGATCAGCGATCTCCTTATTCTGATCATGTTTTCATAGACCATGCGATCCACCACGTACCCCGTGGCTACCCTTCCCGGTTCGGAGGATGCTCCGTTTCGCGGCTCGTTGCCAGAGATTTCTTTTCTGGCATCGTCATTGTCTCTTCCATTCTGCTCCTCCCTGATCAGGCCAGCGTCCAGCAGCTTTCTGACGTGGTAAAGTGCAACTGACGAGGAGCTGAGTCCTAGGCCGCGCTGGATTTCTCGTATGCCGCAAGGTTTTCCCATCCGGTACAGATACCGGTAGACTCTGAGCGTGGTGCCTGTAAGTTCCACTCTTTTCGGGTCGCCCATCCTCTTTTTCTCTGCCAAAGTCATACAATGGATCCTTTTTGCATCCCTATCAAAACCCAAGGCTGGGGGTATTCTAAATGCTGCATGCTGGTCTAAAATTAGATCAGCCTGTTCTGCCGCAGATTTGCTGGTGTAGAAAATGTAGCGCTATATACCATTATCAGAGCTCTTACATTGGGACCTGAAATGGCAGAATACAGGAAGCAGACAATTATTGCCTCGGCGATCGCAATTGTAATTGCTTTGTCGGTTGGATTAGGAATTTATTTCACGCAGCCCAATCTGAACCCAAGTACGAGTGAGACGACAAGCAGTATTCCAATTATATTCAACAACCATCCGGCGATCCTGATCGGGGCGCAAACGACGAATTCTACCACGGGCCTGGAGCTGTCCGCTTTATTGAATGCCTCTTCCTATTATCCCGGCCAAGGCGTCTCGATCAACATCACCGAATACAATACTTTGAGCACCGCCAACAACGTGTCCAGAGAAAGGGACTGGCCGCTGAGCGGCATGAGTCTTGGAGGTTGCGGCACTCTGAACTATCCCTTCGGGATAAGCATTTTTCAGGGGTACTATGGCGCGAGCAATATCTCTCAGCTCGCCAATCAATCATCCTTGTCGTTCTATCCTTCGGGCGTCTATAGCTGTCCAATGATGTTCGCCGTGAACAATTACAACTTCTCTCCTTCGAGTGACAATGCGACGCTGGGTGTTGCGCCGAACGGAACCGCCCTAATTGCAATGACGAGCGATGTCAGTACGAATGGAAGCTGGACTCCGTCATCCAATGGCAGTATTGGAGCATCGACTTACCATGAATTCACCCCAGGAGCCTATACCGTGGTTGGAGGAGACGAGTGGGGAGACCTCGTCATAGTCCATTTTGATGTAATAGCCACGGCCGCATCCGGAGAGACCGTGACAGGCGTCACGAGTTCGTCCTCCAATAGTGCATGAGCCAATCCAAGCAACAAAAACCATCTCCAATTTCGCGGAAGAGACCTTTCCCCTCTTTTTTTCAACCCTCCCAGTGGAATTTCACCCTGGGTGAATATGCACTTGTTTCGATTATTTGATTTCGAAACTGGCTGAATCTACTTTATGTCAGCAACTTCCTCCCAAGCTTTGCATGTAGAGGCAGGCGAACTCCTGTGAATTCACCGCTTGGTAATTCGGTCCCAGAGACTGCATAACGTCTTGAATGAACTGGTAGCCCGGAAACGCCGTGTTGAGAATGACATAGACGAAATGCCCGGAGGTCCGGATCTGCGAGACGGTAGAAGAGACCGAGCACTCGCTGCCTCCTCCCACCCCAGCGTACTCGCAATTGGGCTGCCAGAAGCTCGCATACATCACTGGAATCCCGCCAGTTACTAAAGTGTCCCCGCACGTCTCCGAATTGCAAATCATCGGCGCCTGGCCCTGCGGGGCCCACATGAAGATGGCAGAAGGCGCAGGGTCACCCCAATTCGCTATGTATTGCTCGATCTGGGCGCTGGTGTCACCGTTTGGCCCCCAGATTATGAAGATGTTGTTCACTCCGACGTTCGAGTCCAAGGATTTTGACAGCTGCTCGTACCAGTATTCCGATCCTACACCAGTCCCATTCGGCATCGACTCCAGATGCTGGTAACCCGCGCCACCCGAAGGAGCAGACATGAAATCCGCGAGTGAGTTCGGGTCCTGATAGTAGAGCGACAACACGGGCGGCGCGGTCTGGGCCATCAAAGTCTTCAGCTGTATGTTGACCGGGATCTCGTCTCTGAAGGGAACGCCGGTCACCGGGTCGATCTCCTGGTAGACGTTCATTATGGCGTAGAATTCGTAGGTATCGGCGTCTCCCTGAGAAAAAGACCACAGGACGTACGTCATCGATTTGTTGTAAGTTTCATCTAGGCTCAACGCTGCCGCAGGTTGCTTCGCATTTCGAATCGTGGGGAGACCGGAAAAGAACGAAAGATCCAGCGAGACCTCGGTATTGTCTTGCAGTATGCCTCTTTCGCTTAGCAGACTGATGGTGCAATTGGCGCATGCCTCGCCGCCCAGCCCGAAGAAACCCATCGCCACCGTCCCGGGCGGGTATGCATCCAAAATAGTATTTGCGAGAGCCAGTTGTGAAGAGTCAAACGTGCAACCGGTCGCGACATCCGGATCGCACATCGACCATACGAAACTCTTGAACTCCACTTCGTAATCCCCTCCCATCGGCCGGCCGTACGGAGACAGTGTGAAGAAGTGTCTGTTTGTCTGGTTGCCGAACGTGTTCCAGGCCCATTGATAACCTGCGACCCCTCCCGCCGATGTCTCAGCGCATCCGGGACAGATCGACGGAGAAGTTAAGTTGTACAGGATATTGGTGTTCGGGAACCAGGACTCGAACTGCGTGAGCTGAGAGGATCCAACGGGCAAAGCTCCAGTCACGCCCGCGATCGTTGTCGCAGTGTTTGTCTCCCAGTAGTAGTCAGTATCTGGTTCGTTGGAATCATAAACTACGACGTTAACATTGCCGTCGGTCTGAGAGACGTATTCAGGAATAAATTTTGTCAGCACCTGCTGCGTCGACAGGCTCTGCGTGTTGAAAGGATATTCTTGCGCACTCAAATTGAGGTACGTCAAATCCAGGGGATTTCCTACATAGAAGATCTGGGGAGCCTGTCTTGCAACTAATCCCTGCAGCGCCGTGAGGGTGTGTTCCCAAGTCCCATTCGAAATCAGGTAAATCGTTTGTGCAGGACGATTTGAGGAAGGTAAGGGGTAAAGCTGGCCTGTCGGAAAGGAATCGGAATTTTGAGCCGTTGCTACAAGAGATGTCGTTTCCGTACTCGTCGGTACTGCAATGCTGGTGCACGTAATGTAGGGCGACAGATCATTGGTTGTCGTTGCTTCATCCGTGGAGGAATAAATCGTGGTGGCATAACCGCAAGAGTCAGAGGATCCGGTTACACTTTGACTGGAAGTTAAATCTTTGTTACTACTGCTCGTCACGTTCTGTACCAGGGTAGAACCATTTCGTAGATCACCTGTACTTGCGCAGCATCCCATGTATTTGGATCCCCAGATAGAGATGATGGCGACACCGGAGACGACGACGAGGACAATAACAAGAATGGCGATAATCGCGAGTCCGCTGTCGCTGTTTTTTCGTCCATCCAACTTAGTCTGAAACGGCCAAGGAGGGAAAGGCCTTATGGCTTGAATGGAGCCCGAATCCGAATTAGATCAGGAAAAAATCTGTAGCCGCCGTTATCAAAACTCATTCGTATTTGCACTCGTCGAAGGGCTGTTATTAGGATGACTTCCCAATGTCCCCTTCTCCTCCCTTCATTTTCTGGTTTAAGATACTTTGAAAAACTTCACGCTTTTTTTGGGGCATTGTCCACCCCCGGTGGCAAATGCCCGACCGGAATGTGCATTGTAAAGGAGATCATCGTCGTCGAAGATTGGTTCAGAGAACAAATAGCCATTTGGCTTTGAAGTCGAAAACTGCCTGAGCACTTTTTACTCGTGGCTGCGCTTGCGATGTTGAACGATATTGATGGGGTTCCCGTCCGGATCGGCCAGCCACGCAGCGCGGAGATCAGACAGAAAGTCATGTGGCGGGCTGAGGGACGGCGCACCCTCAGCAATTAGTCGGGAGTAGTCGCGGTCGGTGTCGTCAGTCCAGAGAATGATCGAGACTGGCCGCCCGCCGAAGTTCGGGTGCAGCCCGTGATCCTCAATCGCGGCCTTGACCGAAGAGATTCCGATGGTGAATTGATCCAGGGTAACCTCCACGTGAACCGGTGTACCTTCCTTGGGCGTCCGGAAGGTCTGGCGAAAACCGAGACGCTCGTAGAAAGTGGCGAGCCGGACGACATCGTAAGATAATATGTTGATCGAAGGATCTCGAAACATAAGCAGTTCAGCTCCGTTTGATCGACCGTGTCTCATAAGCCTATTCGATAAGAAGACTACAGCTTCTATGCATTGTTTGGCTGTACTTCCTTTAGTGATTGGACTAGGCCCCGTAAGCTAGCTTGCATGCGCGGGCGAGCTGACTCCGTAAATCGCGGGGATGACCCCGAGCCTTTGGTTTTTCGGTATCAGACAAAATTTTCCCAAGCTTCCTTATCTCAAACGTGAGGAATCGGGTGGTAGCTGTCTGGTTCTATTTCCTCGAAGACAAACTGATCATTGTAAGACTCCCATTCATCAAGAGACACGCCTGCCCTGACCGCTTCAACCGCCTTCTCTCGCGAAGTAAAGATCCCGAAAATCAGATCGATCACGGTTTCGCTGTCTGTCGCAGCCTGCCATTGGGAAGGCCAGTAGGCTATCCATAGTTTGTCCACGCTAGCTCATCGAAGTAAGAAAGAGCTCCGATCGCAAAAATTCGTTTCTATTCTTGCATGGATCTCGTGTTCATGGACCCTAGAGTAATTTCTTTTTACCTCACTGGTACCTACGGTTTAAGGAAGTTACGAGCTTGAGTGCCAGCGTAGTTTATGGTAAGGTGGACGGTCTCGGCGAGACTTTCGGCAGATTCGCCGTCATGACGATGGACGTACCGTGGAGCCTCGTCAAAGATCGCATCGGTGGAAAGCCAGCAAGAGTTGTGATGACCGAGGGCCTAGAGAGTGATTATCTGGAGAAGCTCGTCAGAGAGCTGCCCGAGGTAGATACCGTGGTGGGAATTGGCGGCGGCGTGGCGATCGACACAGCCAAGTACTTCTCATGGAAGCGAGGGTGCAAGGCCGTTTTTATTCCGACCATCGTCTCCGTCAATGCCTACGCCAGTCCGGGGGCCGCTGTACGTTTCGGGGGAAAGGTGAGCTATCTCGGCAACGTGATCCCTGACAAGATCGTGATCGACTATCCCGCGATCCAGTCAGCTCCAAAGCACCTCAACACGGCTGGCACCGGTGACATCTACTCCTGCCGCACGGCGCTCTTTGACTGGTGGCTGGCTCACGAAAAAAACGGGGAAGCTTACGATGAAAAAATCGCAGGGGAGTCTCGCCGGATACTGGACACGCTG
>JASHPQ010000093.1 GCA_030037995.1 Nitrososphaerales archaeon | reverse complement strand
ACCCAGGCGAATCGGCCGTCAGGCGAAGCTGCCACCTCGTGCGCGGTCGTTCCTCCCACCGGCACTGCGGTGAGCTCCCGTCCCGCTTCGGGATCAACGATGCTCAGAGTCCGGTCAGCTTTGTTAACGACAAGCAAGAGATCATTGCGAGCCTCTGTTTTCATTTTAAGAACCCCCTTCGCGGCTTCCAACTGGTTCCTCTTTTCGGACAGTACTTCAAATGATTTCTCTTTGCAACGAAGCAGAGGGCTATGGGTCACAAGAGCCGACAAGTGACGACAGCAGCCTTATGGGAAGGTAATTCAGAATTTCTCAATCATGTCTCTGCAAATGGAAAAGGAAGCACCTTCGTCGGGAAGCGATTGGAGAATCTCGGGTTTGGGAGCGGACGGCCCGTTTCCCG
Source organism: Nitrososphaerales archaeon (assembly GCA_030037995.1). Lineage (GTDB taxonomy): Archaea > Thermoproteota > Nitrososphaeria > Nitrososphaerales > CADDZS01 > DATLTL01. Next base: position 9,099 of record JASHPQ010000093.1, on the reverse strand, counting down.
GAATGGAAGAAAAACTCGCGCTCTTCGGTCAGTTCGTCGGCGACTGGGACATTCTTGAGAATCGCTGGCTGCAGCCCGACGGGACGTGGACTCACGAAGGAAAAGGGGAGATTCACTGGCGGTGGATTCTGGATGGCAGGGCCGTCCAAGATGTGTGGACATCCTTCGACGAGGATGCCCAGAAGCAGATCCCCCATGGGACGACTGTGAGATTTTACGACCCTAAAATCGATGCGTGGCGCAGCACTTGGATTTCTCCGATCCAAGACGTGGTCAAGAGCTTCATTGGACGGAAGGTCGGTGATGATATCGTACTCGAAAGAACGAGCGAAGAAGGATACCTCGTAAAGTGGATCTTCTCCGAGATTACAGCGAATGCGTTCAGGTGGCACTCGGAAGAGAGTCGTGACGGCAGTAAAACCTGGACGCTCAATGAGGAGATGCGGATTCAGAGACGGCACAAATGAGATCGTTTGCTTAGTATGCACAATCGATGTACTAGTCGAGCACGAAACACTTAATGTATGCGTCCTAACTAGCTGGTATCTGCACGACGCAGAACAGATTGCCGTCAGGATCCTCCAAGACGATAAAATCATCGCCGGGGTCATACTCTTGAGGATGGCGCGTGGCCCCCAATTTTAGCAAACGTACGACTTCGCCCGACTGATCTTTTGTGTAGAGGTCAAAGTGTAGCCAGTTCCTGCCGACGAGCTTTTCTGAAGGCAAAACTTGGTTTAGAGAGATGTTTGTGTTCCTCCCATCGGGATCCCGGAGTACCACCCAGCCTCCTAGTGCGGGCCGTCTCGGAACGTAGTGGAGAGCCTCCCTCCAGAAAGCAAGCATTTTGTCAAAGTTGATGCAATCGATGACGACCGACCCGATCTTCAATCCGGAACTTTCGGACAATCGCTTCACTTATTACAAGTGTTTTTAGCTGCTAGCTCGCAGACGATCTCTTCCTTTCCTGCTTTATTCGAGCCGGTTGCGCTGGTTTCGGTTCAGAAGAGGCAATTAACTGAAGCACTTCTGACATCGCATCCAGTGTCTTATTGACCTCCGCCTGGGTCAATGAAGCTGACAGAATGCAGTATCCCGGCAAGAAAAATATCCCGCGGTTTATGCATCCCAAGCTGAATACAGATTCCAAGTATTTGTCTGATTTACAGGTCTCTCGGTAGCTCCGGTCGTCATTTATCCCAAAGTATACTAGTGCGTTGTAGGAGCCCACTCCCGACGTGATCCCCTCGATTTCAAAATCGTTCATGATCGACTGGACTTTTTTGCGCAAGTATTCTCCACTGGAGTTCAGCCGTGAATAGACATCGTCAGTCAGCTCCTGTAGTGTCGCCAAACCGGCGGCAAGAGTAACTGGGTGACCATTGTAAGTTCCTGGATTGGGAATGGGCGACTGGCCGCTACTTGTAGGATCGAACATACTCATTATTTCTTTGCTCGCTCCCATTGCCCCGCATGGATATCCGCCCCCTAATATTTTCCCATAAGCTGCGATGTCGGGCTTGATGCCGTAGTATTCCTGAGCTCCTCCCCGTGCCAGCCTGAATCCCGTAATCACCTCGTCGAAAACCAGGAGAACGCCTGTTTTTTCTGTAGTTTCACGCAGCGCCTCCAGGAATCCGTTCCTCGGAGGATTTATTCTACCGACAGGATTAGCGATTACTGCGGCAAGCTCTGATTTGTTTTCATTGATTAGTTTGACCGCATTTACAGGATCGTTCCACGGCAACACCAGAATGTCGTCAAGAACGCCATCCGGTATTCCAACGGAGTCAGGCACGCGATTCGGCGATTCGGGACTTCCCAAACTTGCAGCTGGTGGCTTTACGCTCACTTCGACGAAATCGTTGGACCCGTTGTACACCCCTTCAAATTTCGCTACTTTCTTCTTTCCGGTGAATGCTCGGGCCGCCCGGATGGCCTTCAACGTAGCCTCAGAGCCGCTGGCGCAAAATACGACTCGCTCTACGCACTTTGAGGACGCGCAGATCGTTTCTGCCAGCTTGATTTCCAGCTCAGTGGGCGACCCGAAGGCTTCACCGTTTTCCAGCTGGGCTTTGACAGCTGCAACAACTCGCGGATGATTGTGTCCTAAAATGAGCGGGCCGAAATTATTGATTAGGTCGATCCTCTCGTTCCCATCGACGTCGGTAATAAGAGACCCCTGTGCTCGCTTGGCGTAAATTGGATACGGCTTGAAGAATACTGTGACTCTAGTGTTTCCTCCCGGAAGAACGTGACTCGCGCGGTTGAATAACTTTGCAGAAACGGGGGTCTTTCGTTCGAATTCCTTTACAAAGGACGTCCAGAGATCTTCCATACTAGGCGCTCCACCTCTAATGATTGTACGTACGGCTTTGTAAGGATCTAGTCGAGGAATAACACGGAATAATTTTAAACATCTGCTCTGTTCCAGACTTTGCGGATTGATTTTTCGGACTCATTTGGCGCGATTTGTAACCTCCGCGAGTACTTGGCCGCCGTGTATCATGGATTCCGTGCCACCGTACATCATTGAAATTTCAAGTGCTTCAAGGATCTCTGTATCGGTCAAGCCTACTCTAAACGCACGAGTGATATGTGTTCGAAGTGCCTCAAAGGCCCCCTTCGAAGCAAGAATGCCAATTACAATTAGCTCCTTCGTTTTTACGTTTAGAAAACGGTCTTTGGTCATCAATAGTTCGAAAAGCTCCTCATAAACAACGGCGAAATCGGGATCGGCGCGAGCAAGCAAACTGTGGGTAGCGGAGATCGCGCCGTGTCTGGCGCGCTTCATTCTCCGAATAAGTGCTCTCGAATCGTTACCGGATTGAGCTGAATTTTTGCTTCTACTCGGAATCATTCGTCTTTGCCGAATAAGTGAAAATTGCCCTCGTACTAATGAATTTTATAGGCACGATACAGATCTTTAATTTGCGCGATAGACATCCAGCCAGACGTTTCTAGGGTTTTCCCTCCTCTTGACTAGCTCGTAGTTTTCGGCTTCCATGATCGGCTGAATAATGAACGGAGACCAGATCGCGTGCGTGAAGACCAGATTTTCGCGCCCATCCACGAGAGATTGTATCTTTATGTTCCCTGACAACGGGTCAACTCCGATGCTTCGGCTTCCGATCACCTTACCGAATACCGTGTCGTGTTGTTCGAGGGCTTTCCTTGGATTCCACTCGCCCGAATAAAGCATGGAAACCACATCCCTGTACTCCACGATGAAGTGAGCACCTTCGTGCACATTTCCTGAGACGTTTCTCAAGATTGTCAATAATTCCAAAGTGTCGAAGTGAATGACCGCGTTCCCCAGAAGAGTCAGTGTATCAAATTTCCCCGGTATTCTGACGGCCCTCACATCGCCCAGGAGGAATCTCGTCCTTTTGGACTTGCGATTCCCCGCCTTTTTCGCTTCCTTGATCATGTCGGGATTCTTGTCGATGCCCACGTAATCGCGTCCGTCTCTTTCCGTGAGGAAGCCTAGAATCCCGGCACCACACGCAAGGTCCAAGACCTTCCGTCCAAAGAACCTCTTGTTGCTGGAGTATAGATGGGATAGCTCTTTCAACCTCTTCTCGTTATCCATCGAGTATCTCTTGAAGTAGTCGTGCCTCCTGTAATAGGATCTTACGTCGACCGCGGGCCTCATCAACGGTCTCCTACCTGGATTTCTTCTCGAACATCTTCTCTGCTCCCTGTCTTGAAAGCTGCTGGTGTTTCATGAATTCCTCATCGAATCCTTTCACATCGACCTGGATTCCCTTCTCGTCTGCCAGTTCCTTTGTGATTTCTATGGGGAAGCCAAAACTCTGGAAGAGCAGGAACGCATCCTTGCCGTCGATCTTCCCCTTCTCGGCGCTCAGCCTGCCGAACTTGCCCAAGCCGCGATTAAGCGTATTCCGAAACCTTGTCTCTTCGCTGATCGCTTCGCTCATTATGAATTGGCTGTTTTGCTCTAAAATGGGGTAGTCCGTCTTGTAGGTTTCAATGACCACCTTCGCAAGTTCGCTCAGAAACTCCTTTTCGATCCCAAGAATTTTTGCGTGTCTCACCGCCCTCCTCAGAAGTCTTCTCAGTATGTATCCCCTGCCTACGTTGCTCGCGGAGACTCTCTCTGCCATGATGAACGTGGCGGCCTTTACGTGGTCTGCGATGATCCGCCGGGATCTTTCTTTTCCTGTGTCCTCTACTTCGACGGATAGCTGCGTACCCGTTATTTCCAAAATCTTTGTCATCAACGGCTTGAACGTATCAGTTTCGTAGACACTTTTCATGCCGCTCAGGCATGCCACGGTTCTTTCGACGCCCATTCCGGTGTCGACGTTTTTTTGTTTCAGCGGTTCGTACTTGCCGTCTGGTGTTCTGTTGTACTCCATGAAGACGTTGTTCCAGATCTCGAAGTACTTGCCGCAAGCACAGCCCGGTCTGCAATCGGGCCCGCATGCCTCCTTTTCAGTGTCATAGAAGATTTCAGTATCGGGGCCACAGGGACCGGTGTCGCCAACCGGGCCCCACCAGTTGTCCTTCTTCGGCAGGTAGAAAATTCTCTCTACGGGCATGCCCACGTCTCGCCAGATCTTCGCGCTCACCTCGTCTCTCGGAGCATCCTCGTCCCCGGCAAAGACCGTGGCATAAAGCCTGTCCAGATCTATGGCGAGCCACCCTTTGTCAGTAAGAAATTCGAAGCTCCATCTTATGGATTCATTCTTGAAGTAATCTCCCAGCGACCAGTTTCCGAGCATCTCGAAGAATGTAAGGTGGGAATCGTCCCCAATTTCAAAAATGTCGTCCGTCCGCAGGCATTTTTGCACGTTCACCAATCTTCTTCCGGCCGGATGTTCCTGTCCCATCAAGTAAGGAATCAGGGGGTGCATCCCGGCGGTCGTAAAGAGGACGGTGTTGTCATATTGTGGAACGAGTGGGGCGCTCGGAATGACCTTGTGATTTTTCTCCTTGAAGAACTCCAAATAGAGTGTCTTCAGTTTCTTTGAATCCAGATCATTCACGAACTGCCACCTCCAATTTCCAAGCTTCTACAATGAAGATCGTTCTCAGCTATTTCTTATGCTTGTTGTACTCTGTCTTCGTCGATCCCCGTTGTCTGCGGAGATAAAGGAATCCCAAGTTCTCGCTTTTCGAGGATAGATCCGATACCATTGGTTGGCATCAACCCTTGCCGTCATCTTCTACCTCGACGGGAAGAGTCAGATTACACATTACGAATCTCGGATCTGTCCGGTCTTCGGTTTCTGCTGCTTCCTCTTTATGGTGTCTGTGCACGGGTTTTATCTTCGTTCGCAAAGAAATTGCACGAGCGCTGCGAGTGCGTTCAGCGGCGTTAACGTCGTCTGGATGGATAATTCCAGAAGCGACCGGCAGTTCGGTAGAAAGTGCCCCTGAAGATCTTGAAAGCTGAGGACTCTACAGGCTTCGGAATTATGGGCATTAGAGGAAAGAACCGCGTGAAGAAATAACTTCGTTCTAGTAACGCTTTAATCTACATGTAGACATGCTTACATAAATGTCCAATTCTACCACGGTTCGCATCTCAAGAAAGACAAAGGAGAGGCTGCAAAAAGTGTCAGATTTGGCGGGGTTGCAAAATCTCTCAAAGACATTGGACTTTGCGGTCGAAGCAGCGGAGGCCAAATTGAATGAATATCATGGGAATATTGATTCCGTACTAAAATTCAAACCTGGTGAAAGCAAATTCCGAAATACTTCCCGGTCAGTTGACAAGGTCCTCGGAGAAGCGCTCAAAAAGAAAAGGTGAGGACTCGTTGATACTCGTGGACACCGGAGTCTTGTATGCTTTTGCTGACAAAAAGGACGAACTCAACCTGGACGCAAAGGCGATAATGTTCAGTATTGTCAGGGGAGACTTTGGTTCGCCAATTATTGTGGACTACGTAATAGTCGAGACCCTTTTGCTCCTTAAAGCAAGAGGAATATATGAGGTTGCAAGGCCTCTATCGGAGTTTCTCCGTATAAACAGATTCAAAATATTCTTTGTAACGCAGAAAATTTTCGACAGGTCAGTAGAACTTGCAACCAAGAAAGGTGGAGAGGATGATCTAAGCTTAACCGATTCTGTAGAAGTAATAGTTTCTAAGAACTTTGAATCGCGAACGATTGCGACATTTGATCATACCCTGTCAAATTTCTTTCAAGCAACAATCGGGATGGGCTTTTTTGAACATCTACCTGAAAGTGAGCAACGTGCTCTGAGGAAGGGACAAGCCAAGTACTAGCGTGGCGAGCGATTTGCTAGAAAAGAAGGTGAACTCGGGGGTACGCGAAGCTTGTGGTGCAAACCACGAATGGCTCGTACTTCATCTTACATTCTGTGTCAGGATAAGGATTTAGAACCAATTAAAAAATGTACTCGGGAACACAATACGCTTTAATTGCGCATACGATAGACGGTCTCGTCAGATTTTCATGGAATATTCTCGACTCGGATCTGCAGGCGTGAAAGTGTCGCGAATCTGTCTTGGAACAATGTCCTTTGGAAACACTGCCGAATGGATGGTGGAGATCGAATCGGCCAAGCCTATAATGAAACGGGCACTCGATCTTGGGATTAATTTCTTTGATACTGCTGATGTCTACTCAAATGGCCGGTCAGAAGAAATCGTCGGGGAATTGTTGAAAGGAGTCCGGGACGAAGTGGTGATCGCAACGAAGGTCAGATCCAAAGTGGGCCCCGGCGTGAATGACGCCGGTCTGTCCCGATTGCACATAATGATGCAGGCGGAGAGATCGTTGAACAGGCTCCAGACTGACAGGATCGACCTCTACCAGATCCACCGCTGGGACTACGAAACGCCCATTGAGGAAACGTTGCTTGCCCTAAACGATCTTGTAAGAATGGGCAAGGTCGGGTACATCGGTGCGTCGAGCATGTTTGCGTGGCAGTTTGCAACGGCTCTCTACACAAGCGATTTGCTGAACATATCGCGGTTTGTTTCGATGCAAGATCACTACAGTCTGGCGTATCGGGAGGAGGAAAGGGAGATGATCCCGCTGTGCAAGGATCAGAACATCGGAGTCATCCCATTCAGCCCGCTCGCAAGGGGATTTCTCAGCGGCAAGTACAGGCGCGGAGATACCCCAAATACTCCGAGGGCCAGATCTGATCAGCTACTGCCAGAGAGGTTCTTCCGACCGGAGGATTTCGACGTCGCCGAAAGAACCGAGGAAATCGCAAAGGAGAAGGGCGTGACTCCCTCGCAGGTGGCGCTGGCCTGGCTCCTCCACAAAGGAATCACCGCTCCGATAATCGGGGCAACGAGGGTGCAGCACATCGAGGAGGCAGCCGCTTCAGTAGAATTGAAGCTAACGGGCGACGACATGAAGAGGCTTGAGGAGCCGTACAAGCTGCACCCAATCATAGGGCACAGCTAAAAGAGTTGCTTCACGGATAAGTCTGTTCGGTGTGTTTCGTGAGAGCAAGCTTCTCCATACTCTTGTGCTGGCTACCCTCACTTACTCCACGGAGTACGTTGCAGAACTTTTTCATTCCTTCTTCCACTGTATCGTCGGATGTCGCAAACGAGACTCTCACGTGATTGCGTCCCGCCTCGCCAAACAGATTTCCGGGCATCACCCCAACCTTGGCTTCATCTAGAGCAAGGCGGGCGGCTTGCTTTCCGTCCAGCCCCGAGCCCGAAACATTGATCCAGGAGTAAAATGTCCCCTCTGGAGGCATCGCGGAAACCACGCGCGAGTTTTCGTACACGTACCGCATGACTATATTTTTCCGTCTTGTCCAGGCTTCGAGCATTTTCTTTGCATAATCGTTCGATTTCGGATTTTGTACCGCCTCAAGAGCTGCGTACTGGGAGACACTCGAGGCACACACCAGGGAATAACCGAGCAGAGATTCCAGCTTTCTGCTCACCTCGATCGGTGCCGCTGCGTAACCCACCCTCCAGCCCATTAGGGCATATCCCTTGGAGAAACCGTTGACAACTATCGTGCGGTCGCGCATCCCGGAAAGAGAACCCACGCTTATGTGGGAGTGTGGGGGATAAACGATCTTTTCATAGATTTCATCGGAGAGCACCGTCAGAGACAGACGTTCCGCTGCGCCCGCGACTTCCTCCAGTTCGTCTCTTGAAAAAACCCGGCCCATGGGGTTCGACGGGCTATTCAGTATCAAAGCTCTGGATTTTTCCGAAGCTGCCTCTTCTATCTTTGAGCCATGCAAAGTGAAGCCGTCCTTAACATCGAGAGCTACTCGCTTTGGAATTCCGCCCGCGAGCTCGACGAGCGTCGCATAGTGAAACCAGGCGGGATCAGGGAGGAGCACCTCCTCGCCGGGATCGAACATCGTCAGAAGCGCCAGACCCACTGCCCCGGAGCTCCCGGGCGTCACAATTATTTCGCTGGGATCATACGAAAGATTATTTTCATCTTTCAGCTTGCGGGCGATGCCCTGGCGAAGTGGAGGGATTCCAGCTGGAGGAGTATAGTGAGTTTCGGCGTGGGATATTGCTCTTGAGGCCGCCTCAAGTACGAAAGGGGCCGATGGGAAATCGGGTTCCCCCGCCGTGAGACGTAGCACGTCGGGCGGCAGATTTAGGGCAATGTAGAACGGTTCTTCGGAGATTTTAAAAGCTCTCTCGGAAAGGTGCAAGAAAATCTATTCGCTCGAACTCTTCACGGACACGATTCTTTTTTTCCTACTTGCGCGCTGGACTGCTGGCGCGAAGGTACGAATCCTGGCCGCTGAGCCAATCTTCTCTCAATGGACTGAAGCAATCCAGATCAATCGTGTCTTCAAGTGCGAGTGCGGAATGCTCCACGTTCGGAGGGATTACTAGCGTCTCGCCTTCTCTGACCACTATCTTCTTACCCTGGGTCGTAAACTCCAGAGCCCCTTTTAGTATAACTGTAATCTGCTCACTCACGTGCTTGTGAGTCGGCACGAAACTGTCTTTCTTCAAGGAAAGGTACCCCAGCATCGCGTTCTGTCCAACCACCATCTTTCGCGAAATTTTATCATTCATCTGCTCCTCCTTGAGATCCGAGATTCTGTGATGATGAACTTCTCGTTCCTTGCCACTTCCGGATTCAGTTGACATCTTA
>JASHPQ010000092.1 GCA_030037995.1 Nitrososphaerales archaeon | reverse complement strand
ACGAAGTGGCTCGTTACGTGCGCGTAGGTCTTTGGAAAATCCGCCTCGATCTCGAGATTCCCCAGAGGCCAGTCTCCCGAGGTTGCAGGGTGCCCGGCTTTTACGTAATGAGTCCAGCGGCCGTTCTTGTAAAACATCAGCGGAGGCCCGGCGATCGCCTGTTCCTCGAAACCGTTCACGATGATCAGGCCCTCGCTGCCCACCACCTCGGTGCGGTCGTCCCAGAGTGGAAAGGGGCCGCCCTGGTTTGCCACGAGCGATCCCTGAGTGCCGTTTTGAAAATCCATCGTCACCTGGGCGATGTCTTCAGCGACGGTATCGGGAAAGATCTTCGTCATCTTACAGAGAATCTTCGTGGGCTCTCCCATCAGGAATCGCGACAGGTACATCCTGTGGACGCATGCCTCCATGAAAAAGCCACCTCCGACGGCCTTCGGATCGGCGCGCCACCCCATGTTCTGACGGAAGCCGTTGTGGAGGCGCGTGAGGAGCAGAATGGGTGTTCCAATTTCCTCCTTGATCAGCCGTTTCGTCTCTTGGTGGGGAGGGTAGAAGACCTGGTTGTGCCCGACCATCAGCTTGACACCGTTCCTTTTTGCAGCGGCGATCATTTCCTCGCATTCCCTCACGGTGGTCGCCATCGGCTTTTCCACGAGCACGTGCTTACCCGCCTCGGCAGCGGCGATCACGATCTTGGAGTGTAGAAAGTTCGGGACGCAGACATCCACCGCGTCAATGGAATTATTTTTCAAAAGCTCGTTGTAGTCGGTATAGCTGCGCTCTGCGCCGAACGCTTTCTTCTTTTCTTCGGCGACGGCCTCGTTCACGTCCGCGACCGCGACTATTCTAGCATGCTCGTTTTTCAGATACCCTACCGAGTGCAGATCGGAGATGTTGCCAGTCCCGATCATACCGATCCCGATCTTTTTTTCTTCCTTTTCTGCCATGGTGATCTTCCCGCGAATCTCTCTTTAGATAACCGTTGTTTCACAAAATGGCGAATGTACTCAGCTAATAAGCTGAGTGCCTCCTTTCGCCATCCGAAATCCTGCTAGGCGAAGCCCGCAGAAGAACAAAAATGATGCGTGGTTGTGATGTTTCTCCAAAACAGGCCCAAAATACTGGGTGATCTCTCGTGTACCTAGATAGCATGAAGTCAAAAAGTACTTTTTCTGTTTAGAGCAATGAACGGCATGCAATAGCGTTTCTACAGCCTATTGCTCTAAAAGAGTTTGTTTCAAGCTCTCCGCTACCAAAAATTGCACGGTTGCGCGATCGCGGGGAAATTTGTAATGTGAATCATTGAAAGACGACAAACGATAGTCAAAATATTCAATGGATCCATCAAATTACTATTGCTCGCCCCCGCATGCGTTGCCTCCGAGGGGGCCCTAGTCCAATTACTAAAGCATGCTCGCGCGTGCAAGACCTACTAGGGGGGGCCTCTTTTGAGGGCATATTCACTGGATGAGGTTAGTTAAGAAAATCTTACGCAGATACAGTTTGCAATGCAGAATAATGCTCGACAATCGGGAACGGGTCGTAAAAATGATGCAACAATCTCTTCCACTCCAGATACTCGGGAGAGTTTCGGAATCCTTCGGTATGGTCTTCCAGTCGTTCCCACCGCACGAGAAGAATGAACCTGTCAGAGCTTTCCACGCATCGCAGAATGTCATGCGATATGTAACCTCTCATCGAACTTATTATCGGCTCGGCTTTTCGGAAAGCGGATTCGAACGCAGTCGACTGTCCCGTCTTTACATTAAGAATTGCTACTTCAAGAATCATGAAAGATCGTCGGTTTTGGCAAGTTTTTGCGAGCGAATATTAAGTTAGACGAAAGCTGACACTGAGCACTAACTAATTCCCATTCCCTCACAAGCAAAACCCCCAAAAAAGACTGCTTGGGGTTATCTGCCAGTCTCTGGCTCTAGCTGCTTGCGTTCACCAGCCATTCCCGATAGAGCGGATCGTAGCTTTCGTAGCTCTCCCCGTCCGGTTTGAATGTCATTCTGTGTTTCAGAAAGGATCTTGACGCTTCTCCGAGGCTTGCGAAGCTTCCACACGCCACAGCGGAAAGCATTGCGGCACCTCTCCCAGTTGCTTCGCCAACGCTGAACGAGAGGATCGGCCTCCCCAGGATACTTGCCTGCAGGCAGCGCCAGAGCTTGCTGTTTGAAGCCCCTCCGCAGAAGTACAACTCGGTGTACCGTGTACCGAGGACCGATTCGAGCTGCTCCAAGTTTGCCCTAACACTGTAGCAGTTTGTTTCGAGAATCCCGAGAGTGATCGAAGAACGCCGTGTCCAAGGGCTCACTTCTCGGATCGAGCCTACCGTGGGATGCGGATGCTTTGAATTCATCAAGCTTGCCCCCATGTTGACCTTGACCTTCCCCGGAGGCGGTTTGTCCTTTTGCACTTCTTCGTCCAGCTGTGGAAATTCCATACCCGTTAAGTGAGACCACCACTTGAACACGAGCCCGGTCGCCCCGGCATTGCTCTCGACGATCCATCTGCCCGGCCGGATGTGGCAACAGGTCCAAGTCCTCCTCTGTGAATCGAAGATTGGCTCCTGCACCACTGCCTGAATCGGGGTGGTCGTACCGGCAACGGCAGCAACGCTTCCGGCCTCGAACAGGCCGCAACCGGCAACTGCAGCTTCGGTATCGGCAGCCCCCACGACTACCGCCGTTGACTCGTCCAGGCCCGTCTTACGACTCGCGCCTCTGCTTGCCTGCCCTAAAACCGTCCCACACTCGCGCACTTCGGGGAAGATCGACCTGTCGAAGTGACATTCTTTAATTAGCTCGTCGCTCCACCCTCTTTTCTTCAAGCTGAACAGCGCGGTCTCACAGCCGTTGGTGGGCTCGGTTGCAAGCTTTCCGCAAAATTTGTACAGGATCCAGTCGTTAATCATGGAGACTTTGCTGATTTTCCCGAACATTGTGGGCTTCGTCTTTTCCAAGAATCTCAGGCGGGAAGCGAGAAAAATGGAAGAGGGCCAGTGACCCGAGGTCAGATAAACCTCCTCGCCGAAAGAATCCTGGACCTGTTCAGCTTCCTGGTGAGCTCTGGCGTCCAGATTAGGAACCGCGAGGAGCTCCGTGCCTTCTCCGTCGTAGAAGACGTTTCCCTCGCGCATGCTCGTTGAACAAATCGTTGCGATTTTGTAGCTCTTCTTGGAACACTCTCTTACCGCCTTCCTTGTCATGCGGCAGATCCCGCCCCAGACCGCCGAAGGGTCGAAACTGATTGCGTAGCCGTCTACCCGAAAATCGATGGCTACACCTTCATTGAAGAGAAGAGACCCCTTTTCGTCGAAGACGAGACATTTCACTCCCCCCGTACCCACATCAACGACGCAGAATGCCGAGCTTTCCATCCGCTCCATCTGCCCGAACAACTTGTTATATAAAGCGAAATTATTAGGCCATTCCGGTCTTTCCGTTTGAAAAAAATCTTGGTTGTAGGAGACGCGTACGTGCCGGTGACAACTTTCCAGATTGCGTTTGCACCTTTGCAGGCCGACAACTCGATCAGGTACGTGCAGATGAACGAAGCCGACCGCCCTACTCCCAGCACAGAATCGGAGAAAGTCATACGGGAGTACACTGGGAACCCAAAGCAGATCGCAAATGAGCTCAAAGACGAAGAGATCTTGGTCGTCCACGCTGCCCCCGTCACCGAGGAGGTCATGATGGTCTCTCCCAACCTCAAGCTGATTTGCTGCGCAAGGGGCGGGCCGGTAAATATTGACATCGCTGCCGCGACTAGAAGGAAGATTACCGTCGTATCTGCTCCAGGGAGGAATGCAGAGGCGGTCGCGGATTATGTACTGGGGGTGATCATCATTCTCGCGAGGGGCCTCACCCGGGCGAATCTATTTCTGCGGGAGAAACGAAAGTTTGACCGTTCCACGTTTGAAAGCTTTTTCGGCCACGAGCTTGGCGGGAAAACACTGGGTCTGGTTGGATACGGGAACGTGGGGTCTCGGGTCGCAAAGCGAGCCCTAGCATTCGGCATGTCAATTCTCGTGTACGATCCTTTCGTACCGAAATCCAAGATCGAGGCACCTAGGATAAAGACTGCCGACCTTGACACTCTTATCTCTAGCTCGGACTTTGTCTCACTCCACGCTCGCGAGTCCAGCGAGAACGTAGACATGTTCGGAAAAAAACAATTTGAGCTTATGAAAAATGGAGCCTACTTCATCAATTCTGCTCGTGGAAGTCTTTTGGACGAAGCAGCGCTGCTGGATGCCCTAACGACGAAGAAGATAGCAGGTGCGGCGCTGGACGTGATGAAGAAGGAACCGGTCTCCCCCGACAATCCGCTGGTATCGATGGACAACGTGTTCATCACTCCTCACATCGCCGGGGCTTCGAGGGAAGTTCCGCTTCGAGGCGCCGAGATAATAGCTATGCAGATTCAAAATTACATCAGTGGCGAGAAAATGGAGGGAGTGATGAATGCATGACCCGAAATCCGAAGAGGGAGAGCGCCTCCCGAAATTAATCCTTCAGAGTTTTCTCTTTTAGATCATATTCGACTGGCGCTTCGTTAATCTCGTAGTTCTTGCTTAAAATGACCTTAATTAGGCGCTGAAAATCTTTGGTCATAGATTCAGTCTTGCTGAGGAATACGTGTTAAATCTTTTTTGATCCAACCCAGAAGCTCGCTTGCTCTTCCCTTCACCACTGTCACTAATGCGGAGACTGCTTCAGTAGAGGTCACGCCTTTCAATTCGTATTCATTTAGTTCTAGGAAAATGAAAGCTGTGTTGAGAGCTGTTCATTTGTTACCTTCCAAAATTGGGCGGCTTTTCAGTAGGCAAAATATCAATCTTGTCACCTTTACAGCAGTCGTGTACTCCGAGTTTTCAGCGCGCGCTAAATATGTTAGTAGGCCCGACTAATTCTATCTTATTTTTGTAAGTCCACTCCGAAGAGAATAGTACGTATTGCTCATCCAAGCGCGCGCTACTATTTCCATTTGAGTGCGAAAAGGATCTTTGCGACGACTGAAGTAGTTCGAATCTCATGGATCGGTCTCTCTGTATGTAGAACGCCGGAAGTTAAGATCAATGATCCAATCCGATCATCATTCGTGCTTCTTTGGGATCGGCTATTTCCCTTCCCATTTCTCGAGCAATTCCAGCGATCCTCGAAACAAGAGCTGCGTTATCCTTTGCGACCACGCCCTCCGAGATGAAAGGATAGTCCTCGGTGCCGACTCTGACATGGCCGCCGCTCGCGATCGCCAGCATGAGGATTTTGGTCTGATCCGGATCCATGATGCTGGTAGAGTATACGCTCCCCTCGGGCATGTATTTCACCCTCTGAATGAACTCATCCGGAGCGACTGGCGACCAGCTGCCACCGGGCCAGCCGAAGAATATCGTGAGAAGATAGGGCTTCTTTACCAGACCCTTTCGCTCGAGATATTTCAGATTCCAGTACGCACCGGTGTGCCACACCTCGAATTCTGGCTTTACATTGTACTTGAGGCACAGGCGGCCATACTCCTCCAGTTCTGATTTTAAGTGGAGGACGTTGAAAGCTTCTTCTGTAAACTGCTCATCATGATGCGTCAAAATTATCGAAATCATGTCCGGATGCTGCTCGAACAGCGGCCTGCGCATCTCCAACGATTGTCCGGACAATCCGTACTGGACCAGAATATCGCACTTGTCGCGAATCTTCTTACTAGTTTCCTTCTGGATTCCGTCGGCGTGAATGTGGGCTATGCTTGCTCCAGCTTTGTAACAGTCGTAGATCGCGTCCGCGATTTCTTCAGCGGTCTCGGGATGATTTTTCGTTTCAGGATAAATCCATGAAGCATTCGCAGTGACCGTAATGATCAGCTTGTCACGCTTTTCGCTCTGAACCAAGGCGAGCAATGCGGATGGGTTTTGTGATTTAAGCATTCTTAGCCGGTCGAGGTCGCTTCAATCTCAATTGACCTGATCGTAGGCTGGATCGGAGCGGCGACGAACCATAGTGAGTCAAAATAGTTGCCAAGTGTTCTAGCAAATGAAACTGCGCTCGTCCAGAGAGCTATGTGATCGCCGGCGTCCAAGTTGAGATCCTCGCTTACCGACAAGGCGACAGAAGCTATTTTGCCGTCATACATTGACGCGTTAGTCGTCTGATTTCTTACGTGCCTTAAGTCGGAACACTGAGAAACAATTCTCGCGTCCGTCATATTGTCGGCGGTTATTTCGGATATGATCCTGAAAGTTACACCTTTCCTCTGTTTTGCTTGGACTGTACGAAGGAAGTTTCTGAATCTCCTCAGTCTGGTCAACCCCTGCGACGAAAGTATGAGAAAGACTTCATTTTCCGAAGCTTGAATGGATTCGATCATCTTCAGGTAAGTGTTAACGCGGCCCTTCACTATGGAGTACGTCTCCTGCGTAGAGGTAAACTGGGAAACTCGGGAAAGGAGCGTCTGTTCGAGTTCTTCTCTGTGTTCGCTGAGCTTCCGCAACTTTAGAGATTGGAGAGTGTAGAGATGGTCTACGGCATCTTTTATTTGAACGGGGCGGAACTCAGTGGGGGTCTCCAGAGTAGACTCCACGATCCCCAACTGCTGCAATTTGGAAAGAGCATGATGAGTCTGGGCCCTCTCCTTTCCCGCGGAGATCGAGATCTGTTTTGCAGTTCCTCCTCCCAACATGACAGTCGCGGTGTACACTATTGCTTCGGTCGGAGTCAGCCCAAATTCCACTAGCAGTTTTTCGACGGCCACCTCACGTTCCATGTGTGTGTTACTGTTGTCACACACACAACCTTTAGTATGAAATGTCTTTCTCATCTTCGTTTGATGGCAACGAGGATTAACAAGTATCTGGACTCGGTGAGCACATTTGATAACTTGGAAATTGATCTGATACGGTTCCCCCCAAACAACCTTCGTCAAAGTTCGGGCCAGGATTTCTCGGAACTCACGAATTCTATTCGTCAGAACGGCCTCCTTCAGCCGATCATTGTCAGGCCCCAGGATAACCGATTTGAGGTCGTTGCAGGGTGCAGAAGGCTCGAAGCCTGCCGGAGGTTGAAGCACAGAAAGATAAAGGCGATGATAATGGAACTTGACGATAAGGCCGCCTACGAGATTGCTATAACGGAGAATGTCCAGAGAAAAACACTTGATCCACTTGAGGAGGCGGCGGCTTTCAACAAGTACTGCGAAGAGTACGGCTGGGGTAGTCAGACCGAGTTAGCCAGAAAAATCGGAAAAAGTCAGGAATTCGTGTCGCATAGAATCAAATTGCTCGATCTGCCCCAACAGGTGAAGAACGCCCTAACTCGGAACGAAATAAGCCCCTCTTCCGCGGAGGAGCTCATCTGGCTAGAGAACGACGATGCGAAGAAGAAAATCGCCTTGGAGTGCTCGACTCACAAGATACCGCTGAAGGAGGTCCGCCACATGGTGAGAGCCATGAATTCCACGAATCTGACGGAAGCCCTAGATCGAAAGGACGAAGAAGTACTTTCTAGGTTCACTCTTGATTCTCCGGAAGTCAGCAAGGAAAGGGATCTTGCAAAGATGATCGCGGAATCGATTCTCATCCTTCGGATAGCTCTCGTTAGGCTGGACGACCTCACTGCGAAGACCGCGGATCCTTTCCTCAAACAAATCGTCGTTTCAAAGCGTGTGGCGCTCCATGGTCTTATCGACGAGCTTATTGCTATCAAGAAGCGTGGTGTGCTAGCACCAGCGCTTGTGGCGAGACCGAAGCCTCCATCCCGTCGCTAGTTACCAGTCCATCATTTTGAGATATTCGTAGAAGGGAGTTTCCTGTTTTTGTCTCTCTTCGGGCACCTCTCGGACACGGTTGAAACTAAGTGCTTGGAGGTAAATTCGGGCGTACTTTTCGACGTACTTCGCTGTCTGGAAGGCGCGACTCATGTTCTTTCCCACGCATAAATTCCCATGATTTGCGAGAAGGACTGCAGCTCTGTTTCCGAGCGACTTCACGCACTCTGCGGCAATTTCCGCGCTCCCTGATGGAGCAAATTGAGTCACCTCGATCACTCCCCCAAGATACGGTAACATTTCATCCAGAATGGGTCGCAGAGGTTCTCCCATGACAGCCAGCATCGTGCAGTATACTGGATGCGCGTGGACAATCCCACTCACGTCGGGCCGGGCCTTGTACACCGCGAGGTGCATCCTAGTTTCCGAGGTCGGCCTGCGGGAACCTTTGATGACCTCTCCCTCAGGGTCGATCAGAACCACATCGTCTACTTGGCGCTTCTCGTACGGGACGTGGCTCGGCGTCACAAGAAATCTATCCTCGGACAGTCTGGCGCTGAGGTTTCCTTCCGTCTCGGTGACGAAGCCGCTTTCGTACGACTTTAGTCCATACTCAATAATCTCCTTTCTTAATGTCTCTTCGTTGGCTAAGCTTTGCTCCAAAGCATCAATTCTACCTTTTGGGGGAGTCGTGCATTCTATTTCAGGGGCATAAAAATTTGCATGTGCAGGTCTTACGCGTTGGCGCTGCTCGCTTTTCCAGTTCAGCATAAATAAGTGGGACCGATTCCTCCACTCCAAAGCTGGTGGACTGGTTGGAGATTGCTCGCGTCGGCATGATTGGGCTGGGTGGCGTTGGAACTTGGGGGCACCTTCGCGGATACGAAGAGATCCCTGAACAGGCGAAACTTGTCGCGTTTTGTGATACAAATCCGGGTTTCATCAACGAGCCGGCAAAGATTCACGGAGCGAAGACATACAGCGACTACAATGGGCTGATTTCGGATCCCAATGTAGACATTGTCGATATTTGCGTGCCGCACTTCCTTCATGGTCGGATCGCCCTTGCGGCGGTGAAAGCTGGAAAAAACGTGATCTGTGAGAAGCCGTTTACGACCACGCTCGAAGAAGCGGACGCTGTCATCTCCGCGGCGAAGGATAACGGTGTTAAGCTGATGGTCGCGGAGAATACAAGATTTATCAGGGCGTACCAGGTTGCAAGCGAGTTTGTTGCAAAGGAAGCCATTGGAAAAATCTGCTTTGCGAGAACTTATCTCGGCGGATCGGAATTGGTACGGCTTTCGGATCCGGACAACTGGATCGGCAAGAAGATCAAAGCTGGCGGGGGCGTCATGTTTGACGCGGGAGTCCACTCGTTCTATCTGCTTCGCTGGATGGTCGGCGAAATGCAATCCGTCCAGGCCTCTACGATTACGTTTTTCAAAAATCTGTATCAGGACGTTGAGGATAATGCGATGGGGATCGTCCGCTTCAAGAATGGAGCTTTGGCCAACTTTACTCTGTCTAACACGACGGAAGCCCCGTGGACGGAACGACTTGAACTATTTGGAACGAAGGGCTCTATCATCGTGGATATGCTTTCGGAGCGTC
>JASHPQ010000091.1 GCA_030037995.1 Nitrososphaerales archaeon | reverse complement strand
CGGAATTTGTCCAAGCATTTTGTCTGAAACGCAATGTCTCCCACAGCCAAGGCCTCGTCGATCACAAATAAATCAGGCTTCGATTCAATTGCAACAGCGAATCCCAATCGCATTTGCATTCCAGAAGAGAGATTCTTCAGCTGAGAATCGCTGAACCGCTCGAGTTCAGCAAATTTGAGTATCGAGTCCAAACGACTTCTGAATACGTTGTTTTTCAAACCCATAATGGAAGCGTAAATTTTTGCATTATCTCTCACTGATAATTCTGGATGAAAGCCAAGCCCTAGTTCAAGTATCGGGGCAATCTTACCCCGAATATCTATTCTTCCTCTAGTAGGTCTAATTGTTCCTGCTATCATTTTCAACAATGTACTTTTTCCACTGCCGTTTATGCCCATAATCCCGAGAGATTCGCCTGATCTGACTCTCAAAGAAATCCCCTTGACTGCCCAAAAATCCTCGTGTGCTAGCCTCTTGGATTCAAACACATCGAGAATAGAAGCAATATTATCAAGAACGGACTCCTTTTTCCTGTGGGGAATATGGTACCTCTTCCACAAATCCTCTATCACGAGGACGTTCATGCTAGACAACATCTCCAAATCGTGGCTCCAATTTGGAAAAGAGAAGTAATCCAACAAAGAATATCGCGACACCGCTGACAAAGATGAAAGCGATATTGAACGCGGAAGGAAGTATTCCATAATACGTTGCCGCTCTAATAGCATCGATAGCTTGCGTCATGGGGTTAAGCGAATACTCGAAGTTATATTTGGCTGGGATTATTGAAGCAGAATAAAAAACCGGCGTCAGATAAAATCCTGCCTGAAGTAAAATCTCCCAGATTTGTCTGAAGTCACGATAAAATAGGTTTAGACATGATAAGGCAAGGGAAGTGCCCATAATGAGGATAAAAACTGAAATGAGCACGACGGGAATAAGAAAAAGTGAGTAATTCAATCGCATTCCAAAAATGAGTAGGATGGGGAAGCATGCTATGAACTCAAGCGACGAACCCAAAAGATTTGCGAGGCCGGTTGCCAAAACAAGGAGCCACCGCGGGAAATAAATTTTGGTTACCAGTTGATAGTTTCCCAACAAAGAGTCAAGCGAGTACATAGTGCTTACAGAAAAAAAACGCCACAGAAGTATTGCCGGCAGCACGAAGACTGGATAATCGGTAATATCGGACCGAAAGAGAAATGAAAAGACAATACTAAAAATCACCATCATAAACAGAGGATTCAACAAAGACCAGAAGAAACCGAGAACGGAATTTCGGTACCTGAGTTTGAAATCCCTAGTGGTCAAGTTCCAAAGTACATCTTTGTACTCCGAAAGTTGTTGCACAATTCCAGGATTGGCCTCGCGGGTTGCCTCGATCAAAATATCAAATCACCTTCAAGTACGGATACTACTCTTGGGAATCAGCAGAGGTTCGTGCGACGTTAGACCTAGCGAAAACTCCAAGAGCGAATATTCCGCGAGGCCCCAATTTTCTCCGTTGAGCTCTTTCTGATCCGAGAGACTCATTCTCGCTACTAGCCACAGAAAATCTTCATAGCTTAGGTAGGGAACACAGCGCCGACTCAAATCGCGAAGGAGAGGTTCTCGCCGGGCCCAGCCAAGAGAGTGATCCATGTGATAAATAGGATAACTGAGATAGACCTCTCTAGCGCCCAGAAAGTAAGCATTGAAGAGAAGTAATGAATCAACGTGAAGAGAATACATTTCAAATTCGCCATAACCCCTGACCCTGATCCAGTCTTTCCTTGACATGAGTGTGAAATCGCCGCATGCATTTGTGTGGAGATGAACTGCCGGACTAAATATCATAAGCTCCACTTCGGCCCGAGCTATTAAATTTCTAAAATAAGGGAGCCTTTTTGCAGCGGACTTGACGTAAAAATAAGGCCATTTCTCGAGAACCGAAGAGTCCGGGGAATCAGTACCGAGGAGAAGTCTTTTCATGATTATTGACCCAATTTGAAAGAAACCAAATAATCCTACAAAATAATCAGGATAACCTTCATTCGCTTTTTGATAAATTCGTTCTTCAATCTCACCCGTTAGCAGGTTGTAAGTGCCGAACTTGCTAGAAACACGCAATGAGTTGTATGCACAAAAAGAGAGCTTTTCATCCAGCGTAGCTCTAGGTACCTCAGAAGGGACATCATACCTATCTACACGGTAAAATTTCCCAATCTCCAGTTTCTTTTGACTGATGAATTCCATCAAAGAGTTTGAAAACAGAATGTCCACATTCGTCGCTAGAATAAATTCCCCTTTTGATGCACGAATCCCGACGTTCTTAGCAATCATTTGGAACAGGGGTAAACCTGATGAATGTCTAAGTCTCTTGTGTATTTCCTCGGGAACTCTTATGATCCTGATAGTGCACCATCCGTCCCCGTCAGGCCAATTAAGGGCATCCCGCAAAGAAGGCCTGTCTGCTGGAGGATTCCATTCGACTACGATGAGCTCGCTTTTTATCTGGTACTCCTTTAATTGTTGAACGAGAGAATCCAAGAAGGTCTGGGTTCGCCCTAAGATGCCGCCGCCGTGATCATCGTTTCTCGTGCAGACGACGACGCTCAGATAAGGTCTGTTCGCATCCAATTCCAAAAGTCCCCTTTAGAAAAATAATACGAAGTTTATCATGCGAATAAATTATCCGGCTAGAATGCTTCCGACTATTTTCTGTAGAACTCTTGCATGTGTATATGAGAGAATCGGTTTTGTCAGAAGACGCTTTTCCGACAAATTCTGAGAGAATTAGGCGCTAATGTGAATATATATTGGAAAATATAATTCCAAGATGATTGATTAATATTACAACTAAGAACAGGGGAAAAATTATTGTTCTCGTCCGAACAAGAATACATTTTTGACGATGCGATACTGAGAAATTGTTGATGCCAGCCGATCCGTACTGGAACTGGAACAATATTATTCCTCGGTCTTGCGAAATCAAAGCTCTTTCCTACGGGCAGCGACGTAAGTTGTGATGCGACCTTTTGGTCTTTATAAGTTGCAGAATTTGCCAGAAACGAGTCTTTAGTTACTGCTTGGGACTTTCGGAAGAATCAGCCAGGCGCGCGACGTAGACCTTTAGAGAAGCTGAGCTCATGGGATCTATCTGGGAACGACTGAACAGGACAGGTTTACCCGATAGATCTTTTGATGCAATATACTGCGGTCGAGCTCTACCACCGTTTCTCCAACATCCTCCGATATCTCTCGGCCTTCCAATACTCCTGAACTTTTCTTCCTCCTTTCGGTTCTACACCTAGGTCTCTGAGAGCACTGCCGTCGAACGAGATGAAGACTGACCCAGGATTGCTCTTTCCTTCTTTCCCGAGAGGCCTACGTTTCCGTAGGTCAATCTCGTGGATGATTCGCAATCTAAAGGGGACATATGGGCTATTCGAACCCCTTTCGATGGTTTCCGCGGTCTTCAGTGCTTGGTATCTTTAGATCCATTGAAATATTTGCAGTCCAGCTTCTCAAATCCTTAATTACGGAAACAAAACTCGCAGAATCAAATGTCCGAAGGCACTCCAAGAAATTTCTACGATCTAGTTTTCACAGCGCTTGAAAACCACCAGAACTGGTTTGCGAATTCCATTCCGCTGATCGCTTCAGAAAACGTGCCCAGCCCGGCGGTACGCGAGGCGATAATCTCGGATTTTGGAAACAGGTACGCGGAGGGCTGGGCGGGAGAGCGTGTCTACGCCGGCTGCACGTACATCGACCAGGTGGAGCTGATCTGCATGGACCTCGCAAAGCGCCTGTTCGGAGCGGAGTTCGCCGACGTGCGCCCGGTGTCGGGAGTAAATGCAAATCTCACGGTTTACTCGGCGTTCACAGATCCGGGAGACATCATGATGGCGCTAGCGATCCCCAACGGTGGCCACATCTCCGCCGCGAGAAAGGAGTTTAACGGAACCGCGGGACTGGTGCACGGCCTTAACGTGGAATACTTTGTCTTCGACCGCGACAACTGGAACATTGATGTCGACAAGACAAAGGAGAAAGTGAAGAAACTCGAAGAAGAGGGCAAGAAACCAAAAATGGCAATGTTCGGAGGTTCACTTTTCCTCTTCCCTCACCCCGTTAAAGAGCTCGCGGATTTTCTGAAGGGGGAAGGGATTATCGTCTGCTACGACTCTGCTCACGTATCGGGTCTCATCGCCGGCGGGCAGTTCCAGGCCCCGTTGAAAGAGGGGGCGGACGCGATGACGCTCTCCACTCACAAGACGCTGTTCGGCCCCCAGGGCGGAACGGTGCTATCGTGGGTAAAGTACGCCGAGAAGATCAAAGCCGGAGCCTTCCCCGGTACTCAGTCCAACCACCACCTCCACCACATGGCAGGAAAGGCGGTCGCCTTTGCCGAGTTTCTGGAGTTCGGCGAAGAGTACGCAAAGCAGGTGATTACAAATGCACAGGCCCTGGGGCAGGCCCTGAGCGACGAGGGCGTGGACGTGCTCGCGAGCAATCTGGGCTTTACTCAATCCCACCAGCTTGCGGTGAACATTACAAAGTACGGACTCGGCGGTGACCTCGAAAAGGATCTGGAAAAGGCAAATATCATCCTGAACCGGCAGCTGATACCGGGGGACGTGCAGGCGGGCCGCCACTACCAGAACCCCGGCGGGTTGAGGATTGGTACGAGCGAAATAACGAGGCTTGGGATGAAGCGGGAAGAGATGAAGGTGATCGCCTCCCTCATGGCGCGGATTATAGTGAAGAAGGAGGATCCGGCACGGGTGAAGAAGGAGGTCGAGGACATGAGAAAGTCGTACCAGAACGTTCATTTTGCATTTGAGCCCAACACCCCGGCGTACAAGTACATCCACGTGAAGTAGCAGGGCTTTCGTTAAATCGCCCTAAAATACTTGGACACTTGGTTCCCTCCTCTCTTAAACCATGGCCTCCACCGCTAAGAAATTAAGCTCCACCAAAGTACAAGTACTCGCTTCATTTGCGGCGATCTCGTTTGCTTTGGGGCTCATCTTACGGGACGCCCTAATCTTTGTAGGCATCCCGGTCGTCATCTATCTCGTGCTCACTTCGCTGCAAAGCCAGACGCCAGGTCCCGTCTCAGTCGCAAGGACGGTGGAGAAAGCCCAGCTTTACGAGGAGGATGTGTCCAAGGTACGCCTGCGCACCACTAACCTCGGAAAAAAGCCGATTGCCCTTGTAACCGTCGAGGATTACGCGCCGACTGAGCTGAGAGACGAGGGGAGCAGCACCAGCTTCAGTTTCTCCTTGAAACCGGGGGAAACTCGGGACAATTTTTACTCGCTAAAGGCAAACACGTTCGGCGTTTACTCCCTGGGTCCCATCCAGGCAAGATACGAGGACGCCTCGGGGTTGAGCGCCGTCAAATCAACGATGGAAGGCCCTTCCGTAATAGTCGTCCTCCCGAAAACGACCGAGCGCCTCACTCACTTCAAAATCAGCCCGAGGAAGACAAAGCCGTGGCCCGGTGAAATCCTCGCGAGAAAGGTGGGTCTTGGCATCGACAACTACAGCATCCGCCAGTACATCCCGGGCGACTCCTTCCGCCGGATCAACTGGCGCGCCTCGGCGAAAAGCCCTAACGGCGACCTCCTCCTGAATGAGCAGACCGCCGAGCTCGGCGCCGATACGATCATAATCGTGGACGCGCGCCCCGCCTCGAATCTCGTCAGTCCCGAGGGGGAATCGCTAGTGAAAAACTCCCTCCGCGCCGCGATCTCGATGTCCGACAAGCTACTGCGGGATCGGAACCGCGTGGGTCTCGTCACGATCGGCTTTGACACGAATCGCATTCCCCCCGGTTACGGACGGCGGCAGTACAACAGGCTCATCCTGAGCCTAATCAGAGTTAGGGCAGGAGGTCTCTTCACCTTCGAGAACATCCCAAGCTACCTGAAGTACTTTTACCCACATCTCGCACAAGTCGTGATGGTCTCCCCACTGCTTGATCGGGAGGCATTCAATGCGTCCGGCGAAATCGCGAGATCTGGCTATGAGCTGCTCGTGCTCTCGCCAAATCCCATCGATTACAGCCCCCAGAAAAAAAGGCGCCGCGAGAAAGACAACCGAACGCTGCGGATTTCGCGCGAGCTCGCGCTGATCACCAGGGCGGCCAACCTGGCCTCTCTCCGGGCTGCCGGCGCGCTCGTTTTGGACTGGAGGAAGGACGAGCCGCTGGATTTCACTCTAGCGAAGAATATCCGGGCGCATGCAAGACAGGCGGAGCTGGCAAAGAGGAGGCCGGGGTTCCATTAAGAGAGAGGAGGGGCGGCGAGGCGCGCTCGAAACCGGGGAGGTGCTCTCGTTTGTCATCACCGCGGGAGTGATGCTGTCATCTTCCCTTCTCTTTCCCTCGTTTTACTGGCTCTTCATCCTCTTCGCCCTAGTCGACGGTCTGTCCACCCGCTTCCGCAACAACCTCGTCCTCTCGCTGGACCGGATCTGCTACGCTCTCATCGTTATCCTGCTCGGTGCGGCCGCCCTCGGTCTGAACGTCATCGCGATGATTTCCACAACCGTCGCGGTCATCGCGCTGCTGGATTTCTTGTTCCTCCTCCGCCAGATTCGATCCGGATCGAGATCTGATTTCTTCGCGATAATTTTGCAGAGGTTTCGGTCGTACCTGTACACGCTAGTACCGGCAGGTGTGTTCGCGGCGGGCCTCACGTACATTGGCGCGGCGGCCATTGGAGCCAGCGTAGGCCCGGCGAATGCAATACTCGAACTGGGCCTCGCCTCGATCGCCGTCTTTCTCATCATTCTTTTTGTAGCGCGACCCCCAGAAAATTTCGAATAAATTTAGCGAAGGAGAGCTTGTATGAATTTTCTTACAGCCCTTAAGATGTGAGGTGTCGGAATCGAAACGAAGCCCAAACCTTACGGTATCAAGGAAAATGGAAGTGTCCGCCAACGAAGATTTCTATTAGAGCACAGATGTTTTGTCGTCTGGCAGTTGTATCCGTTGGCTTTGGACTATGTTGCCTTTTTATCGGCTAGCTTTTCCTGCTCTGCTTCAGGCTCCAGACCGTAGATGTACCTCTTCCCTCTCACGACGGACGCGCAGGCCGCGACAAACGCGAGCGCAGCGTTGAGGTAAATGGCGACTCTTAAGGAGGCCATGAATGCTGGTGCGAATGCGTTGGGGAACCACGACGTTCCAGTTAGAGTAGCGATCGTACTCGCGCTCAAACCCGAGATCAGGCTCGGAGGCAGCGACGCGAGGATCGTCTGCATGGGGTTATAGCCGAGAAACGCCGCAAACAGCGCGGAGGTCGGAGCGATCTTCTCGAAGACCGCAGTTCCCAGCTGAGGTGCACCCGCAGCAGCGGCGGCACTCGCAAAGTACCCCGGTAGAGAGCCGGAAAGCGTAAGGATCACGGTAGTAAACAGGATGCTCGTGCCGATACTCGTCCCGGTGTTCATGAGCGTGCTCCTCATGCCAGCAGCGGCGCCCCGGTTCTGCGGAGGTACTGAGTTCATAATCGAGGCGATGTTGGGGGAGGAAAACATCCCCATGCCGATCCCCATAGAGAAAACTATCACGGCAAACTCTGGATAGAAAAAATTGTACGGGAGAGTTGACAGCGCGAGAAAAGATGTACCCGTGACCACCATGCCGAGCGTCGAAAATCCTCTGGCTCCGTACCTGTCCGAGAGGTAGCCGCTCAGGGGGCCCATCACGACGAACCCCAACGAAAACGGAATTATGTAGATGCCGGCCCAGAACGGCGTGTCTTTGTAGCTTATCCCGTGAAGGGGGAGCCACACCGCCTGTAGGAGGATAACGAGCATGAGTGTAACGCCACCCCGTGCCAGCGCTGCGAGGACATCCGCGGCATTTCCCGCCGCAAAGATCCTTCGCTTGAAGAGTTCCAGCCGGAACATGGGATCTTCCACTCGCGATTCGATGACCGGAAACACCGCGAGAAGACCAAGTGCACTAACCAGGCCCACAATTACATAGGGATTCGACCAACTCATGGGCGAGCTGCCGTAGGGTACCAGCCCGTAAGTGATGGAGATCAACAGCATGATCAATCCCGCCCCAAAAGTGATGTTTCCCCAGATGTCGATCTTCTGGTTCTTCTGGATGGTGGCGAGCTCCTTCAGGCGGTAATGGGACCAAATCGTACCTACGATCCCGAAGGGAACACTCACCAGGAACACGTACCTCCAATCGTAGGTTGCTAGAACTCCACCGATGACGAGTCCGAGAATCGAACCTGCAAGAACCGCGACCTGGTTCAGGCCGAGCGCCCTCCCCCGCTCATTCGATGGAAAAGCGTCAGTGAGGATGGCTGCACTGTTTGAAAAGAGGAATGCCGCACCGACTCCCTGAACCATCCGGAACAGGATGAGCTCCAGCGCCCCCAAGTGACCGGTGCTGGGAGTCAGAGCGAGAAGGAGCGACCCTACTGTGTAAATGGCAAAACCCATGTTGTAAAGGCGGACGCGCCCCAAGATGTCAGAGATCCTTCCAAAAGAGACGAGGAGCGTCGCAGTGACAATGCTGTAGCCGAAAAGTATCCAGAGCAGGTACGTGAAGGAGTTTATGGGGTTTATCTGAATTCCACGGAATATGGAGGGGAGCGCGATGATAACGATGTTGAGATCTATTGCCGCGAGAAGAGTTCCAAGGGTAGTGTTTGAAAGAGCGATCCACTTGTACTGCGTTTTGTTACTTCATCTTTCCCTGAAATTCAAGAAAAAAATAATAGCGAAAGAAGCCGACGCCATCACTTTCAGTGTAAAACAAAATTAAGCCTTTTTGTGTTCCCAGAATTTCAGCTGCTTTAAGCCTGAATGATCAAGGTTAAATGGAGTGCCCGGTTTCGTTGTAAGATGTTTTGTTCCTCGCCGTCTCACCATCCTTGAAGAGAAACGCTTCTTATGACGCGTGCGCCTGCCTCACTTTGGTAGAGGGGGAGCGAAGGTACTCAGTCTCGTGATTAGATCGCGAAAGATCATTTTATTTCTCCGATCTTCGCTCCTCACTCAAGAAAATAGGCTGAAAAAAACGGAAAGATGTATATTATCCTGATGCAGATGTTAGTTAGAAGAGAGCTTTTCGAGAAAAAAAGCCATTTTTGAAAGAGTGAAAGAGTAAGTTATGAATTGTCCTAATTGCGGTGCGCAACTTCCGGATGGTGCAGCTTTTTGTTACAAGTGCGGATATAAAATTAGTAATCAGACGCAAGGCACAGCTCCTCAAGCCGGTCAGGCTTCCCAAGCCGGCGCTTCTACTGCACCTCCTCCGCAGAAGCAAGAACAGGTGGTTGCTGCATCAGGAGTTACTTCATTCAAGTGTCCCAACTGCGGTGCACCGCTGTCGCCAAAGTTCGGCGAGATGGTAATTACCTGCGAGTACTGCGGCAGCGCGGTTGCTCTGGGAACTTCGGGATGGACCAATATCCAGAAACAGAGCATGCTGCCTGTGAAGATTGCGACGACTGACGCCCTGAACGCCATAATCACTCCGATGATGGACAAGGGGCTTTTGCACAGGCATCTTCAGGAAAGCTCAAAGCAGGAGGAAATGAGTCTCTCGTACGTCCCCTACTGGATAGTGAGCGTTTCGGCGCGCACAACCGTCGTTGCTACTAACGAAACGCAGCAGATTGCCCAAACTGCCACGACGGCCGCGCTCATGGGGGCGCTCCTCGGTGGGATGGGTGGGGGATTTGGCGGAGGAGGAGGGGGCGGTGGTGGACGAGGCGGTGGTAGAAGACGGATCCTTGGGAATGGAATTTTTGGTGGCTCGCTGTATCCTGGCTCCTTCAGCTTTGGGCCGATCATGGCATGGGGCATGGGAGGAATGGGAATGGGTGGGGGTGGAGCAAAAAAGACAGATCAAATGGACGCGAACTATAACTTTCCGGTGATCGCCCTAAAGGCGCTGACCGCTTACCAGCCGCGTGACTATCAGTTTGATCTCCAGGGAAGGCAGCTTTTCGACATTACAAAAATACCAAAGAACATCAAAGTACTCAACGGCGACATTGGCGAAGAAGACGCAAAGGCACAGGCAAAGACGCTCGTCGACCAGCTCCAGTCGCAGAAGGCACACGCAAAGTACCACATGATCCAGCAGCTTAAAACGGAGATGGACGTGGGGGATGTGGAGTTGCTCCACGTGCCAATCTGGTTTGCAAAGTATGATCACAAGGGGAACAAAATTATTCTTGTCGTCGACGCGAGCTCGGGCCGCGTCATCAATAGCATAGGCCTCTCTTAGCTTGGAGAGGGTTTTTCCCCTTCTCCCTCTGCAATCACTAGATTTTTACACTTTCAAGTGTAACTAAAGAAAGGGCAAACACGCGAAATGAAAATTTCGAGAGTTTTGATCATAATCGTCGTCCTAGTCCTAATCGGAATTGTGGCACTTTTTCTCTATGAATCCCTGGTCGTACCCAGCCCAAGCACCAGCAGCAGTGTCGTCTGGAATTCGGCCGCCGAGTACCCGCTACAAGTAAGTGGCAATTACGGCGTGGGAGGCCAGCAGTGCGTGAACAGCTCTTCATACATCTACTGCGTCGGTGGGGAGGATTACAACGGTGGTCCTCGCAATAGTGTGTACTCGTCCAACCCGCTTTCTTCGTCTGTCCTGAACATCAGCAGCTGGACGACTGACTCTAACGTCTACCCCCAGGACATCAACGGGCCGTCCTGCGTGACTTTTTCCAACAATGTGTACTGCATCGGTGGGACCTATGATGACGCCGGAGACGATATCGCTGCGAGCTATTATGCCTCCCTGAGCAACGGAGTCGTGGGCACCTGGAACGCTACCACTGCGTATCCCATCCCGATTGACACGTCGTCTTGCGTCGCCTCTTCAGGGTACGTCTACTGCGTCGGCGGAGACAACGAGACCGGCGGCTTGGAATCGGCCGCCACGAACAGTACTTCGGTCTGGTACGCCCCGCTCTCCTCCTCTGGCATTGGCAACTGGAGCCGCACGAATGAATATCCGCCGAGCATCTTCTATCCTGTATGCTACGCCTCCCAAGGGTACATCTACTGTCTCGGCGGGGCCGACGTAAACGACAACGCCGTAAACTCGGTGTACTATGCGGCACTCTCTTCCAGCGGCGTGGGACCCTGGATCCAGACGACAGCGTATCCTGCAGAGCTCTCCGGGCAGGCGTGCGTGATAATCTCGAGCACGATCTACTGCGTAGGTGGGGAGGGGAATGGGGACGCTTACAGTAATGCCGTATACTTTGCACCGGTCTCCTCCACAGGGGTAGGGGCGTGGACGAAGGGTCCAGCGTACACGGACGCTGCGGTAACGGATTGCGCGGCGGTAGGAACCACGATATACTGCGTCGGCGGTTTAGATGCCAGCTCAGCCGAGATAACTGCAGAAGTAAGCTTCGCGACTTTGAGCAGCATTACGACTGCGACCACTACTACTTGATTCGAGGTTTTCTGAAGCCTCCACAAACCAACTGATAAGGAATTTGAAAAATTAGATTGGCTCAAGCGCACCGATCCAGAACGGCTATTTGTTACTTCATAGTCCTTTTCGGTGCTCGGGATCCTTGTTCGCGTAAATGTGGTACCAAATACGGAGCAGGAAAAACGGTTGCTTGCTCCGAATGCGTTGACGGTCTAACTTTTCTTCGGGATTCGGCGAGCGATATATTTCTCTAATTCCGTATGATTGATGCTAACATGCTAAATATCGGGCATGTGTTTTCTGAAAATAGCATTTCGCGGAGCAAAGAAAAGCTATCTTGTCGATCCAAGTCGAGTATACTGAATGCACCGAACATGAGAAAGAGAAGGTCAGAATTTCTTACCCAATGATCAACAGCGCCTCCGCGTGCCCGTTGTGCGAAGCTAGACTCCGAGCTAAGCAGCTGGAGGCCCAGTACGAGCGCGCCATGATGGCCGCCCACGATCTTGCCGGTCTGATCCTCGACAAGGAAAAGCGCTAGGCATTCTTCGCCATCCACGCTTTTTCTTCAGCGGTCGGCTCGAGCTTCACCCCCGTCATCCAGAGGTAGGTGCGCGCACTGGACGGCCCGAGGTGGTGGAACCGCGACTGCAAGTCCTCCATCAGCTTGTCGTGATCTTTCCCGAAGGATTTGAAGTACTCTTTGAAAGATCCAAACTCCTTCTCAACCGCCATCGACTGCTGGGCGTTGTAGACGGCCGACAGGATCTTGCTTTCGTTGCGTACGATCCCCGCATTCTTCAAAAGAGCTGCGATCTGCCTGTCGCCGAATTTCGCCACCTTCGGGATGGAAAATTTCACAAACGCCTTTTCAAAGTTCGGCCACTTGTCGTCGATCATCTTCCAGTTCAGGCCCGCCTGAAAGATGGTCTTTGTCATGCGTTCAAAATATTCGTCATCGCTCTTTGGGGGCGAGATTTTCCAACTTGGCATTTTATCTCGGGATCTCTTAGGGCATTTGTCTTAAAATAAAAGGATATGGGACGAGCTCCAGGAGCTCGATCCTTTTTACGACGATGTGACTACATCTGGCCGGCCCCGGCCTGCCAGAGGCCTACGACGTTTCCCTCAGTGTCCTTGAAATACGCTGCAAATCCCATATCTCCCAGTGACATCTTTTCTCCGACCCTTTTTCCACCGAGCTTCTCGATTCTCGTTAGGGCGTCATCAATGCTCTGCACGTGAATTGTGACTACCGTGTGGTCAATGGGCTGACCCCTCTTCGGCATCCCACCGTTGATCATCCCGAGTTCTTTTGGCGTCCCGTTCTCGTCAGACGGAGCGGTTCCGATCATGGTGTAATTCATCTCCGGCATTGGAGTCACCTGCCATCCAAAGGCCTTGCTGTAGAATTCACCCGCGCGTTTCGTATCGTCTGCTGGAATTTCGAAATGAACTATGCTGTCCATGTTTGTAGTGAAGCTAAGACGGGGCTAATAAGGAAATCAGGGAACAAAGTATAGGAATACTAAATTTCACAAAAGGCAGGCGATTCAAGTTGGGAGTTTCTTCTCATCCACGCCAGTATCACATGCAATAGTCGGATGGAAACAATTTCCTTGATTTCAAAAAATTGTTGAGAGTGCCACAACAACCAGAAGCGGTCAAAAATTAGAATATTTCCTCGTTGCGCAATTCGACATACGATCCTCTTATAGAATGTGCGAAGAGTGTCCCACGAGGGCAGACCAGACAGCTTCCAATGGATCCATCAAATTACTATTGCTCGCCCCCGCATGCGTTGCCTCCGAGGGGGCCCTAGTCCAATTACTAAAGCAAGCCCGTGCATGGCTATTGTTGATAATATCTCCGTGATTCAGTGAGTACAGGCTGTTGTGTTCCTTCTAGCGATCCTTCATTGCGAATTGATCCGCAAGGGGTTTTAGCATAATTCTGATGGCTATCTTTCAGAGATTTTGGACTCTTTTTGGAATTTGGATAATAATTACAGATTCGTCTCAAATCACTCGATGATGGCAATACAATGCAAGCAGCAAGTTTCAAGCTATCCAAAAATCAGAAATGTGAACCAGTAGCAGAGGATCCAAGGTCAATCCCCGCTTTCGATCCCCTAATACCAAGTGACATTACGCTAGCGGACGTGTTAGGGTACTGTGAACTTTTGGGGGAGAATGGCTTTGCCCTTCCGATCTCGTCGAGAAGGACTCAATTCTACCGAGGCTCTTCAGAATTTCTATCGCTTTTAGCCAGCGGTCGGATGCTTGGATTGACATCTAGAGAGAATAATCGTTTGATCCTAACCCCGCTGGGCATTGGTTTCCTCAAAGCGGAATTTCCAGAAAAAATGGGAATACTGAGAGCTAGGCTCTCTGTCATAGAACCGTTCAAGTCTGCGTTAGAATTAGCGTCAAAAAGAAAATCGATCAACGCCACAGATGTTGCAGAGAGAGTTTCAATGAAATATGCGATGGGAGAATTTGATCCTCGGACAATTAGGCTTGTGCTAATCGAGTGGGCAATTCCAACAGGTCTCTTTGAACTCAATAGAAAAGGCGATTTCGTTTATTTCCATCATAATAGCAACAATCCTTTAGCTATTATGATGGATGCTAAATGTGGCGTGGCCATCTTTCCTACCGTAGACCTTGATGGCTCTCGGATGCCACGGATCAACCGACACTAGATCATCCACTACGAGCGACACCTTGACGTTCCCATTCTTTGCATTCTTGTACTTGTGAGTCCTGAGGAAAATATCTTGGCTGTCGCTTCCGACCCAAAAATGCTCCCCATCGTACTCAAATCCCACTGCCACGACATCTGGCTGACCACTCTTTGATGCGGTTGCAACTCTCGCTAGGTGCTGACTTTTCAGGTTCTGATAGCAAATCTAATTTTTGTCCCTCGGTCCCTTTCTAAGAAGCTTGGTATTTAGTGGCTAGGTTCTTAGCGTTTCGCTAATGAAGTGCAAGATCAGTCGTGCTAACTCGACTTTCATTGGTTCTACTTTAAAGCTCAGACCTGATTACTTCGCTAAACGTCATCCATGAGAAGATTTATTATGCGTAAACTGGGACAGAGGTGCTCGAGTTGCTTTGAGGCGAACTGGTGGTCTAGTTTGGCTCCCGCCAACTACAAGAAATACTTCCGTCTAAACGTAAGAAACTGAGCGTTACTTTCAAAACACTTCCTGAATCTGATATCCTTTCAGCTTTTGCTGATCTTCGTCAAAGATTCAGGTATGCAAGTATTCTGGAATCGAGTCTAGGAGCAGATCGACTTGCGGAGCTTTCGATAGTAGTCTTCGATCCATCCTACATTTTGACCGCCGATAACGGCAGGACCAAACTTGAAGATCTGCTGAACAATACTCAAGTGGAATTCGAAGAGGATGATCCACTGCAGTCTCTCCAAACTATGGTCGAAAGCTTTCCAACGACGCAAACATCATTTCGATTTGCAGGCGGCGGCGTGGGATACATCTCCTTTGATGCAATAAGATACTGGGAAAAGGGGGCTCTTTCCTCGAGAAAAGCCCCGAAATTTGGTGCCAGAAGCTATCCTGACATCCGATTTGGGCTGTACGAGCAGGGAATAATAATTGATCATCGGAATCGCAAAACGTTCTACTTTTCGTCCGATCGAGTTCGTGCGGACATTCTCCCGGAGCTAAAGCAGCTTTTGCAATCCAGCAGAAAGAATTCGCGGTCTGCAAACATCGAAGAGATTCAGTACACAAAGCCGCGGTCGAATGTCAAGCAGGACGAGTTTGAATCTTCAGTCGTAAAGGCAAAGGAGTACATCCGCGACGGCGAAATATTTCAGGTCGTACTCTCCAAGCGGCTTGACTTTACTTTTGTTGGTGATCCTATCCGATTTTACAAGACTCTCAGAGATCTAAATCCCTCGCCCTACATGTACTATCTGGACCTAGGCGAGACAAAGATTGTGGGCTCCAGCCCGGAGATGCTAGTCCGCGTTGAAAATGACGTTGTCGAAACATTCCCGATCGCCGGAACAACACGCAGATCTCAAGACAAGGTGGAGAACGCGAAGCTCGCTGACGAACTTCTATCCGATCCCAAGGAAAGAGCGGAACATC
The DNA here is from genome assembly GCA_030037995.1 of Nitrososphaerales archaeon. Taxonomy (GTDB): domain Archaea; phylum Thermoproteota; class Nitrososphaeria; order Nitrososphaerales; family CADDZS01; genus DATLTL01. The sequence goes on along the minus strand of JASHPQ010000091.1, from coordinate 2,084 downwards.
TCATGCTCGTGGACCTCGGCCGGAACGACATAGGCAGAGTTTCAGAGTACGGGTCAGTTTCCGTTCCCGAGTTCATGGAAGTGCATCAGTATTCTCACGTGCAACATATAGTTTCCCACGTGACAGGAACACTTCGAAGAGGCGCGACCTCGTTTGATGCGATGCGGTCCATTTTTCCCGCGGGAACGCTTTCTGGCGCGCCAAAGATCAGGGCGATCCAAATAATAGACGAATTGGAACCGGAAGCTAGAGGGCCATATGGGGGAGCGGTCGGGTATTTTTCGTTCAATGGTGACATGGATTCAGCCATAACTATCAGGACTATGGCAGCGATAGAAAACCAGGCATCGATTCAGGTGGGCGCAGGTATTGTCGCCGACTCTTCACCCGATGCCGAGTGGGAAGAAACCGATCGAAAAGCTGCTGCATTGCTCCGCGCTCTGGAAATTTCTGCAAGGAAAGAGAAAGGGGGAAACTGAAATGGGTTCTACTAGGAAATCGGCGTCCGGGAAGCGAAAAAAGACTATCTTGATCTTGGACAACTACGACTCGTTCGCTTACAATCTGGTGCAGTACGTGGGAATGCTCGAAGCCGAGCCTGCAGTCTATCGAAACGATGCGATAACGGTGGAGGAAGTGAAAACAAAGCTTAGACCTGACGGGATAATAATTTCTCCCGGCCCCGGCAATCCTTCAAACCCCAAAGATTTTGGCGTTTGCACGGAAATTCTGACTACCCTGAGTCACAGCATACCTACTCTGGGCATCTGCCTCGGGCACCAGGGAATCGGCCACGTCTACGGCGGCGAGATAACTCATGCGGGAAAAATAATGCACGGCAAGCTCTCCAAGATCAAGCACAATGGAAGAGACATGTTCGAGGGAGTCCCGAATCCCGTTGAAGGAGTGAGGTACCATTCGCTCGTAGTTCGCAAAGACGGTCTTCCGAAAGAACTCGAGATTACAGCGAGCTCGCTGGACGACGACGAAATCATGGGGATTAGACACAGGGAGTACCCCATTTTCGGGATCCAATTTCACCCGGAGTCTATCAAGACGACTGATGGCCTGCATATGATTAAGAATTTTCTGGACGGGTTGTAAATAATGTCTAATTTTTCTGTGAAAGATGCCATTTCAAAATTGGTGGCGGGAGAAGGTGATCTTTCAGAATCCGAGGCTGGTAGTACGATGGATGAAATTATGAGAGGTGATGCAACTCCAAGTCAGATTGCGGCGTTCCTGACAGCCATCAGAATGAAGGGAGCCGGTGTTGACGAGCTCACCGCCTTTGCTACGGAGATGAAAAGACACTCACTCAAAATCCATCCGAAAGTAGGATCCAGGCTGGTGGATACCTGCGGAACCGGCGGCGATAAAGTGAAGACGTTTAACATAAGCACAATCGCAGGTCTCGTCATCGCCGGCGCTGGAGTTCCCGTCGCAAAGCACGGCAACAGATCGTTCACCAGCAAGTGTGGAAGTGCCGACCTGCTCGAAAGGCTGGGAGTCAATATCAACGCTGATCCGGCAACAGTCGAGAATTCCATCGAGCAGGTTGGGATAGGGTTTATGTTCGCGCCGGTTTTTCACCCTGCGATGAAGCATGTTGCTGCATCGAGAAAAGAAATCGGGATCAGAACGGTGTTCAATATCCTGGGTCCCGTGACCAATCCGGCCGGGGTGAAGACCCAAGTGGTTGGCGTTTACGACGAAGGCCTGGTGATGTCGCTGGCTCATGTTCTGAAAAAATTGGGAACCGAAAATGCGATGGTTGTTCATGGCTTGGATGGGATAGATGAGATCTCTCTGATCGGAAAGACGCGTGTCGCGCGAGTGGTCTCCGGCAAGAACGAACTTCGTGAAGAAATTCTTGAACCGGAGGTCTTTGGCCTAAAATCGAGAACTTACCAGGAAATTTCTGCAGAAGGAGTTGACCTAGAAGCTTACGCCTCAGTAGCTCTTGACGTACTTTCCCTGAATGATCCGGATCTAACGCGCAAGGAATTGGCGACGAAGGAAATGATCCTGATGAATTCGTCTGCCGCACTGGTTACAACAAAAGCGGCAGACAACTATCGCGA
>JASHPQ010000090.1 GCA_030037995.1 Nitrososphaerales archaeon | reverse complement strand
AACTGTCCTTGGCGGACGTCCGCAAGATTACGCCTCTCCGGCCTCGTGGCGGCATTTTCGTAGAGGAACACCGGCACCGAAAACCTATCCGCGAACTCTTTTCCAAAATCCTTTGCGAGCTGCACGCACTCCTCCATCGTGACTTCCCTTAGCGGCACGAATGGAACGACATCCACGGCGCCCATTCTTGGATGCTCGCCCGTGTGCTTGGTCAGATCAATGAGTTCGATGGCTCTCGCGCTCGCCGAAAGCGCAGCGTTTTTCACGGCTTCGGGAGGGCCAACAAAGGTAAGCACCATACGGTTGTGGTTGGGATCGCTCTCGCAGTCGAGGATTGTGATGCCGGCGATCGACTGGGCAGCTCTCGAAATCTCCTTTATGACCTCCGTCCTCCGACCTTCGGAGAAGTTAGGAACGCACTCTACAATTTTCATTTCCACTTCTGGTCTATTAATTTGAAATAAAAAATCAACCCCGTCAGACGCGAATTGCCGACCCTAATTCAAGTGCTCACAAAGAGAAGCTCCTCTTTGACGCTCTTGAGGACTATAACATCGACTTGCCAGAAGGAAAGCTACTGACGATAACAGTAGATTTTCGAGGAAGGTGGCCGACAGCCACTGTCATAAAAGTGTATGTGAAATTATTCTTTAGATTGCATATCAAATGAAAAATTGTGGAGGCGTTGTTCAGTGTATAGTACGGTAACGCTTCGAATGTAGATCACTTCCGTTCGTTCTTGATTTCTAGTTTTAATGCTCCATGCTTTAGCATATTGTGCGTAATGGCGTGAATTCCCATCCCATACTGCATTGCTTTCTTCGGTCTCAGGACGCTTTTGTCTTGAAGACCGATTGACCTGCCGAAACAGCGCCAGATTCGTTTCCTCAAAAGGTCATTCGGCGAGAGAATTTTGTACCGCACTGGAATTTGAAGTGCCACTCGTTCGAACTCCTCACTCAGGAAGGGCTCGCAGGTCTGAAGACCAAATTGTGAAGCTATCGTTTTCACGTGGTAGCGGAGATCTTCGGCAATTTTCAAAGCCGCAACGATTTCCTTCTCCGCCGCTTCGTATCCCTGGGAATCTACTATTCTTCTGAACCGGTCATAACCGCAGAAAAGCTCGTCCGGCCCGTTAGCAGAAATAACATACTTGATATCTCCTCGTCGGAGAGCGCGTTCGGAAATGAGCCAGAATGCAATGCAGTCTTCATAATGCGAAATACTAGACGCGGTGATGATACTCGACACTTGTTTCGCTGCGTTTTCGATTTCTGAATTGTCTAGTGTGCCGACAAGCATGTTTTCTTCCATAGTCAGGTTCTCATCATTTTCAGAAACAGCTTTGACATCCGAGGATCTCTCTCTCCCCAGAGTCAGAAGAGTAACATTTCTCCGCCGCTCTAGAATTAACTTTGCAAGTATAGCACTGTCAATTCCGCCAGAGTATCCCAAGACTGCTGGTTCGCTAGGGAGATTCCTGAAAGTTTTTCTGGCGACCTCAGCCAAGCTAACTAGGATCGAAGTGACCAGCTTTTCCTCGATACCAGGAAGGAGATCCGAATATCGTTCCTCAGCCCTTACCGGGGATCACCTTGAGGGAATCGGGATTCTCCAAGCTTGACGTGTCGCCGAGCGGTAAATTCAGATATCTCGCCTTGACCAAGCGCCTGACCAGCTTGGCATTTCTGGTCTTCGGGATCGATTCGACAAATTCTATCAATTTGGGTTTCATCGGACGTCCCAGGGCAGTGGCAACCTGTTCCTGCAAATCGGTTGCCAGTCCCTCGGATGGCGCAAAATTGGGGCGCAAAATGACAAAGCAGACGAGTGCTTCTCCTTTCAATTCGTCCGGCACGCCGATCGCGACGGACTCTAAGACGGCAGGATGGGATGCCAGTACGCTCTCAACTTCCGTGGGTCCAAGCCTCTTTCCCGCGATTTTGATCGTGTCGTCGCTGCGTCCGTGCAGAAACCAGTATCCGTCTTTGTCAATCGAAGCCCAGTCGCCGTGGACCCAGATATCGGGAAATCTGGACCAATAGGTCTCTATGTAACGCTCGTTCGCCTTCCATAGCCCGCGCGTCATACTTGGCCAGGGTTTCCGAATTGAAAGCTCTCCTGTTTTTACCCTGATGGGGTTGCCCTTTTCGTCCAGCACATCTGCGTCAATGCCCAGCGACGGGCCTCCTACGCTGCAGGCCTTGATCGGAAGCACGGTGTGGATAGAGAGAAAACAGGCCCCCACCTCAGTTCCGCCGGAGATATTGACAATCGGGCGCACACTTCGGCCAACCTTCTCAAAAAGCCACATGTAGGATTCGGGGTTCCAAGGCTCGCCGGTGGAACCGAATGCGCGGAGGGAGCCCAAGTCATGACGCGACAGAGGTTCAGCACCGTGCTTCATGAGCGCCCTAACGAGAGTGGGGGAGATTCCAAATTTAGTTACCCCGAATTTCTCGATTATATCCCAAAGCCTGTCAGGAGCAGGATAATCCGGTGCACCATCATAAACAACAAGTGTGCCCCCAAGCGAAAGTGCTCCTACGATCTCCCAAGGCGCCATTATCCACCCCATGTCTGTAACCCAGAACAAACGATCGTCCCATCGGAGATCCATCTGGAAGGAGACCTCCTCGGATATTTTGGCAAGAAAGCCTCCGTGAACGTGGACGGAGCCCTTCGGCCTGCCCGTGGTCCCTGAAGTGTAAATTATCATGAAGGGGTCTTCGGCATCCATTTCCTCCGATGCCCTCGAAGCTTCGGCGGTTTCGACTATCCTCCAGTCGAACTCGTTGAAAGAGCTTTGATCGGCTTTTTTCTTCGTTTGACTTGAGCCATTTCCAAATACAAGCATTGATTCCAGAGATGGAACTCCTTTGATG
>JASHPQ010000089.1 GCA_030037995.1 Nitrososphaerales archaeon | reverse complement strand
TGTACACTGGAGAAGAGGGATCGAAAAGGATCTGGGAGAAGGAGATTGCAGTAGCGGTGCGATTCCAGTCTCGCTGAAGCTCACAGGCTAGTTGCACCCAGCTCTCATGCTTTCCTCCCGCAATAGCGATGCGTTCGAGAGCGGTTTTGTGTCCTTCGACTGTCACTCCACCGACGGCATCAACAACCGGATAAACTTCGTATCCATTGCGAAGAGCATCGAGGGCGGGATAGATCAGGCAAGCTTCAGTCCACAGTGCGCACATTACTAGCTTCTTGCGGCCCGTCGCCTCGATCGCCTCTAGTACCTCTTTGTCTTCCCAAGCGTTAATCGATGTTCGGTCTAGCTCCTGAGTGTCTGACAAGACCTGCTTTAGGGGAGGAATCGTTCCTTTCTGGACACCCGTTTTCACATTGATCGTCGCCAGCACGATGGGCAGACCGTACGTCTTCCCCAGCTTCGCTACCCGGATAATGTTGTCAACAAGTAGCTGACGATCCATCGAGCCAATCGAGCTTACCTAGACTGGCTGGTAATCGATGATTACAAGAGCTGAATTCTTCGGGGTGAGAAGGTGATCATTTATTTGGTCTCTTATCGGCAAACTGGTCAATTTTGATCTCCTCAGTTTTTTGTTTGATGACCGAGCAATTTCTCAGGATTTATCGAATCGAGTTACGAATGAAAGCGCGGTATTGGCAACCTCTTCCCACCCATTATCAATAGTCAGTGCGTGCCCGCGATTTGGTATTTGGACAAACTCTGTAACATCCTTACTATGTTCTTGCTGGCGCTTGAACTCTGCCTTTGAGATCGCTGGGGGAACGGTGTTGTCTTTTTCGCCTGAGATAATCAACATCGGTCCGCGATTCGGATTGTCATCAACTTTTGCCTCCGTCCATGGGTTTAGATTAGCAGAACCCGCCTGGAACAAAGGGGCGCCAGAGGCGGGTACCGCAAATTTTTCATAAAGTTCCTTCGCTTACTCCTCACTCATCGCATTCGCAAACGCAAATCGGAACTGATCAAAGGTGAGCGGAACGGCCCGGTGCTTATTCGCCGGATTATGTAGGACAGGCCACGCAGACTTTAACGAAGAGTAAGGCAGTGGAAGAACTCCGCGATAGGGTGCGGCATCGATTGCTACAGTAACTATCGATAGACCGCGTCCAGCTAAGATCTGAGCAAGTAGTCCTCCGAAAGAATGACCCACAATTGCTGGTTTCTTATCCAGCCTGCGAATTATCTTTTCATAGTGATCAGCAACTTCTCCAATCGTCTTGTTTGCAAATACCTCTGGATGTGCCTTTGCTTGTTCCACAGTATCCGGATCATCTGGCCATCCTGGTTCCAGACTAGTGTAACCAGCTTCCTCGAAAAGTTCAGCCCATCGATCCCAACTGCTAGGAAGTAGCCAAAGTCCATGAATGAAAACAACTGGCTTTTTGCCAGCACGGTTTGCCTCGCCTGCCTGTTGCAGCTCGTGCTCGATTATCGTTTCTGCCCGCATAGCGCTCATCATTCAATTGCCCTCTTTTTAGAGCACCCCATATGATTTCATATTAAGGTAGCTGGACGTACGTTAACTAACTTACTCTATGGTAAGTAGGTCACTTCCATTTTTGAAAGAGGATTTAGAGACGAGATGAGAGTTGCATGCTACAAATCTCGAGGAGGCCGGTCTACTCTGTCATAAGGCAGCCCAAAAAATAGAACGACGGGAGATTTCTCGCCTATTTCAACAACCACTTTTTCCCCCAATATCCCAATTCTTGAAAAATGGGCTTGAGATCTTCGCCAGATTTTGAGAGCGAGTAACTGACCGTGAAAGGTTTAGTGCTCACCACTTGTCTCATTATGATGGAGTTGTCCTGCAGCGATTTTAGGGCGATAGAAAGTGTTTTCGAGTTCAAGCCAGAAACCCTTGACAGTTCGTTGAATCCTTTCGGTCCCGGCATTAAGTGTCTCACTACTAGAAATCGAGCTTCAGATACAACAGCTTTAATGGTCTCGATGATGGGACACTCTTCCTCAGTATCCATCACGTCAGTATTCCTTATCAATTTGGAGCTCGCGGTCATGTTTGACTCTTTCCCAATCGTTTGTTGACAGTACGGGGTCTGCTACCTGCCTGCATAACTTAGTTCATAACATCCTTGGCAAAAAGCGAATAAAGTGATTACTTTCGACGGTGCGCTTCCCGGAGTCTATCGATCGGACAGGTTGACCGTTTTTTCAGGAAATAGCATGTTTTCGAGTTTAGGGTTCCGCAACTTGTTCCCTAGGTTTCGAAAGAGCGATTAATGCACGGTTGAGCTTCTGGAGGATTGTCACGTTGTCTCCAGAATACCTTCAATGTATTTCTTGGATTCGACGGCGAGATCTACAAAGGACTTGCCTGATATGCCGTAGCGATACGCGATCATGATTATCGGCCCATCAAACTCGATCCCGACAATCGTCCTCACAATTTCTTCAATGTCCAGAGAGCCCCTGCCAGGTATCAGGTGGGAGTGGAGCGAAACAATGTCTAGGTGATCCCGAACCCAGGCTTGAACCGGTTTGATCGAATCTGCCATGTGAATCTCCGACAAGACCCCCTGCTCGGAGGCGTACCTGATCATCGCTACTGGATCCGCCTCCATCCTTCCCGCTAGAATGTACGTGTGTGGGACGACGTAGATGTATTTGATATTCTTGCAACCCGAATCTGAGATGAGGTCCACACACGGATTGGATTCTTCAATAAAATCACCAGGGTGCGGCATGAAGGCGAGCTTGATTCCCTCCTCCTCCAAAACGGAATCGAGCTCAGTGACAGACTTAGTCCAAGCTTCTTCATGATCTAGATGGTACAGTGGCCTGCCGCCCATCTGGGAGTAGATCTGCTTGCAGCCAAATTTCCTGCAAAGTTTGATCAGCTTTACAAACTGCGTTACCCCCCTTTTTCGGAGAATTTCATATTCAGGATCCATTGGCGAACTGGGGAGTTGCTCCATCGCTCCCGAAAGACCGAGGGCGTTCCAGGTGTTGAAGGTCACGAGATCCGTGGCAGTCAGTCCTGATTTGTTCAATTGCGAAATAACTGCCTCCACCGCTGGATCGCTTGGGATCATCCCCATTTCGATCCCTGGAAAGAGCATCGGATGCAGCGCGACATATTCGAAACCGCGGTTTTTCAGCTGCTCGAAGGCATCTATCGAGTGTGCGTAGGCCGTAAGCTTCAAGTCTCTTCTGGACATTGGCCGACCCCATGTGGTTTGGGGTTTATAGCAATTTTATAGGAAATGGCAAAAAGTTCGACTACCGCTACTTCTCACTTCGAATATTGCGATGTCTCTCAAATTGAATTACCTCGCTAGTCGGAAATAATATTGTTACGTTTCGAATGGAATGGTTCTTCATCGAAATCATTTCTAAAATAATCAAGGGGGAGCAGAGACGCGAACGACGTAATTGTAGTCGGAGCTGGAATTTCGGGACTGCGCTGCGCAGAGCTGATGGCCAGAGCGGGTCTGGACGTAACAGTTTTGGAAAAAAAGAAAATGATCGGTGGATCCTTCAGCGAAAACATGGAAGCCTTCCCAGAATATCATTATTCTCGGCTCGACCTTCCCATCCCCTCAAAGCCGGTCAAAGAAGTGAAGATTTTCTGCGGTGACGGGGCGCAGAAACAGAGGCTAATCATCCACTTCCAGTCCCCGGTGTTTCGTCTCGTAAAAAGGGGAACATCTCCAGACTCGATTGATTCGTACCTGTTTCAGAGGGTAAGCAAAACCTCCGCGAATGTGCTGTTCGGAGAGAGATTCGACAAAGCGAGGAGAGGAATCGACGGGAGGATCGAAGTTCTTACATCAAGCGGAGGATCATTCAAATGCAAGGTTCTGGTCGCCGCAGATGGAGTATTCTCATCGGTGAGGAAGGTGCTGGGGATGGCCAGAAGCCAGAAGACTGAAGGCGTGGGTTTTATCGCAAAGGTCGAAGGAGCCCAGTTAGCTCATTCGGAGACTATCGGAATTTTCAACTACAGCAGATGGCCGGGCTCCTACTGCTACCTCATTGGTTACCCTGAGGAAGATTACGCGACCGCGGGTATGACAATTCGTTCCCCGTATGCCAATAGTAACCTGAGGAAGTACTTTGACTCGCTGGTAGATTACCTCCCCGATATTTTGGGAGGGTCGCGGGTCGTTGAATCCATGCGAGGGTTTGTTACTCTTGGAATGAGAAATCGTCCGCTGTCCGCTGGCCTGGGTCTGGGAGGGGTGCAGAATGTGTTGTTTGTGGGAGAGGCCGGCGGTTTTCAGGATCCTACGCTGGCTTTCGGTCTTGCCCCGGCGCTTGCATCGGCCAGATTGGCTGCAACAACGGCGGTGCAAGCCGTTTCCAAAAATAATCTTCCGTTGCTTAATGAGTACGCTCCATGGGCTCGGCGCGAGCTAATAAGGGACGAGACAAGACGGATCTCTTTCAGGTACATACTGGAGTCTATGACCGAGAATGAAATGTCCACCTTCCTCTCCTACATCGCAGGGCGTCCTGAAAAAGTGGAAAAAGTGATGAGAACTGGAGAGTACGTCTACAATTTTCTTCCGATGATCCTCAGGAGTGCGGCGAGAAATCCGAAGCTGTTAACTTTTCCTTTCAGATTCGCCAAAGTATCAAGGTCCTTGAAAAGCAGGCGCATGCCGAGCCAAAGAAGCTAGCTCAAAGGTACAATGTACGATACTCAGATCTTTCTTAGACTTCGACCAATCCTAAATTACGATCAGTTTAACGCTCTTCATCTTGTCTTCCCTCTGAAACTCTTTCGTCATTTTGGTCACTCGCTTTGCATCGCCTTCAACGAGGAACAGCTCGACGCAATTTGTCTGCCCAATCTTGCTGTGGATATGCGTCTTTACGATTTCATCGAATTCGTGCTTGACTTTAGTTATGGGGGCCTCATCAGATTCGTCATGCGTGACGACTATGATCGCGTTCGCTCTTCCGTTAAGCGCGTCTTTCTCTCTCGAATCTTCGAGAAGCAGGCGAATTGCTGCTCTAACAAGTTCAGACCTGCCGGTAAATCCGCCATCGGTCTGAACTTCGTCCATCTCTTTTATCATCTGATCGGGGAACGACAAACTAACAATCGGCACGATTCTAATGCCTCGCTAATAACTATCGTATAAGAATACATTACGAAGTTATTAACATACTGGTATTAAATTGACAATTTGTAGATTAGTCTGGCTTTCTGAAAATTGTCGCTATCATTAGTACTGAGGAAAAATTGGCACCCATGTGATTCACGAAGCAATTCATCTGGGTTCCGGAAATTCTGCTTTTGCAATGGGATGCGACTCGCTCTCTATGCTCGGCTTCAAGAAACCGCAAGCCGTATATTGAAAAATTCGACCGGTGTCCCGGGAAGACCTGTTAATGCAACGACTTTTAGCGTTCGTGGACATCTTCGTTGAATCGCCTTACATGGACGAGGTCGTCCAGGAGTTACAGAAACTTCCCAACGTGGAGGAGCTTTTCGAGGTGACGGGAGAATTTGACATTGTTTCTCTCGTTTCTGCCGAGGATATTGAAGAATTTAGAGATATTTTGAAAAATAAAATAATGAAAATAAGGGGTGTGAAGAGCACGGTCACTTCGGTGGTCCTTCACTCCCACAAGGGTCCGCGACTCGCAAACAGCAGCAGCCCGAAAATGTCTCGGTCTATGTCGGCGGCGGTTCCTCCCGCAACCAGCTTGCGTTGACACTCTCCCGCCTGAAGGCAGGGAGATTCTCGCTTCGTTGCCGCTCCCGACCCGACGAAGTAATCCATCGAGCAGAGTAAAATTTACGCCTAGCTTCTGAGTGTCGATAAAGAGAATTCTGGCATCGTAATCGGCGAAATCTCGAGAAAGTTACAGGGCGCTCTATCACACCGTGGAACCGCTTATCTGTCAATTTTTTCGCCGAAGGTGTCGGGCGTCAATCCTTCGATTCTTCACTCTTTCGCTGATTGTCTCGAAGCCGAGTTTGGCCGCCCCGAGTAGGCAAACGTCCGGATTCAGCACGAGATAGACTGGGATGTCCGCTAGAAGTTCGCTCTGGCGGCCTTTCCTCGTTATCGCCTCCACAAACTTCCCGTCCTCCAGCGCGGGTCTGATCCGCGCGGGGATTCCCCCGGCAAGGTAGATGCCGTTGGTCGCGAAGACCTTCAAAGCTAGGTTACTTGCTTCGGCGCCCATAATCGCGACAAACGTTTCGAGGGCCTTTTCACACAACTCGCAGTGCACTCCACCGAGCGCGGCCTTGACGATGATTGGGACGGGGTCATCAGCCCCGGTTATGGTTTTTGAAAGTTCGGCGTGCCGTTCTCGCGCGTCCACGATTTTGTGGTAGAATGTATGAATCTCTTTTAGCCCGGGACCCGAGCACACCCGCTCATAACTGACGTGGTCGAGCTTTTCATGCATGTAATTGAAAAGCTCAATTTGGAGCGCGTCCCTCGGCGCGAAGTCGGAGTGCCCACCCTCGGAGGCGAACGCGCGATACTTTTTTCCATCCCAGATTAGGAAGCCTTCCCCGAGTCCCGTTCCCGGGGCAATCACCGCGATAGTCCCGCAAGGAACCGGCTTGCCCTGGTTTAAGACCACATAGTCCGCCTGCGGTTTCAGAAAAGGCACAAACGACGCCGTGGCGACCAGGTCGTTGACCAGTAGCACGGAAGAAATTCCGAGGACGCGTCTGATCTGCCTTTCGCTTATCACCCAAGGCAGATTGGTTATCGAAGATTTTCCGTCGACGACCGGGCCTGCCACGGCGAAGCAGGCTTGGTTCACCGAGTACTTACTTTTGGACAGGAACTCCAAAAGAAGGGCTTCGATGTCTTCGAACTTTGGGCTGGAGAACGTCTTTTGCGCCAGTGGTTGACGCAATTTTCGCTTCGATGAAAAAATAGCGATAGAAGTTTTCGTTCCGCCCACGTCTCCCGCCAAGATCATTCTAGAACAACCATCCCTTCGACCTCTTACCTTGGACAGTGCTCAATTTGCAGAAATAATTTTTTCACGCCTCCCTGGACTAATTTGTTATCAATTATCAATGTTGAGATCACGCGTCCGCCTTGTCGACTATTTGCCGCATCGATTCCACGTATTTGTAATAGTCCTTTCATTTGAGCTTCTCCGCCGCCGCTTCGTCTAAGAATACCGTGACCCTTGGGTGAAGTTTGAGCGCACTCGCGGTTATCTCCGAGGTAACGGGCCCCTCCAGGGCCAGCCTTACCGTGTGTCGATACGAAGGAAGCATCAGGAGGAGAGTTGTTAGGTTTCCAATAATGGCTTAAGCCGGTCTTGGTCGCAGCAATTTTACTCCTTCTCCTCGCGGTATACCTCAACTATCAACAGCAGCAAAGTGCCTTTCTTCAAGAGCAGCAATCCCCTCGCGGCCTGTACGAAAGACCAATTCATAAAGCGTAGTTCGAATGCGCCGCAATGGTGCGTCCCAAAATATCTGACAGCGCGCGGCGGCCCTCTTTTTCGGGCCTTAGCGCGCGCTATTGGAACTATTCTTTGGGTCTGAGGACGCATTGACAAAGTACGAGAGCTCGCTACACGACGTGGATACCAAATACAATTACCGGCTAATCTCACTGTACATTTTCGCAGGATTGGAGAAAGTATTTTTCACCAAAGGGAGCTATCGTAAAAACAAGATGTCATGATATTGGGATGGTTCTGACCCGATTCCTTTCCACAACTGTGAAATGATCTCTGAGCTCGATGGGCAATGACACTAAATCTAAAATTGACCTGAGAATATCATGAACTGACCCCGGTGCGAAGCGAAGTAGCACGATTCCTGCGGAGCCTCTCTTGTCCTTGAATACTAGTTCGCCAAAGTCTTTGTCAGCGCACTAGAGCCATTTAGACGAGCTTTTTAGCGAATGGGATAGATCTTCTCGCTCTTCAGAAGCTCTGCCGCGTAGCGCCCTCACCATATTCAAAGGAGTGCCTAATAATAACGAACGAAGGTCGACCGCCGAAATCACGACCGCAACCCGTATAGCCTGCATTCTATAGGTGCTCCACGTTGGAACGCTTATGACGCGTGTACTAGCTTTTGTTGACATCTTTGTAGAGTCTCCCCTGATGGATGAAGTTGTTTCGGCCTTGCAGATGCTTCCTGACATCGAAGAACTTTATGAAGTATCAGGTGAATTTGATGTCGTTTCGCTGGTTTCTGCGAAGGACATTGAGGAGTTTAGAGATATTTTGAAGAACCGAATAATGAAAATACCGGGAATCAAGAGCACGGTTACGTCGATCGTGCTTCACGCGCACAAGGGTCTCAGGCTGAACGGTAAGCGCGAGAATGCCAAGGTCGCGCCAACGAGCACAGTCCCGAGTGCTGCCTTTATGCGCTAACAAAATTTCGTCGTAATGCAATAACAGGGTGCCTCAGGACTGTAGGATCTTGCTTTCGCTCGGTCAATTCGTAGATATAGCGCTTGT
>JASHPQ010000088.1 GCA_030037995.1 Nitrososphaerales archaeon | reverse complement strand
GGTTTCTCAAATGAATGCGAATCTCTCGGCTGCAGGCAATCCTATCCAGTTCAAGGTGGTATCGGCGGATGATGCTGGCGTTCCTGCAACGGCCGGATCCGACTTGGCCTCCATGTACGCCACATATGGGATACACGTTCTCATCGGTCCACTAACTTCGGCTGAAGTTGAAGGAGTCCTTCAGACCGCTGACACGGATCATATAGTCGTCCTCCCACCCGCAGCCACGGCAACTTCTCTCGAATACCCAAGGTCAACCACGAACTATCTTGTGAGACCAGGGCAGCCCGGAGACCAGTACGAGGGTTCGGCTCTTGCCCAGACAATAATTCAGCTCGGTGCCAAGAATGTGGTGTTCCTTTTCCGAGATGATACTTCGGAGTACGGTACGTATAATTTTTCTAGTGCCCTAATGGCCGCTGCCGGTTTGAATGTAAAGGGCATTGAATTTCAGCCCAGTCAGCCTGATTATTCTGCCCAGGTCGCCACAGCGGAGTCGGATGCTCAAACCTTCCTCACATCAGGTGGGACTGCCACCAACACCGTTGTAGTCTGTGCCTGTGACGAGGTAACGGAGGATCAGAACATTTTCACTCATGCTATGTCAGATCAATACCTGAGTAGCCTCCGATGGTTCGGCATCGAGGCGATTGATACTCCGACGCTGTACACGTCTTCTTCGCTCGGTCCTTGGATGGCCAAGGTGAATTTCACCATCACCACTCCTGCCTCGTTCGCCAGCCCCCAGCTCACCTACTTTAATTCGACTTTCACAGCGATGTTTGGCACTCCTCCGCAACCGTACTCGAATTATGCATACGATAACGCTTGGATAGCCATGCTCGCCATCCTGATGGCCGGTGGCAACAATAACGGCCCCGACATCCTGAGCACCATCTACCTCGCAGCTGACCACTACTTTGGAGCAACCGGAACCGGTGTGTGGCTCGACAATGTTAACGAGCAGACATTTGCTATCTACAACGTCGTCGAAGTAGTACCCTCCGGAACAACTGAGACCACTATACAGATTGGAACGTACAACGGAGCCACCAACCAAGTTACACTAACCTCGTAGCCTTCAAAACCAGTAACGGGAGTAAAGCTGCGAACTCCCGTTCCAATTTTTTTGACAAGTCGCATTTTCACGGAAAGCTGTATTTCTTCGACACTCAGTTGCGAGCATGGAAGATGCAGAGTCTCGAAATGGTAATATTACTGATTAAAAAGGCGAGAAGTTGTTCTCGAAGATTTGATACCCTTTTGGCTGGTTCCTTCGATCATTGAATCTCTGTCCGAGGGTAGCATTTTTGTCATCGCTTCGATCGGTCTGACTCTTACACTAGCGGTCGTAAAGTTACCAAATTTTGCACATGCAGAATTTCTAACGGTGGGGGCTTACGTCGGAGTAGTTGTATCGCACTTTTACCCAGATAACTTGCTGGCAATGAGTGTATCGGCTTTTCTTGTGTGCAGTGTTGCTGCAGTTGCAATTCATCATATTGTTTACAAGCCGCTAATGGATCGTAAGGTTTCAATCTACTTTCTCGTTTTAGCCTCGTTTGCGGTCGCGCAATTTGTGAGATATGTGGTCTACACCTGGGCCTCGTCTGTTACCCCGAATCTTCTTGCTACAACAGAAAACATTAGCATCTATACTGTAGTCAGCGTCTTCCAAGTGGAGATCTCGAACATTTACGTCGTGTCAATCATTCTTGCCGTTGTAATTTCAGTTCTTCTGGCTCTCTTCCTCAACTTGACCCATCTGGGGAAATCGATGAGAGCGATCGCCAACAACTTTGACTTGGCTAGAATTTCTGGAATAAATGTCTCCTTCGCGGTAAACGTAATGTGGATAATAGCTGGAGGACTAGGAGGGCTCGGGGGAGTGATCCTAGGAACTTACACGTCCGTCACCCCTGCCTTGGGCTTCAACACCTTGCTTGATATTTTTGCGGTCGTTATTATCGCTGGGTTAACCAGTTTTGTTGGAACCATCATAGGCGGTTATCTCGTTGGATTTTCAACTAACACGATCATTGAAGCCCTGAATTACTATTTTGGAGTTCCATTCGGGTATGCCCCGCTACTGCCGTTCGCAATGATCGTGGTGGTGCTGCTAGTGAAGCCTACCGGTCTTGCGCCGAACTCTCAAACAGGGATCGCATTCTTGAGAAAATTGTTCAACAAGAGAAATACCACAAACTTAGCAGCTGATGAAAATGAACCCGTCGTCACGAAGTGATTAGGGCAGGAGCTCCATGGTTGACGTCATAGATCTCATAGCAACTTTCGCTTCATTTTACGGAATATACGCGATCCTAGCGATCAGCTTGAACTTGGAGTACGGATACGCGGGACAGCCTAATTTTGGGCAGGTCCTCTTTTACGGCGTTGGAGCTTTCGTGGCAGCAATCGTAGCTGCAAATTTGCTCCCTTACTTTGCTCGATTGCCGATCGGGGATATCTGCAATACCGGCGCGTACGAGGTAAGATTTTCCATTGGAAGCAATGACCCAGGGATCGCACTTTCTGCTTGGATAGTTGGTCTGATACTTGCAATGATTGCCGGAGGGATTATCGGCCTTTTTCTTTCCTATCCCGCGATCCGAGTTAAGGAAGAGTGGTACCTCTCGATGATCTTGCTGGTCGCGGGCGAGGCTTTCGTTGTAATTGTCGAAAATACTCAGCAAATCGGATGCGGTATATTTGGGCTAGACGGCATACAGAACCCGTTTTATTGGATCTATCAGTCCTATTCCACTTCCCAGTTTGCGTCCACTCAGTTGGGCTTGGATCTTCCCGGGGTCGTTTACGCGATCATAATTATGGCGTTTGCAGGGGCTTGTTATCTCGTATCGCAAAAACTTGCGAATTCTCCCTATGGAAGACTGCTCAAGTCGATACGCGATGATAAAGTGGCGGCCGAGTCTCTGGGAAAGGACGTTGCCAAAGTCCGTAGACAAATCATGATCATAGGCTCAGTCATGGCGGGATTGGCGGGAGGATTATACGTCTACTACATCGGAGTGGCAGTACCCGACGACTACGTTCCGGCCGTCACATTCAGTCTTTGGGTCATGATGATCCTCGGAGGCTACGCGAATAACCGCGGTGTTCTGGTGGGAGCTTTTGTTTTGACTCTTCTAGAGAGGGGAGCGGTTCTGGTGGGCTTGATTATCGAGCCGATATTTCCCAGCTTTAATGCAACTGTCATAGTTTATCTTGAGTACGTACTAGAAGCTGTAATTTTGATTTTGTTACTAATGTTCAGACCGAAAGGATTGGTCCCCGAAACTAGAATCCAGACAAAGGCGTATGATTTGTTTGATTTTGGGAAGAAAGAAACTTCCAAACCAATCAATCTTCAGGAAGCTACCTTGCCGCCTGGTCGCGCGGGTCTTTCGGGTCAAGAGAGCAGCCAAGATTCCTCGACTGCCGATGAGAAAGAAGGGACGGCCCCTCCAAATGGCTGATGACGAGACCATCTTAAAAGCCGAAGGCCTCTCAAAGTCTTTCGGCCCAATTAGGGCGGTGGATGGAGTCAGTCTTTCTATCAAAAAGCATAGCATATCAGGATTGATCGGGCCGAATGGCAGTGGAAAATCTACTCTCTTCGATCTCATCTCCGGAATTCAGGGGAAATTTAGCGGGTCCGTGTTCTTTGAAGGGAAGAGGATCAACGGTTTGCCATCGCATAAGATCTTCGAACTTGGACTGGGGCGGACTTTCCAGACACCGAGACTTTTCATGGGAATGAGCGTACTCGAAAACTCGATGCTCGCCGGGAAAAAGCAGAAGGGGGAAAATCCACTGATTGCTCCGCTTCCGGAGAGATGGGAATCTGCAGAAATCGATCTGGCGAAAAAAGCCCAGGATCAGCTAAGAGCGCTTGAAATCAGCCATCTGTACGGCCAACTTTCCTCCAACATATCAGGTGGGCAAATGAAACTACTTCAGCTCGCTAATGCACTGATGGGCGATCCCAAGATGCTTTTGCTTGACGAGCCCACCGCGGGGGTCGCTCCTCGCCTTGCCCAGGACATCTTTGCCAGCATCGAAAAACAACGTGATGAAAAAGGAACGACTTTCTTCATCATCGAGCATCGTCTGCAAGTTTTGTTTAAGCACGTTGACCATGTGTTCGTTATACATCAGGGCCGCATATTAGCTGAGGGAAAGCCCGCTGACATTGTAAAAGATCAACAGGTCATAGAGGCGTACCTTGGGGAATGAGGGGTCTCGTTAAAATTGGCATTGCTGGAAGTTGAAAATCTAGTTTCGGGCTATGGAAAACTAGCGATCATCCAAGGGGTATCTCTTGCAATCGAGCCGGGCGATTTTGGGACGTTGGTGGGTCCGAACGGTTCTGGCAAAAGCACCCTGATTAAATCGATCGTTGGTCTCGCTACCGTATTTGAGGGAAAAATTACTTTTGACGGGTCCAATATAACAAAGCGAAAGCCGGAAAATATAGCATCGTTGAAGCTAGGTTATGTTCCGCAGATCTCCAATGTTTTCACCGACATGACCGTGAGGGAGAACCTCGAGATGGGTGGTACGATCATAAGGGAATCTGTCCAAAGAAAAAAATTGTTCGACCGAGTCGTGAACCTTTTCCCCCTTCTCTCTTCCAGAGAAAATCAGAAAGCTGGTTATCTTAGCGGTGGGGAGAGACAGATGCTGGCTATAGCAAGGGCCCTTATGGCAGAACCCAAGTTGTTGATCCTTGATGAACCCACCGCCGCTCTCGCGCCAATAGTCGCCGACCAGCTTTTCCAGAAATTGTCCGAAATAAGATCCGAGCTCAACGTCACGATCGTACTCGTCGAGCAAAATGCCAGAAAAGCTTTGAGTCTGGCAAACCGTGGTTTCGTTTTAATTCAAGGAAAGAAAGCATTCGAAGGGACTCCTGAACAGATTTTGAAAGATACGGAGATAATCCAACTGTTTCTTGGCGAGCTTACGATCTGATATTTTCAAGGCCTGGAAAGTAAGCATGATAAAAATGGAGAAAGTGAGCAGTGGAGGAAAGTACGAAGAACTAGTGGGATACTCGCGGGCCGTCAAGGTAGGAAATCAGATTTTTGTGTCAGGTACTGCTAGCCTGGATCCCACTCGCAAAATAGCCCCCGAAGGCGAAGTTTACGTTCAAACGACGGAAGCCCTGAAGATAATCGACGGGGCTCTTCGGCAGCTGGGCGGTTCCCTTGAAAATGTAGTCAGAACGAGAGTCTATGTCAGGGCGGATGTGGACTGGAAACTCGCAGCCAAAGCGCATAGGGAAGCCTTCGCCGACACGAAACCCGCATCAACGTGGCTTGTCGGAGCGTTCCTCGACCCGCACATTTTGGTCGAAATCGAAGCTGATGCCATACTAAACTAGTCTTAGAGAGAAACCGGCGCTCAGGAATTGAACGAGCCAGTTGTCATCATCGGAGGCGGAATCATAGGAGCCAGTGTCGCGTACCATCTGGCAGCGCTCTATTCCTTAGAAAATGTAGTAGTGCTTGAAAAATCTCGACTTGGATCAGGCAGTACTTCAGCCTCACTCGGAGGTTTCAGGCATCAATTTTCCAGCGAGACCGCGATTAGACTGAGCATCGAAAGTGTAAAGGTCCTGGATTCTTTTGAAGCGACCTTTGGATACGATCCGCTGATCAAGAGGGACGGCTATTGCTTCATCGCTTCAAGTCAAAGCTCCTTCAATCAACTCAAGAAAAACAGAGAGCTGGCAAGTAGTTTGGGAATCGAAGTAGACCTTCTAGGGAATGAAGAGCTGCAGGAGTATTTCCCCTTTTACTCGTTTGAGGGTATTATCGGAGGGACTTTTTGCAAAGCTGACGGGCACGCATCGACAAGTGCAGTTCTCCAGGGTTATGTCTCCAAAGCGAAGAGTCTGGGTGTTAAATTCTTCGAAGACATGGCAGTTACTGGAATTGTGATCGATAACAAATCTGTGAAATCCGTCGTGACTCCCAATTTCAGTATTACCACCTCAAAACTCTTGATCGCCTCTGGAGCTTTTTCAGGGGTCGTTGGAAAATTGGCTGGAGTTGATATCCCGATCAAACCTTATCCCAGAAAAATCTTGGTTACAGACCCATTTTCAGATTCTGTCCCCCTGGAGATTCCGGTGATCGTGGACATAGATTCCACGCTCGCAGTGGGACGCGAAGGGAAAGGTGTAATTTTCGCGGATAACAAACCAACGCCATCAAGTTTTGAGCTCGCTTTTCCCGAAGATTATGACGAGAGGGTAATTTCCAAAGCGGCTAAGCGAATCCCTTCGCTCTCGGGAGCTTCTGTGGCCTATTCAGACGTGGGGTTGTACGAATTAACGCCAGATTCGAACCCAATAGTTTCAAAAATCAAGGAGGTCACAGGATTATATTGCTGCGCGGGATTTGCCGGACACGGCTTCATGCACGCGCCGGAGATAGGAAGAATCATGGCTGAGATAATAACGGGACAGAAGACCCACATTGATATTTCAGAGTACGACTATCGAAGATTTGATTCTGAGCGACTGCAAAGTTCTGAAAAGCTGATAATCTGATCTGCCGTGAGCCGCAACAAGGTGTTGGATCCGCTGGGAAAATCGAAGAGCAGAAAACTGCTCGACGATATTCGTTGCAAGATTCCCCAAATTCACGCTTCAAGTCTTCGATGACGTAGCTGTTTGTGATCCATCGAGCAATGTGACGTCCCGTACCCCGAAGGGAGCGCTGCCTACTCCCTCCATGCCTACGGTCAGAAGCTCTTTGACCCCCTTTATCACGTCGTCCGCCGTCGGAGCGGGATCCGCTTCGGGATCCACTTCTATTCTCAATTTGAGGAATATTTCTTGCATTTTGTAATTGTCAAAACTATATTCGTAAGGTACGTAGATAAGAAAAGCGATTACTGGGCCGTCGCGGCGAAGTCTATATCGCCCTTAATTAAATAGGCCAGCTAAATCCGTGAACTGTACATCACTTGTCTCTTTCCTCCCAATGTAATTCAACCAGGGACCTTCGTATTATCCTCATCCAAGGGAAGAAGTCACAGTAGAATGGACAATTACTGAAATCTTCGATTCAATGTAGATTCTAGATTGAATTTACTCTGTAACACTGAGGCCGATTACAATCTTATAATGAAAACACGGGGACTGCAGGAAAAGGATCTAGATCTCCAAACTTCAAAAAGTTGTGAGTTAGGAATTTAATAATCGTCAAAAAGCCTTCTGTGAAAATTAAACAAGACGAGTTTTGAGGAGTCGCTACACTCTATGATACTGAGTGAACCGGGATTCGGATGAAGCACGTAATAGTTTTTCCCTGCAACCTCTCTTTCGATCACATGATTGATGAATGCTGCTATTGGATCCCCATGAGAAACTGCTATGATGTTTTCATCTTCTCGACTCTTGATGCCATCAAATGCCCTAACCACCCGCTCCTGCAGTTCTTGATAGGTCTCGTCGAATGCTTCAGGCGTTGTCAGAATCTGCTCTCTTCCTTTTTTTCCAACGAATCTGGGTTTAAGTTTCGCCTCTGTCAAGTCCTCTACAGTTTTTACAAGCAACTTGTGAGGTTTTGAGAGTATCTTCGCGGTTTCCACGGCGCGAAAAACCGGACTAGAATAGGCCGCGGCGATCTTTGTGTTTGTAAGCATCTTCGCCAAGTAAGCGATCTCCTTTTTTCCTTTTTTACTCAAGGGATAATCAAGCGGCCCCGCGTTTATTCCCCGTTCGTTTGCTAATGTCTCTCCATGCCTCACTACGAAAATACAAACCACTTAGGTAGCCCCCTTCACCTTCCGTTAGAAGCTGCTTAGGATTAGAGGAAGTAATTGCACTTGGGACATTGCCATCGCACGATTTGACCGTCGTTATCTGTTATCTTCGTCATGAATGCGAACCTACAATCCGGACAAAGAAACGCGTTGTTCTCTGACTCGTTGTGACGCCTGAGCGAATCGATCAAGTTCATCTACTATGCTAGAACCTCACTCTTGAGTAGCTGAGCAAGATTGCGAGCTAATATTCCTTCTTTTTCCGCTTCTGTGATGTCCAAACTCCGGATGAAATTCAGGAATTTCTGAGGGTTGACGAAACCTTTTCCGGGACAACTGAAGTCGGTCCCGAAAACGAGTCTCTCAGGACCTACAACCTTCAAAGTCATTACAATTGGTTCTTTTCGATAAGCGA
>JASHPQ010000087.1 GCA_030037995.1 Nitrososphaerales archaeon | reverse complement strand
TTTCCTATTCACAGAAATACTGCAGAATACCTCCTCCTTCCTTTGGCCTCATTCCTTAAATTGAAAGAGAGATTTTGAAGGGTCTTTTGGTAGTTTTGATAAGCCGAACTGAGGATGCGCTTCGAAGATGGGTTAGCTTTTTCTCTTAAAAGAATTCATTTTCTTTTAAGCACAACCGAATTGTTCCTAATACCTCGTAACTTCCGAGCCCGAGAAGAACGCTAGGATTTGAATCAAAAGCCCGAAATATAGTTCTAAATATCGCTGAAATCTGGTAAAGGAAGGGATAAGAATCATCATGGTCGAAATTCTTCCGGGAATTCATCAAATCGACGGCGTGAACGCCAACAGCTATCTTGTCCTTGAAAACGATGGTTCGCTTACGCTCGTCGATGCTGGCATGGCCCCCGGTGGAAAAAAGATTCTAGATTACATCAAGACAACCATGTCAAAACAGCCCTCGGACGTGAAGACCATCGTCCTGACGCACTCACACATCGATCACGTGAGAGGGGCCTTCTCGATGAAGAATGCAACAGGGGCTAAAGTTGCAATTCATGAACAAGACGCAGACTATCTTTCAGGAAAGAAAAAACTTCCTCCCCCGAAAGGTGGGATGGGTTTCATCTTTCGAATGCTGTCCGTATTCTTCCGCTCTCCAGTAGTGGAACCGGAGATCAGGCTAAAGGACGGCGACAGGGTAGGCAAGTCATTGACGGTTTTGCACACGCCGGGTCACACTCCCGGAAGCATCTCACTTTACGATCAGGAAAGGAAGCTAGTGTTCGTCGGAGACGCGATCACAAACAGGGGAGGAAAGCTCCAAGGACCACCAGGGCAGTTTACGCTAGACTTGCTTCAAGCGTATGCATCAATTGGGAAGATTTCGGCTATTGATTTTGAAGTACTGCTCAGTGGCCATGGAGACCCAGTAAAGTCGGGCGGCACACAAAAAGTCAGAGAGCTCTCGAGCTCGTTGAACAAGAAGACTGAGATGACAAAACCCTGATCTTTGGTGATATCATCTTTATCCCCATCCCATGTAAGCTTACGGTCTTTAGTTCTTCGAAAACTGTGCCAGCTTGTATTGCATAGAAGAAACTCGCACAGCTCAAATTTCCACGAATTTCCCGAATTCTCAAGATTGGAGATCGTATCCGTTCTTGTCTGCGGCGCTATGCGATTGTGGAGCTCTGATGGGAATGAATGCGCAATCTTGCGGAGATTGGATCATAAGTGAGTCAACCAGCTGATGACAATCTCCCCGAAGGCAAGCTTGCGATCGAGATCCTGGGTCCTATACTCAATTTAATGCCAACGAATGGACTTCCCGTGGCAAACCGCATAGGTATGGACGCCGGGATACTAGGAATCAACAGCGAGAAAGTTTTCTCGTATTCGAAAATTGCAATCGGATTCGACCTTGAAATCGGAGCACAGCTCGTCTCCGACCTTGTGAACGATACTGCGAGCCTAGGAAAGCCTGCGATCATTAACCCGGTTGTGTTGTTCCCCGTCGGTACAACCGGTGAAACAATCAAGCGCGTACTCATCGAGATTTCCGAAGCTGCCGAAAGGAACGGAATTATAGTAGGAAAAGGGCACACCGAGATTACGCGAACGGTAAAGCAAATGATATTGATCGCAACCGTACTTGGCCCGGTTTGATAGAACTTTGGTGAGTCCCCAACCTGATTCAAAGATCCTTAGGAGGACTCGCGTGCCTTCGGTATCGAATCATTGCACTTATTGCGGCCACACCAGCATCTCAGAATGCGTGACAACGAAATGCACCTGCAGGCACTGCATCTGCCACGAGATATACCAGATGGACGAAGATCTACCTAGCTAAATGAATCGCAAACTTTGGAAATGAATTTGGGATATCCTTCCGTCGAAAGCTAAGAAAGCACCGCTGGAACTGGCGACTTCACTTTCTTCAGGAACTCTTTCAGGCTTCCAGTATTCACAATATCGTCTTTTGTGGCCCAGCCTCTCCTTGCTTGAGCGATGCCTAGCTCCAAGAAATGCAGATTGTTCTTGCTGTGCGAATCTGAGCTGATATCGAGCTTAACCCCAATTTCGATCGCTTTTCTTATCAGCTCGTCCCTCAGGTCCAGCCTGTCCGGATAGGAATCAATGTCTAGGATCGTCCCATTTTCTTTTGCCGCCTCCATAACTTTCTCAATGTCGAGTTCAATCGGCTCTCTTCTTTGAAGCTGCCTCGCGGTTGGATGGTAGATTACGTCGATGCTTGGGTTCTCTATTGCTCTAATTACTCTCCGGGTAGTCTCTTCCCTGTCTTGGTTGAAATACGAGTGAACCGCCGCCCCGACGACATCGAGAGTCCCCAGAGTTTTATCATCAATGTCAATAGTTCCATCCTTCATGATGTTTAGCTCCACTCCCTTCAGGATCTTGAAGCCGTCAATTGACCGGTTCAACCGATCGATTTCTGTGCCCTGATCTTTCAATAATTTTTCGTCCAGCCCTCCCGTCATTGCAAGAGATCTGGAGTGGTCTGATATGACGATGTATTCCAGTCCAAGCTTTTTTGCCTCTTCCGCCATTTCTTGTATTGAGTTTGCCCCATCAGTCCAAGTGGAGTGAACTTGCAGATCGCCCTTCAACCCGCCATATTCAAGAAGCTTGGGCAATTTGTCCGCCGCCGCTGCCTCTATCTCGCCAGTATTCTCCCTGAGCTCGGGAGGAATCCACCTTAGTCCCAGCTTTTCGTATATTTCGTCCTCCTCCTTTCCCGCTATGACCCGAGAGCCCTGAAACAACCCGTATTCGTTAAGCTTCCACCTTTTGTCTTGGGCAATCCTTCTTAGGGCCACGTTATGATCCTTGTTCCCGGTGAAGTACTGTAGCGCCGCTCCAAAGCTGGCCATTGGAACCACGCGCAAGTCGGCGTTCATCCCCATATCCAGTTTCACGGTAGACTTTGTGTCTCCCTTTGCGATTACCTCTATCACCTCAGGCATAGTAGTGAAGAATTCCATGATCTCTGTGGATCTTTCCGAAGCGACGAGAAAATCTACGTCGCCGATCGTCTCCTTCATCCTCCTGACAGAACCACCTGCGATGGCCTTCTCCACCTCCACGTGATCCTTGAGCCTCTTTTCGATCTCTCGAATAAGGCCCAGAGAAAAGCCG
>JASHPQ010000086.1 GCA_030037995.1 Nitrososphaerales archaeon | reverse complement strand
CAGAAGGATGAGCTGGGTAACTACGTCCTCGCAAAGGAGGTCAAGATAGAGGCCCTGGAGCAATTCCTGAAGATCGGGACGTACATTATCCCACGTTTTGTACTCTATTCCATGATGCTTACTATCCTGTTTACGTACTTCTTGCTGTTCGCAAGACTTGAGATCTCGCGGACCAGCATCTGGGCGTACATTTTTGCCGTAGTGGGGCTCGTGATAACTTGGTACGAGACGATCAGGGCCTGGCGCAGAACCCCGTGACTGTAAGGTTAAAAAGCTTGGGAAAACATGGAGGCTATCGTCCTATTCGGAGATGCCATTTACACCGTGTCGACAGCTGCTGAAAAGCGAGAGAAGCGCAGAATCGAGAATGAAGAGAAAGTTCAGAAGGCCTTAGGGACTTTACAACAAGTCGTAGAAAGCAACATCACTCCCCGAAATATCCGAAAAATCGTGAAGGACGCCATTAACATGCTGAACGATACCAAGATCTCCATCGGAGTTCGGGCAGCAAACTCCATTTCAATTCTGGAGGAAGTCAGCCAAGACCCGAATATGCCCTCTTTCAGCCGGGTCACGATTTGGTCGGCTGTTTCGACTCTGGAATCCGTTCGGGAATCATAGAAGAACAGAACGCTTTTTTTATTCCCCCCGCGACTATATCACCGTTCGTGGGGCGCGTTGAAATCCGCAGCTGGTCGGAGGGCCACGAGGATACCGCCATTTCTGATCGCACTTTTGATGCTGTCCGTTCTATTCCAAGGATCATACCTACAAGCCTTGCAGGGCAAGACCCCAGTTGGCCTTCCGCATTTGGGTCGAGAGCTTTCTCCAAGCGCAACTCTCCCCGGGAGACTTGCTGCTGTTGCAATGCCGATAAACTCGTCAATTCCACCGGCAAACTATGACGAGCAACTTGGATTTACGCTCACCCAGAATTTTTCCAGTTTATCGTACAACGTTACCGCAGTGGAGCAGCAAGACGCTTACGGGTACGGGCCGGCGTACCTTCTCAACGGATTGAGCAATGTCGGCTACTGGTACCAGGTTGGTCTCTCGTGGGACTGGCCGATTGCAAGCGGTGGGTACTTCTCCGGCTTCGGCTTCAACTATGAGGTCTTTTCGCCAAACGGATCCTCGATTTTTCCGTTGAACGCGGGGGGTTTGGCAAATTTCTCAGGCCCGGTTGATCGCGGAAATGAAATCGGGCTGTCCCTGAGTTTCAACGCCGGATCCGTGATCATGCGGGCGATCGATTGGGAGACCAATTCCATTGCGACTACAACGTTTCAGTCGTTCGGGGCTGACACTTTCGTGGGTCTGCCAAATGGCATTTCAAACTCCAGAGGTTTCTTTACAGGTTTGATGACTGAGGAATATCACGTCACTCCGTACAACGGGAGCGAGACGAAGGTAGTCTACTCGAGCGCAAGCAACGTGTCCTCCGCCTGGATGTGGGTAGATGAGTTCAACGCCAACACCAGCAATCTCGTCTTTCTTAGCAGCACACCCACTCCTATTTCTTATACCGCAGTCCTTGGAAAATGGCAGTACTTCTTTTTTCAGGGTGCCACGCTCATTTCTAATGCCTACGAATTTGTCACCGGCACCTCGGGATCCGTCTTGCTCACGGTGAGTTACCGACAAGTCGGCGGTACGCCTCCGGTGGCTCCTGAGTTTCTTTACTCCTCCAGCGGCACGCTGGTATCTGCCCAGCTTGGGGAAGATCCTAAGACCTTTCTCGTCGACAACGGCAGCACCTGGAGTATCACAAGTACGCTGCTCGGTAGCTCTGCCGATGAGAGGTGGACCACACTTAATTCGACCTCAGGGATTGCGAGCTCTGACCAGACTATTGAGATTGTGTATTACCGCCAGTTTCTTGAGAATTTGTCGTTCGCTGTTTTAGGCGGTGGCTCGAATTTTGGGCCGCCGGATCTTACTTTCGTGAGCAATGGGAGGCCGTATTCGATCTTGCTAGAAAGCAGCTCCTTGGCTATCTGGGCCGACTCGGACACTACATGGAACGCGACGAACCCGCTGCCGGGTTCCAGCTCCTTCGAGCGATGGGTCGGGAATGCTACGATGGGAGCTTTCGACTCTTCGGGAACCGTTTCGCTCGTTTATTATCATGAAAACCTCGTCGCCCTAGGCTACTCCGTTGTTGGCGGTGGTGGCTTTTCTGTCCCGCAGATCGAATCCAGGGCATTGAACGATACTGTCGATCGAACTCTCTCCACCAGCTTGGCCGAGGTATGGCTTGACAACGGCGCGCCGTGGAGAGTTAACAGCTATCTCAATAGTTCAACAGCGACGCAGCGCTGGGTGACTCCGGAGGCAGCAGGTACGGTGAACACACTGGAAATCTTTCCCGTGTATTATCGTCAGAGCCTGGTCTCCTTTGAGTACTCCATCGAAGGTAGCAGTGGCAATAACAACAGCGCCGTTGATCCTCCTATGCTAAGCTGGATCTCGTTTGGACAAGAAAGGAGTACTGCCTTGAATTCCTCGCTGTCCGTCTGGGCCGACTATGGGACATCCTACAGCTATCCTGGCCTCATTGCTGTTGGGGCAGCTGAGAGGCTAGCCGCTTATTCCGATTCCAATGGAACGATTCTTTCTCAGTCACTCGTCGCGGTAAAGTACCAGACGCAGTACTACGTCGCCATATCGCAACCGCGGGAAAGAGGAGGAGAGATTTTGTCACTTTCCTCCGGTTGGTACAACTCCTCCGATGTGCTTACTCTTTTCTCCCTGAGCGATCCCGGATGGAAACTGGGAATGTGGTCAGGAACAGGTACGGGTTCGTACTCGGGCAACTCTACGAATGCCACGATTAGGGTGAATGCTCCTATTACGGAAACGGCGGTCTTTTATCCCGCCCTAACGATTGCTTCTGGTAATGGTGGAACCGTTTCCTTTAGTTATGATGGTAAGATCGAGACTGTCGACAGCGGCCGGAGTGCAACAATTTATGTGCCACCACTTTCTGTGGTCAGTCTCTCCGCTTCCTCATCGTCTGTGTTGGAGCTGTTCACGAACTGGCACGGGGCAGTGAGTTCTGCAAGCAAATCTATCGTGGTTCAGGTTCATACGCCGGAGAAGGTGGAGGCCGCCTTTGATTTTAACTACCCCCTAATTCTCGTGTCGGTCGTTACTCTCACCGGTGCCGTTCTGCTGATTGCATTATCCGTGTATAGGAGACGATTGAGAAACTGAGAATGCCTTTTTTGAACAAAAAAAGAATCCGGGATTCAGTCAGAGAAGACTAAAATCTAGGAGAGATTTGGGGTGGTTCTGGGAAAAAGACTAAATTAATTAAACGGAGAAAGTATATTATTGACTTGATTTGGCAAGAAAGTTGCTCATTGCTTCACTAGTGTTTGTACTAGTAGGTTTGGTTCTTTTAATTATCCCCGATCCGCAGTTCCGGCTGATCTTCAGCGGAGGCGCCAGTGGATTTCCAACTACGAGGTTTACTTTTGGGAACGGGACGGGATTTTCCGGAAATTTCACGCGGGGCGGTGGCTTCAATTTTACAAGGGGTAGTGGGGCGAGGGGGGCACTTCTAGGCTTCAACACTGCTTCAATTCTGGAAAGTATACTCGGAGCCGGACTGGTATCTGTTGGAATCGTGCTGATCGCGGTGGAAATGTTCCTAACGCCGTCCAAGATTCAGTAGGATAGGAAGCGAATGTTCGGAGAAACAAGAGGCGAAATTTCGGAATGCAACAGATTCAGGTACAGCAGGCGAACCAATCTCGTCCTGCTATCGAAGCTGTAAATCTTGTAAAAAAGTACGGCACCGGCCTCGGCATAACCTACGCGCTGAAAGGCGTGAGTTTCACAATTGCCCAAGGAGACTTTGTTGCCATCATAGGCCCCTCGGGCTCTGGGAAGAGTACTCTACTTAATTTGCTCGGAGCGCTGGACAGGCCTTCTGCCGGAAAAGTGCTGATCGATGGAGTAGACCTCTCCAAGCTTTCCAATAATGCGCTCGCGAATCTGCGCAACAAGAAGATTGGTTTCGTCTTCCAGTCATTCGATCTTCTTTCGAGAATTACGGTGAGACAAAACGTCGAACTACCCCTTAACATTGCCGGAGTGTCGGAAAAGGTTCGCAAGGAAACGGCACTCAGGCTGCTGCATCAGTTTGGCATAGGAAATAAGGCCGAGAATAAACCGCTGATGCTGAGCGGAGGAGAGCAGCAGCGTGTGGCAGTGGCGCGGGCCCTCGCCTCGAATCCGTCAATCATACTTGCGGACGAGCCCACGGGAAATCTGGATACGAAAAATACGGAGGGTGTCATGGAAGTTTTGGAAGAGCTGCACGATAATACACACAAAACGATCGTTATCATCACTCACAACTTAGACCTCGCAAGGAGGACGAAAAGGGTGATCTCGATCAAAGATGGCGAGATCGTCGGAACCGAGGAACACATAACTTAGGAGGAGGAGCGGATTGAAGACCACAAGGACATTTTCGGTTTTGATTTTGCTGATTTTCGTCGGGTCGACCATATTGTTTGTGGGGAGCAACGACCGGATGACCGCAAGCGCGCAGATTGAGGTGCAAGGGTTTCAGGTGATCAGCGCACGCTGGGGGAATTCCACAGCCAGTGCAGAAGCAGGGCCGGGAGCACAGGATGTGCCTCTGACGTTCACTTTACAGTACTTGTATCCGTACATGGCTCTTGACGCGCAGCTCGACATCCTCCTGCCCAACGGTTTTACCTGGACCTCCACTCCGCTGGTCTCGCAGTCACAAAACAACGCGACCGTTTATTACGCAAACAGCCTGCAAAAGGGCCAGGTCTTTACTGTCGAGACTTTTCTCAATTTGGGAAACAACGTGTCGCTCAAAGATTACACTTTCCCTACCACCATACTTTGGAGTGCGATTCTAACGAACTCCAGTTCGGCTCCGGAGGAAACCCTCGACCAAAGTGTCAACATCGTAGTTAGCGTTCGGGGAACCACGGAACTGTCGTACACCTCTTCCCAGACTGCTCTGACGCCGGGACAGGTCAATGACATAACGCTGACACTTGCAAACTCCGGAAGCGGAAATGCCTCCGACATTGAGACTACGCTCGCTTCGAGCAGCTCCTCGCAGGTCAGCGTCCTAAACCAGTTCCCGAAAGTTGGGGCTCTTTCTTCGCAGCAGAATGCAACAGGAAACGTAGAGTTGTTCGTTTCATCGGCAGCCGCCGGATCTTCTGTATCTCTAGAAATTACCGCCAGTTACCTTGACGCTTACGGCGACCAAGTATCTACGACCCAATCACTGGGACTGTTTGTCTCCACCAGCAGTTCGACCTCCCAGCTTGTCGTCAAATCAAGTCGGGATTCCCTGACTCCAGGACTGGTGAATAATATCACTCTGACCGCGATCAACGAAGGGTCGCTGCCTCTTAGTGGCATCTCCACTCAAGTGACGAGCTCCTCTCAGAGCGTAAGCGTTCTCTCCGAACCGGGCGTGATAGCCAGCCTGTTGCCAGGTTCCTCTACCAGCCTGCCGATCGGTCTCTTTGTATCGGCATCGTCCTCCAACACTGCCGTAACGCTCTCGATCACTTCTACCTATACCATCGTGGGACCGAATGACACTGGATCGATCTCGCAAAACTTGGGTCTTTACGTATCTAGCCAGGCTGGAGCCTCGAGCAACTCTTCTCTTTTGGTGTCCACGATCAAAAGTCAACTTTTGACGGGAGTGTCTTCAGAGGTCGCTTTCAAGGTAACCAACACCGGGTCTTTCCCGGTCTTTGATCCGACCTTTGCTCTTTCGGTTACTTCACCGCTCGTCATAATGAGTAATTCGTCTTACTCTCTAAACAACGGGGAGATCCCGGCAGGCGGTAGCCTGGTTTACGAGGCCTTGATCTCCTCGTCGCCGTCTTCGACCGTGGGGGTTTACGATGGAAGCCTCACGGTGACCTATTCCAACCAGTACGGGATATCGAACTCTCAGACAACGCAAGTGGGTTTTGTGCTGACCGGAACCATAGAGCTGGTGATTCAGGACGAAACAGTCTCCCAGAGTGCGGGGAACCTCACGGTGAGCGGCAGCTTTCTGGATGAAGGGACAGCCTCTGCGTACTACGCGAGCGTCACCGGGTCCACAAACTCCAATGCGAGCGATCCTACGGGGCCGACCACTTACATTGGCGAGATCGATCCGAACACTCCAGTCCCGTTCTCCACAACGGTTCCATATACGCTCAGGGGAGCGAGTGAGAAACTCGAGGTAGTCCTCCAACTAACGTACCAGAACAGCTTTGGTACAAATCTGGTTTCGAGTTTCAACACGACCACGACCGTTACCGCAAGCGCCATAATTCCGCCGTCAGTCACTTCGACCACACCCAGCTCAGACGTTGAGCTTGTACAGATCGCGCTGTACGCAATAATCGTTGTTGTAGTCATAGCTGCAGTAGTTGGTGTAACCGTGGTCAGGCGAAAGAAGCGACAGATGCGCGTCCAATCCGGTCAGGAACCAGAAGAAGCCAAGGTCGTCTGATTGGAACTGGAGAGCTGTATTCCTTGAAGATAAAGGATCAGTTTCTGTTTGCGTTAAGAGCGATGACCGATCGAAAGCTCAGAACGACACTCACGATAATTGGGATCATAATAGGGCCCGCGACGATCGTATCGCTCGACGCGGCGACCAGGGGTTACAGCAATGCTGCGACGGCTCAGTTCAACGATCTCGGGGCGAACACTCTGTTCGTGAGTGCCGCCGCCCGCGGCTTCGATCTGACAGCCGCGGACGTGTCTCAGATCCAGTCTTTAGCGGGCGTTTCGACCGTCCTCCCGTACCAAATGTTGACCGGGAGCATCAGTCCGGGCGGGGGCAGCACCATCTCCGTGGAGATCATAGGGACGGATCTGTCCAATCTCACGAAGGTATTTCCCACGCTGAGCGTGGAAGCGGGATCTTATCCGACCCCCACGGATCTGGCGGGCGCGATCATCGGAAATTCAGTGGCGTACCCGGACATCACTGATGCCTCAAACGTGTCTGTAAATCAGGTCCTGACCGTGACGGGAGTGGGGCGCGGGTTCAGCTTTGGGCCCTCATTCGGGAGCGCTACCAGCAACGCAGCCTCCACCAGCAAATCGTTCATTGTCCGAGGCATTCTGAACGCGTATGGACAGGGCTTCCTTATCAGCCCGGACACGGCCATCTTTATCCCGCTCGCGGAAGCCGAGGCCCTGCTTCACAGTTACGACTATACGGGATTGATGGTTGTCGCCTCCAGCAATTCCATCGTGAACAACGTAGAATCCGAACTCACGGCGCTGTACGGCAACGATATCCGAGCCACTTCGGTGAGCTCGATTACTTCGACAATAACTTCCGTGACCCAATCTACCGGGACGCTGCTCGAGGCCGTGGGGAGCATCTCCGTGCTGGTGGCGTTCATTGCGATCATGACGACCGAGTTCACCTCGGTGATTGAAAGAACCAAGGAAATTGGAATTCTCAAGGCGCTGGGAGCGAACTCCAGGACGATCATGGTCAACTTCATCTCGGAAGCCCTGGCTACTGGGTTCATCGGAGGGCTGATCGGAGCTGCCATCGGCTCGGGCCTCTCTTTCCTCATAATCGGAGTGCTCGCCGGGAATTCCAGCATTTCCCGATTGCCTTCGACTTCGCGAAGCAGCCCAGGGGCCGGCGGGAGAGTTGGAGGAGGAGGTGCAGTCTTCTTTTCCGGGGGAGGTGGTGGCGTCGCGTTCGGCGCTCCAGCTGCCGCAGCTTCTGCTGCCACATCCACTGTGAAAATAACGCCATCGCTGACCCCCGAGCTCATATTGCTCGCCATCCTTCTCGCCACTGCGGTGGGCGGCCTCGCGGGTGTGCTGCCGGCCTGGAGAGCTTCGAAACTCGCTCCGGTCGACGCGCTCCGGACGGAATGACTACCGCCCTGGAGCAGCTATCATCCGCCAAGGTCACTGTTAGGCGATATTATTATTGAGGTCGCCGGCGGCGGTCGTTGCATTATCCATGGATGCATTCGAGCGTCTCCTTTGGTGGCTCTTTGCCGGCAGTACCGGAGCAAGGACAAGACTCCTGGTGCTCGAGGCAATCAAGGACCAGCCGCGAAACGCTCAGCAGCTGTCGCAGCTCCTGCACCTAGACTACACTACAGTCAGACACCACTTGGGAGTCCTTGAGAGAAACCGGCTCGTCCTCACCGAGGGCGAAAAGTACGGGAAGCTCTACTTCCTCTCCGAGATGATGGAGGCGAACTGGGGAAAGCTCCAAGAGATCAAGGCAAAGACTGGAAGCGCGGATAGCACCCACGGATAAGTCAAGAAGAAAATAGCGCAAAAAAGAGAGTAGTAGAATTTCGATGGGCCAAGAAAAAGCTGACGGCGGCGGTAGCAATGACGGAAATCCAAAGAAAAATGCACGGGGAATGGGCAGGCTGTGGGTACCAGCGGTGCTCGTCATAGGAACGATCATCGGGATCGTCTCGTACAAGCTCGCCACCGAGATCTCTGGAGCTCCTCCC
The DNA here is from genome assembly GCA_030037995.1 of Nitrososphaerales archaeon. Taxonomy (GTDB): domain Archaea; phylum Thermoproteota; class Nitrososphaeria; order Nitrososphaerales; family CADDZS01; genus DATLTL01. The sequence goes on along the minus strand of JASHPQ010000086.1, from coordinate 7,074 downwards.
TTCAATCGACCGTTTATCCCGGACGTCTACCTCGAATTCCATATCATACTCTCCACGATTGGAATGGCGCTGATCGTAGCGCTCCTAGTGGTTTACGCGCGGACCTACGTCCAGACCAAGGCCAATTTCATTCTAGGACTATTGGTCGTGCTGTTCGCTCTTCTGCTGCAGGCGGTCCTCACTTATCCGGTGCTGCTGGAGCTGGAAGTGGCCCCCAGGCCTGCAATTGAGGTCTTTTCGCCGGTCGCGGACGTCTTTACCATCATCGCGTACACCGTGTTTCTATATCTGAGCCTCGAATGAGCTTTTAGAGCATCATCAAATTACTATTGCTCGCCCCCGCATGTAAGCTATCCGAGGGGGCCCTAGGCTATTGCTGAAGCAAGCCCCGCATGATATGGCAGATTTTCAGGCTTTCCTTCAGAACTGAAAACAAAGAGGACGCAGGTTAATTCGGCTGGGACGGAAGGTAGAAGGTCCGTTTAGAGCGCCGCCTGAATGCGATTAGCAGTCCCGCGGCGATGATCGCGATAACCACGACGATCACGATGACGTACCTCAGATTGAAGGCGAGGGCTGCGGGCGCGAGCCGGATCACTACCTTTTGCGTGCCGTTGGCAAAGCTTGCGAAGAACTTGGCATAGTAGTAGCTGGAATCCTGCGAGTACGAAGACCGGTTACTTCCAGCGGCAATGCCGTTGATCGAAGCACTGGGGACCAGGCCCGCGGCTGTGGAGTTCTTTGGAATCCCGATGGTCACGAGCGCACCTCCAACTCCGCCTAGATCAAACGACAGTGTGTATCCGCCCCCGGTGGCGTTCTGGAGCACCACGTTGGATAGCTGCGACGCGGTCAGGTTGCCGCTGACCTCTATGGGAACGCTCCGGCCGGAAGGGATCGACGCCTCGGCAGTGGTCACGAGCGTGGGGACAAACAGTATCACGGTGGAGTTGCCAGAGTAGCTAACCGGGGACGTGATTCCGGTCCCGTTGATAGACGTGGACGCGTTGTAGATGCCTGCCGTGAGCCCGTGGAAGAGTGCACGCCCGCTGGGACCGGTTGTCGCTTTCGCAGAGTATGTCGAGTTCTCCAGCGTGATTAGCGAGTTCGTGATCGGCACGTCTTCCGGTCCCACCGTCTCTACTGTGAGAAACTCGTGGTTGCTGGTCGAGAGGATGAGGAAGGCGGTGGCGTTCTGGCCCGCCCCGTTCTCCACCCTGATCGTGATGATGTGGATCCCGTCAGGGAGGGAGGTCGAGTTCCAGCTGTAGCTCGTGCCGGTGACCGGTCGGGAGGATCCATCGATGGTCAGACTCTGGTTTGAAATCTCCTGCCCGGTGGATCTCCATTTAATACTGACTACGCCGCTGACGCTCGTTCCATTTCTAATCCCGACGAAAGACACCACCGGAGAGTTCGGATAAAGATCCTGCAGGTTCCCGGAAAGGGTGTTGCTCGCAAGATCGATATAGCTCGAGCCCACGAGGTATACGCCGTACGTGTTCGAGGCAAGGTCGTTGTCCGAGATCGTATTCGAGGGAGAATCTGAGATCACGATTCCGGCGTTGTTGCTCGTGGCGTTATTCTGATAAACGAGATTTAGAGCGGCGCCCCCAGCCAGGACGATCCCCGCGCCGATCTTCCCGGAAACCGTGTCGTTAGAGATCGAGTTGTAGGTTACAGTGTTCATGGAGGCCCCGTTCGAGAGCAGGATCCCCCCGGCGAAGCTGCAGGCGGCCATGCTGGCGCAGCCTGCACCCACCGACGAGATCCGGTTTTTCGTAACCGTGTTGTTGTTTGACTTGGAATCCAGCAGGATCCCGTTAAGAGAATCGAGAGTCAGATTGTTCTTGTCGATCTCGTTTGTGGCTCCTCCTGCTACTGCGAGACCGTTGAGATCGCCGCTCATGTTATTTACGTCTACGTGACTCTTCGAGATCGCGGTGGCGTAGATGCCGTCGCCCGAGTTGTTGTTGAAACTGTTCAGCGAAATCGCCGAACCAGTGACATTTGAAAGATCCACTCCGGCACCGTTGTTGTTGGAATCGAGGTTGCTTAAGATCAGGGAGCCGTTCACGTTTGACTCCGCCATTCCGCCGGAAGCCATCGAAGAGTTACCGTTGAGCGAAATGAAATTTCCAGTGATACAGGACGAGTAAAGGAAAACGGTGGAGTTTGCGAATTTCACCAAGCATCCTCCTTTTCCGGTGAAAGCTCCGGAGATGTCAAGCGCCGTTTTGTTGTTCTGGGAGATTACGTTCGCTGTGACCAGCGCAACGGAATTTTGGTAAATGACTCCGTATCCATTGAAGCCGATCGTGTTTCCAACGAGCTCAACCTGAGAATTGTTTTCCGCCCGTACACCCACTGTGTTGTTTTCGATCAGATTGAGCTCGGCTGCAACCAGCGAAGAATTGGAAAGTACCCCCGTGAGTTTCTGGTTCAGTCCATCGATCTCCAATCCGACACCGTTCTGCGCCATGACCGAAAGGACTAGAGCGACTACGCCAAAGCTCTCCCCCGGCACTCCGGTGATGTAGACCCCCACCGGGTTCCTCGCGGCACCGTCGTAATACACCGAAGAGTTCACAAGGTTCTCAAGGTAGAACCCGGACTTCGCGTTGGTGGCTGCGTAATCGTACGTGATCTGCGCGGACTTGGCGTTCTCCACCTTAAACCCGCTCACGCCGTTGCCATCGGAGACGGTGAGCGCGATGTCGGGAGGAGCGGAGCTCGTATCGTTTCCGACGAAGATCCCGCTCTGTGCATTCCCATCCGCGACATCGGCTATGAGGGTGATTCCGGGGACATCGTTGACATGAATGCCGTTTCCTCCGTTAGAGACCACGGAAGTATCGTAGATGAGCGAACCGGAGGCCGCGATAGTGTTCAGGTAAATCCCGTCGCCGGAGCTTCCCGTGACCCAGTCGTTGACTATCTGGTAGCTGGCGGTCCCGATGCCGGAGACGGTGATGGAGCTGGTGTTCCATCCCTCGATCACATAGGGGTTCACTCCCGTTCCGTTACCTTGGACGATACCATTGGCCGCGGTGAACTGGGAGTTGTTTGTTATCGCAATGGGCGAGTGGCTTTCGCCCTGGACGAAAAACGAAGAGGAGAGGTTTGCAAAATTTCCCTGCGCGTCAAATCCTTCGACGTTCACCAAGTAGCTCCCGAGGCTAGTGTTCACGGGGCTCGCGACCCCCATCAGGTAGGGAGCCATGAACGACCCACTAGACGGATTGTAGGTCATCCGTATCAGGCCGATGGGGAATAACAGCTCCTTGTGATTCAAATAGACGAAAGCGTCCACGGAACCTTGGGTCATCAAAGATCCGTTGGGATAGGTCATCCTGGCGGAGATCATCGGTTCGCTTCCGCCGTTGACCGACATCGTCGGACTAGGGATCGAGATCGTGCCATTTAGGGCATATGGTGCTACGCGGACTACGGTTTCCGCCGTGCCGGCACTCCCGTGCCCGTCGTTTCCCTTAACGGAGATCAGATAAAACCCGGTGGGGGAAGAAGCTTTCAGCGGGAGCTGGGCGGTCCATACGCCTTTCGTCGGATTTAGGGCAAGCGGCAGCGACGCGATCACGTGAGAACCGGAAGAGATGGTGGCGGTGAAGCTGCCCGTGCTCGCCTCCAGGCCGTGGCTGTACTCCGGGATCGCCATTATGGAAATGGTGTCTCCCAAAACGTAGGTGGGAGAGGTAGTCTGCAGGATGAGGTTCAAGCCGACGTAGAGCCAACTGTACGCGGTCCCGAAGTTGCCGCTCGAGTCACTCCCGGAGACTGTCAGCGCCCAAGAGTCCTGATCCACCGAGGGAGGGATCTTGAACCGCGCGGTCCACAGGGCGGCGGTAGAGTTGTAGGACAGCGGCACGCGTCCCTCGCTCTTCCCGGAGGGAGAGCCTTCGTTGAAAAAGGCGGTGAAATTCCCCGAAGTCACGCAGCAGCTCCCGCTGGGGGAGGTAATAGAGGCGGTGATGTTGATCGTCTGCCCTACCCTGAACTTTGGAACGATCGCCGCGTCATTTGTGGTATTGAAGATCGGAAGGAAGACCGTGATGCCGTCTCCGACCGAGAGGGTGTTCACTCCCCAGCCGGAGAGGCTTCCGTCACTGGCGAGGATCTTCGCGACCCACTCGCCCGGAGGATCCGTGGACTTTATGGCGTAGGCACCGGTCCACTCCCCCGTCCCGGAATTGAACGAAAAGGGAATGCCGGTAGCGATTGCCTTGCCGCTCGGCCCCGTGATAGCCGCGACGACGGTCCCGCTGGAGACGACGGTGCCGTCATTGGTCACGTTTGCGGTGAAGCCGATCTGGGAGCCGTAGGCGAAACTCGACGGGAGCTGCCCTGTGAGGGAGTTCACTACAGAAACGTCGAGCGATCCCGAGGGGGCGAGGTATTTGGCGAGCTCCCCCAAATTCGGAGACCCCATTCCCGTCAGCGGGTTCCAGCCGGTACCAGCGGAGTTTGGATTATTGTTGCCCGTAGTCACATCGTGGAAGGCCTTTGGGTATTCCGCTGGATTGTTGAGAATGGAGTATAGTTCCGGCGTGATGAGGCCCAGCTTCTGCCCGGCTTTCTGCTCGATAGTGGCAAGGGAGCCCGCCCAGCTGGGAGACCCGACGCTGGTCCCACCTTCTACGAAGTACTGCACAGAAGAAAGGGCGACATCATAAAGCGCAATTGCGACCCCCGTCGCTGGATCCGCATCCCAGGCCACGTCCGGGGCGCCCCTCGTTCCGATGGAGGAATTGAAACCGGGCCCGTGCTGCCACGGAGGGGCGGCGAAGAGAGTGCTGTATCCGCCTCCCGTTCCCCAGTTGTATTCGTCGCTCCAGCTCCACGCGGTCTCGGAGCCGTAGCTACCGGTCGCGTTGGACCATGGAAACTGTAAAGTCCCGGAGGTGGTGTTCATGTAGAGCGTCGTCCCCCCGACCGAGGTAACGTACGGATCGGTGGAGGGATAGCTCACGCCCCCGTAGGGCAAAGACTCTCCGGAGAGGCCCTGAGCGTAAGCTCCCCAGTCGCCGCTGCTCGTGAAGGCAGTGATCCCTTCCGCGGCCGCCTGCTGGAGCACCTGATCGAGCCAGGGATACGAGTTCCCCTCCACCGGGGCGATGGGAGAGGAAGCAGCGATGGTGTTCTCGGGAGATCCCCAGCTCATGGTAATTATGGAGTTGGAAGAGTTGCTTACCGCAGCCTGCACTGCGTCGAAAAGCGGGAACGTATCGTTCGAGCCGATGTAGAGGTTGATCTTGGCACCCGGGGCCATGGCGTGTGCCCACTCCACATCTAGGGCGATCTCCGGCTGCCACCCCTGCGAGACCCCGTTCACGTAATTGCAAGGCCCGTCGACGCAGATCTGGTTTATGGTCAGCTGCGGCAGCCTGAACTGGGCGCTAAAGTTGTTGAGCTCCTCCTGGATGTACGGATCCCCGTAGGCGTCTATTACCGCTATAGTAACTCCCGACCCGTCATAACCAGCAGCCATAAGCGAGGAGGAGTTGTAAATCTGATACATCTCGGACGGCGTGTAGTAGATATTGTTGGAATCGCTTTGCAGTGGGTTTCCAGTAATCCTTGGACCCATGCGGTACATTGGGGAGGCAAAGCTCGACTGCTGCTCTCCGTAGTTGGTCAATCCGTAGATCGTCTGGACAAAGGAAAACTGGCTGGGCAGCTGAGGCATCGAGAGTGGAGAGTAAAACGACTGGTTGGAATCGTGGAAAGAATCGATCGAGACCTTTAGGGCGGACTCTACCCCCAAGGCGTTGCCGCTTACGTGCAATATGTTCGGATCCGACTCGTCCACTGTGGCTTGGAGGCCTTTCGAAGCAAAGTAAGAGGAAAGTGAGTTCACCTCGACCAGATCAGGACCGTAAAGCTGCGAGTACATTTGCGGGCTGAGGTACTGTCTGTACTCTGGAGAATCCGGGTTGCTAAGGTCGTTGATGTACTGCTCTAGGCCAACTGGATTTCTCGAAGAAATAACCACACTAAGCGAGAGTGGCGTGCTGGGAGGCACTGTCCCCTCGACCGTAGCCTGTAAAACTGGAGCAGGAAGCGAGATGGGAATCTTCACGGAGCTCCCATTCAAATCAAAGTTTGATTTCAAAGGAGATGCGGGAGCTGGAGTCACGATATTTTGACCGGAAAAATAGCCCGCCGAAAAAAGGGAGACGCCGAATGAGCTCGAAAGTGTCAGGAGGGATGCGATAAACAGAGCGAAAAAAGCCGTCCTCCGGGCATTCATCGCAGATTAGGCTCCTTTGAGATTATTTAAGTCGAATGCAGATTCACCTGTATGCTCGTATTGAACTTCATACTGCCACCTAAAGAGCCTGATGGTGATTCGAGCAAGTTCTTTTTCTTTACGAAAAATTAATTCACTTCCCTTTACGTCTAGTCAAAAGTTCCAGCAGGAAAAGATCATAGTAGGTCTCAAGAGATTCCGAGGCGCTTGAATCTTTTTGTTGAATCGCTTCGCAATTGAGCTTGAAGCTTTAAGTTCTCAGGAAGAAAGTCAGTACAATTCGACCAAACATTTTCATCAATTTTTTCAATGATGAGCTTATTTCCTTCTACTCTCATGCTTACTTTATCACCCTCGGTTATCCGCACGCGCGCTAGAATTTCCCGCAATTCCTTTGGAATGGTAACCTGAGAATGTCGCCTCACGATAACGGAAGTCATGAATCTATATTACTAAATTCGACTAAAGAATTCCTACGAAAAACTAGTAAAAGTCGCACGGATTAGATCCAAAGAGATTTGGACCTTCCGTTCGGAGGTATGGAACGAAGTTGTGAAAATGCTTAGTCTTTGAGAGTCCCAAACTGCCAGCTGTTTTTCGCGAACTTGCTCTTCCAGTCAGGACTTTCCTGATGCCCAGGCATTTTCTGGGATAGATGAATCGAGAACCCGGTTGCTCTCTCACTGTGAGGGCCGTCCCAGATCTTCTGGTGGCAGTAAGGGCACCTGCGCCAAACGCCCTTCTCGTTTTTTTCCACGATGAATTCTGCAAATTCCATTTTTCTTGTTTCACCGGCAGAACGTGAA
>JASHPQ010000085.1 GCA_030037995.1 Nitrososphaerales archaeon | reverse complement strand
CTTTCTTATCCGATCAAGCGGGAACATTATACATAGCCTTACTTTCAGGTGAAATTTTTGAATCCGATTCAGTTAGAACTAGATCGTATTGTGGAAAAGGGAGTTCCCGGAGCCTTTGTTTACATCGAGGCTTCGGATGGTTCTTCTGAATTTTACACAGCTGGATGGGCTGATCTTGCTACCAAGCAAAGAATGAGCCCGGATTTCCGCTACCGCGTTGGAAGTACCACGAAAACGTTCACGGCTGTGGTGATCCTTCAGTTAGTCGCTGAAGGGAAGCTCTCCTTACAGGATACAGTCAAAGATCTCTTGCCTGACCTCCCCGTTCCCAACCGTGAATCTATGACCATTGAACATCTCCTCCGGATGCGCAGCGGTTTGTTTGATTTTGAAGACTACTCTCACCTTAGCGGAAACTTTGAAGCCCATCTTCTTCCCTGGAAACTTTCGGAGGTTATCTCCTTAGGCATATCCCACCCTCCTCTATTTTCCCCAGGAACTCGGTTTTCGTACTGCAACACTAATTTCTGCCTGCTCGAACAGATAATCATCGAGACGACAGGACGAAGTCTGGGTGACGGATTCTCATCCAGAATTTTATCCCCGCTGCACTTGACAAATACGAGCTATCCAGCGGAATCGGATCTCATACTTCCCGAACCGTATATTCGAGGATATGAGCGCACTGGAAATGGCTGGCGTGAATGTAGTCAAGTCTTTTTCGGACGAGGAGATGGAGCACTGATTTCTACCGCTCGGGATATGGCCAGGTTTTTCAGATCCTTGTTAATTGAACGAAGACTAATCTCGGAAACTCTTCTGGCCCAAATGATGAGCGTAATCAGCGATGTGCCTCCGGCCGAAGAGGCGTATGGCTTAGGTCTCATGGCTGACACACTTTCGTGCGGCACGATCTGGGGCCACGCTGGTGGCGGTTACGGCTATGGTAATCTTCCGTACCTGAGTTTAGATACCGGGACGTTTGGATTGTTCATGCGCAACGGGAGTGCCGGCTTTCACGGTACAACCGGTCCTGAAATCATGGAAATCCCAAGGTTGTCCGGCGAGATCCGTTCCTTGATTTACGCTAAAGACAATGGGGAACAACGAAAATTCGATAGTCTGTAGACGTTGATCTTGACGATTTCCGTCAACTGGCTGTGGGGGCTTGCGCTTATATTCAGCGGCGCAATCAAGAGATAATCATGAGTAGTAGCCAAAAATTGGCGAGGTTAACTCCTCAAGCCCAAGGACAGCAGTCGGAAGAAGTCGTTCACATTTCGGTGTTTGCAATAATAAAGAAGGGTAACAATGAGTTACTCCTCGTAAAAAAGATCCGTCCGGAATTCACGGCAGGAAAGTGGGTGTTTCCCTCGTCCATTATCAATTTCGGAGAACATCCGGAAGCAGCTGCGAGACGAATAGTAAGGGAGCAGCTGGGAGTAGACCCGAAAAACGTTAGATTGCTCGACATCCAGTCATACGGCGACAAGCACTGGGATCTTTGTTTTCTTTACGACACTTCCATAGATGGCGTTGGAAAGTTATCTCAGGATATCGAGAGAGCAGAGTACTTCGACAGGGGGAAGCTTCCGGTCGAGTTCCGGAGCGACCATATGGAAGTCCTGCAAAGCTTGGAGAACAAGTCGCCTAAGTCATGGGGTTGAAATAATGATCCAGCCCTTTGAGGCGGCGCCTCATGATAAATGTCACTTGGTCTTGCCGAGAACTAGCTCAGCGGCTTCGGCTCCCGTCATGACAGGTATAATCTCAAAGTCGATCAAATCTTTCCAATGAGCTGTCCACTTCTCAAAGAGGGATGCATCGTTACTCTCCATGAGCTGAAAGCATCTGTCAAAGTTTGATTCTGTATAACTTGACACGTACCTTAGCTCGGTGGGCAGCATTCGTCCCTTTTCCTGATAACGCTCGTACACGGCCTTTGCATCGCGACTTTTGAACCGTTCGATCACCATGAACAACATGTCGAGGGCCTCCGTCACTTGTAGTGCTGACGCATCCCTTCGTTGAAGGGCAGCGCCAGTATCTCCGCTAGTACCTTTTCCGCTTGAGCATCCGATCTTGTCCGAGGATCTCTGTAGAGGATCTCCAGCAGGATCGACCTGTCTCCCGAAAGGAAGGCCTCCATCGCCATCTCGAGCCTTGCTAGTCTGGGGAGGAGGGCCATCCTCAGGAGAGACTTCGGCATTCGCTCTACTTTCTCTGGATGAATGCCCTTCGCGTCCGCCTTCGCCGAAACCTCGACAGCCACATCATTCGGCAGCCCCGGAATGGTGCCGTCGTTTCGCACGTCAAGCACAAATCGTTCTCCGAGGTCGTTTGTTATCGACTCGATCAGAGGGACTATCTGCTCCTCGCTTTTCTCGGGCGGAAACGCCTTGAAGAGCTCGGGTCCTGGTTCTTCTGCAAGCTTGAAAATCAGTTTCGTCCTTTCCGCAACTCGCTCAAGATAAAGCGCCCAGCCCACCTCGCTGTCGGGACCGCCGAACTCGCCGTACCAGTACTGTTTTGTCTTCAAATCATAGTGGTACTTCCAGCTGCCGCCCCTGACGGTATCTCCTACTGGAAATAAGCCGTAGAGCTTGTACATGTCCACGGCAGCCCTGCTCATATCAATGTCAAATTCATTCAGTGGCCTGTAATCATTCCAGTGATTTTCAGCATCTCTTTCAATCCAGCTGTCCAGGAGAGGATACGCGTCCTGTCCTTCTCCGATTTGAAACTTGGTGAGGAAGATGTTGTGGTTGAAACCGGCGACCCGAAAATCTACCTGCTCCGGTTCCAGTCCCAGGGTTCTCGCGACGTTTTTGTACCCTAGATACCCGTGGCAATAGCCCACCGCCCTGACCTTGGTTTCCCTTGCAAGAAGCGTGCCCGCTTCGCACTCGGGATTTGCGACGTCTATCAAAAGAGCTTCGGGGCAGATCTCCTCCATGTCCCGAGCGAGGTCTAGAAAAAATTTGAGCTGGTAGTAGCCCTGAAAGGTCGTCGAGTAATCCTGAATCATGTTGAACTCCACGGACTCCACTCCCCTATAGTATCCGTGTTTCTCCCCCACTGCCCTAACTATTTCCTGCTGCTCGTGACCGCCGGCAAGTACCGTGTCTATTACAAAGTCGGTCTCTGATAGAGCGTTTTTCCTGTCCGTCGTTCTTTCGAAGTGAAGATCTGCATGCACTCCTCCCGCGTAGTGCGTGGCCATCGAGTAGACGGCGTCCAGCCTACTCTTGTTCACGTCCATTAGTACCACGGCGCTTCCTGAGAGTCCCTCGGAGAGACAGAGATCCCTTATCACTTTCATCGAAAACGCGGCGCTTCCCGCCCCGATGAAGCTAATTTTCACCATGATTCAAAAATCACCCGAGCTGTTCCTGTGTGATTGCGGCGATTTCAAATACCACACCCTATTAGAATGTCTGCGGTTGCGAGCCTTTGAGTCATTTTGTGAGGAATTTGCGGGCGGAAAAACCCCTGAATCGATGTCCAATAACACTGCTTATCGACGACCCCTCCCCCTGCATTAATCCTCTATATTATTTCGCAAGCCAGGTACCGAAAAACGCGGTCGACTACCATTACACCAAGAAAAATGGAAAGTGGTACTTCGACTCCGATGCACAGTTCAAGTTCCCGATCGCACAGACGATCGACCAAGAGTTCGTTCACGAATTTGCGCACTGGGTCAGTTCGACCCAAGTCCTGGGGAAGATCTCGGTTGTGCCTTTCCCGGCGGGCCTGGGGCGAGTGGATCGAAAACTGACGGGATTTCCCAAAGAATGGGTGACTGACTTTGTCTCGA
>JASHPQ010000084.1 GCA_030037995.1 Nitrososphaerales archaeon | reverse complement strand
GTCTTCGATGGCGGAGCCTAAATCGCCATATTTGAAATAGTACTGCGATAGCTCGGAATCTCTTACGTTATGAAAATTGGATACTGCTTTCCAGATCGCGGAGTACCCGACGTTGATTTCCGGGGTCAAGAGCCCGGGTGGAAACACTTTACTCGAGAGGAAGGTGCTGGCGAGTCGCAGGTCGTCGTCCGATAGTGTCGCGAAATAATTGGCTACTGCACGGATCTTCGAGAGCTTGCTTCGGGTTGCCTCAACCTCTTTGCACACTTGGGCGAATTGTAGAAAATAGGCTCGAGTGGAGGATGACTTTTGGTCGTCCTCCGTCATATCCGCACAATCTCTAAGTTGCAGGTTCGACAATAAGTCTGGGACTTCAGAGAGCTTTGCTCATTAGATAAGCGTCCTCTCCATCCCGGTAGTACCCGTGATGGGTGGTGACCGTCTGAAATCCCAAGTTCTTGTACATCGTGATCGCAGAGTCGTTGGAAACTCTAACCTCGAGATAAGTCTCGGAGCACCCGCGTTCCTTCATTCCCTTCAGAGCCTCTTCCATCAGTGCCTTGCCGATGCCCTTCCCTCGATGAGCTTCGAGCACAGCCACGGACACAACGTGCCCTTTGCGAGCCAATCCATACCGCTTCAGGTGAGAAAACCCGTACTCGATTCTACACATGACGTAGCCGATTATCGTGCCCTTGGCGTCTTCTGCAACGAGGAAGGTTTCCGGAGACTCGCGCAGCCGCTCTTCAAAAAAGGAATCAGAGTAATGCTCGGGTAACGCGGCCCAGTTTATCGAAATGATCGACGGAAGATCCTCTAGGAGACATTTCCGGATCCCGTACTCCCCAACCCGCCTCAGGAATATGTTCTGCACGGCGCGTACCCCCGGATTAGAACAAGAAATCAAACTGGCGAATCGGAGTTAAAAACAATTGGATGCATTAACTTAATTGGCGGGCGGGCCAAGTTAATATCTCACTTGTCCCAAGCATTGAGAACGCTGCGGCGCTTTACGATTTCTTGAAAGAGGGGATTCGCTAAATGACATCTTTGAGCCCAGAGGGAAGCATCCCGGACATTTCCGGTCAGATCATCGATGCTGTTCGAAAAAGATTTTCCGTCTCTTCAGAATTCCTCCGCGAAAACGGGATGATCGAGTTCACCCTGGATTCCATTCAAAGGGAAACCAAGTCCTCGTTCAGCTCTTTGATCGACGAGCTTGCCACTTTCAACCGGACCGCCATGCTCCGCAGGCAAACGGACAATAGCCTGCTTTTGCTGGTCTTTGAAAAACCGCCCTATCCCAAGCAACGGCGAAACCTTCCTTTGATCTTGTTTTTTGCGACGATAATTGCAGTCTTCTCTGATGGGTTTATCAGATCCTATTATTACTCTGATCCCGTTACCCCCCACCTTAGCTTCTCCAACGACATTTTGTTTTCTCTACTCTACGTTGCTGCGCTGCTGGGGATATTAGGGACGCATGAGATGGGGCACAAGGTGGCGTCATGGGCCCACAAAATGAATTCGTCATGGCCTTATTTTATCCCGGGCATTCCCGGGGTCCTCCCTACTTTTGGGGCGGTCATCAGGGCTGCAGACGCTCCTCGCAACCGAGATGCTCTCTTTGATCTAGGGCTATCTGGCCCTGTGGCAGGCCTAGCGGTGACGGTAATAGTGTCCGTCTTTGCGGCAATGTCCGCACACCTGATTCCAACGTCGAGTTATCCGGCTGGCACAGCCTTCGGGTCACTAGATACGTACACCTCCGTTATACTCAATCTGGTAAAGCCAAGCTCGTCGAGTGAGGTCATCACCGGGCCGCTGTTTCAACTGCTGTACTTTGCGTACTCCCTCGGCTTTTTCGTCACCTTCATCAACCTGCTTCCAGCCTGGCAACTGGACGGCGGCCACATCGCCAACTCCGCGGTCAGCCCGAAAGTTCACCAGATACTTACGATTGCCAGCGTGATCGTAATGTTTCTGACAGGGCTTTTCTTGATGGCGATCCTCATCCTATTGATGTACGGAAAGGCTCCCGCGCTGAGACCTCTGGACGACGTCTCTTCGCTCTCGACCAACCGAAAGATCATATTCATTCTGACGTGGGTTCTGGCAGCTTCCATCGGCGCCTTCGTGATTTTGAATAACCCGATCTTCAGCCTGTCGCTTTTCAGACTTTGAAGAAAGCACTGGATGCGTCGGGCAGCACGAGGATTTTTGCCCTAGAACCTTGCTGGAGGAGTGAGGCCGGAGCTTCTCTGGCTCCGCCGATGGTCTTGAGATCGAACTTGGAGGCATAGAACTTGGGAAGAGTGGTAAGAATATGCAGCTCAAAATCCCGTTGCAACTTTTGGAAGGAGATCAAGACTTCCAGACCTTCCACGTACTCGATCCCGCCGAGCTTCGATAATGGTTCCAACCTGCCCGTAACGAACCTGAGAAAAGCCTCGGAGCCCAGGCCGTTGGCGCACTCGGCGAGCATGCAGATTTTGCTTTCAGAATCCACCAGCGCGGCCTTCATGAGAACCGGAAAAAGCGCCCGGGAGAAGGCGTCAGTGAGGTTTCTGTCGTTCTCTCCTCCGCCACATCCGAAGATGACTCGCTCGGATCTCTGAGCGGGGATGGAGAGGGTGCTTTTCCACAATTCCAGGGACTTTGAGTGCGCCAATCGAAGGTCTCCGTACGAGATTCCCAGGATTCCGGTCCCCACCTTTTCAATCAGCTCGAGGCTGCTAATCCCCTGCAAGTGTTCAAATTGCTTTAGGGCAAATTCGGCAGAACCGGATTTCTCCAAAGTGCATGGAAGCTCGCTGGAAAACTCGGCGAAAGCCCTTTTCTTGAGATCCGTAACAACCCGCAACAACTCTGACGCGCTGCTGGAGAGCCCGAACATCGCATCGTAGTGGACCGACGAGAGGAGCAGTGCCTTGCCAGATTTGATCGACGGAACGATCTGCGCAAGGTCGGTTTGCAACGCACCGTCATTGGAGGAAGGCTCGACAATTTGCAGCTGCTCAGACTCAACAGAGAATTCCTGAGCCTTTCTCCTCGAAAGCGCCCCGAGCGCCTTGGGGTAGAGGATTTTGTTTACGTTTTTGTTTCTAGTTAACAGAACTTCTAGGAACTTTTGAACTCCCGGCGTCCCGGAGAGGACGAGGACACTTTCCTCGCCAACCTTGTCGGCGGCGATGTCCAGTTCTTCGGAGGGCACCTTCTTGGGTGCGGGCTCTAGTATCTGGGAAAGATTCTCCTGCCGGATGTCGAAAGATACTTCGACCGGCCCGTAAGGAACCCATATTTCAGTCATTGTCAGTTGATACCTCTGAACCGAAAAACCCAGTCGGAGAGAACTCCATTTCCGATACCAACGCTAAAATGCCGCTCTCGTGCATTGTCTTGGTAACTTGGCAACTCCAAAAAGGGAAAAGGAATATCTGATATCGGAGCTTGGAAAAGCGTTTTTGAAGACGTCCGCATTTCGAATCGGAGATTTCAAAACCACCAAAGGAACCAAAACGCCTTACTATATTGATCTCAGCCGAGTGAGCAGCTTCCCGAACCTTTTTTCGCTCACGGTCGAGTGCCTGGAGTACGAGCTGTCCAAGATTTCCCAGAAAACCAGCGTGGATTCGATCTGTGGTATACCGATCACCGGACTTGTACTCAGTGCCGTAATAGCAGAAAAGCAATCCAAGCCGCTGGTTCACTCTCCGCACGGCCAGGATCACAAGGTAATAGGTGTGATCTCGTCCGGAGCCAACGTCTTGGTGATTGACGACGTCTCCGAAACCGGCATGTCGATCGAGGCCGCGGCGACCGCTGTTAGGGCAAATGGAGGAGTCGTCACTGATGCGCTGACTCTCGTCGATCGATCCGAGGATGCGGCGAAAGACCTAGAAAAAGTACAGATCACTCTCCACAGCTTCACGACTGTACACGAGCTCGCGAAGAAACTGAAGGACAACCTGGCCCTTTCAGAAGAAGAGGAGGATCTTTTGGAGAACGAGGTCATCTAGGCGTATTCACGCATAGATCATCAGCCCTTTCTGTTCCAGCGTAACGTGCAGATTATTCACTGCTCGGTAAACTTCGGTCTCTTTTTTCGCGCCTGTGCAAACGAGCTTGCCAGAAGCAAAGAGCAGTATGACGGTCTTCGGATCCGCCATCCTGTGAATCAGACCAGGGAACTGCTCTGGTTCGTACATCGACTTTGGAAGCTGGCGAGCCGCCTCTTCGAGGTGCACCTTCCCTCCAAGAGATGCAGAAGCCACGATGTTTTGAATATCGATGATGGGATCATTTCGGATGTCGATACTGCCCTTTCGCAATTTCTGGACAACGGTCTTCACGGCCTTTACCGCCTGCTCTTCTGACTTTGCTCCCGTGCACACCATCTTTCCGGAACTGAAGATCAACGTCGCAGTTTTTGGAACCTTCAATCTAAAGACTAAGCCCGGAAATTGATCGGGGTGATACTCCACGTCGGAAAAAGACCGTGTTATTTGATTCAGATCCACGGTCTGGTTAATGCTAGCTGATGCAACCACGTTCTCGATGCTTATCAGTGCCTTGGTTTGAGGCAATTATGGTATATTGCTTTTAAAGCTTATATTTAAATAAAGACAGTTCCGGTTCTTTCGACTCATCGTTAAGAGGAAGCCTTCGAGTTAGGTATTCTTAGGTGTGTGAAAATTGGATGACCACGAAAACAGCTACCGTCGCGTGATCTACTGTCTCAACAAGGTCGCGCATCCTGACCGGTTTCGATTAGACAACCGCAGTTTTCGAATAGATACACATAGTTATCGCGATCGCATCGTGGAAGATCACGACCACGAAACCTTTAACATCTTTCTGGTTGATGAGCCAAACCTTTCTGACGTAGCCATTCTTGCCTCTGAATTTCCGGACGTCGAAATTCGTGTTTCGTATTCGGCTCGAAAGGATGATTTTGTTAGATCCCTGCCGTATCTTCATTTGTTCTAATTTTACGCAGATGTAAATTAAGTCAAATTATCTGTTTATCCCCTGGCTTGGTTTTTGCCAGCTGACGGTGACTCGAAAGAACCCTGACCATTTCGAAGTACCTGACCGTCGAGGCCCGCGAGTTAACACGAAGGAATTCCAATTATGAGGCAGTGAATTAAAAGAATCACTTTCCGGTTCCTTCAAGTTAAATGGACACACTACAAAAAAATTCTACGTGTCAAAACTCGGGACATAATTCGTTTGGGGTTCGATTTTGGGGGTCAGGGAGCGTAGGCTTTTTTTTCTTTCGTCAAAAGTGGTAGGATCCTCCAAACCGAACCCGACCATCATACTTCCGCTGGTGTCAGCGTATTCGAGGATGCTGTCGAATTTTTCGTTCTTGATATGGCAGACCAGACAAGTACTTTCCACTATTTAGATTCCAAGCCATTTCGCCAAGGCTCCGTGAAAGTATTCTGTGTACAAGTTTTCGCCGTCGGTAAAACAGTTGCGCATTTCAATCCGGTATTTTTCGCCGTGACTTCTGGACCCCACACCTATCCCGACAAAGGATTTCAGCTACCCCTTACCCCAGAAGTCAATTCCCGGAAGAGTTATCCGACAGATGCAATCATCTGTAGGAATATTCAGCGTCCGATCTAAATCTTCAGGAGCGTTCTCTGCAATTTCCAAGTACTCCCTGATGAGAGTTTCGTTAACTTTCGACAGTGCCTTTTGTTTCAAAATCGAACTTGATCATTGCTCATGTCAACGGACTGGGAGTTGGAAAGACTTTAGATTAAGCCTCCGTCCAAACTCTTGGAATAGAGTATCCGCATCTTTCAGGGCCTGACTCCAGTTCCAAGGAGTTCGCCTTGGATGCCACAGAATCGTCGAAAAATGAAAAAAGTGACGACTCGGTCAAATGCCTTTTCCACATTTCTTAGGTCTTTCAGTGTAACTCTGAATCCTCATTGTCGTCAGTTTAATCCGGTACCGCGTGGCTAAAAAACTAACGAGTTGCAAATAGGTTGCTTTGGCAGCTTTCTGCTTCGAAGACTAAAACGGGATGATCGGAGTGGTCCCAGTTGAGGAGAAAGTCCCGCACTCTGCTGATCGGTACGATGGGCAATCCGTTTTCCAAGATGAACAGCGATTCATCTCGAAGCGTCAAGATGATCGGCATTACTTTTTTGAACCGCCCCTCCTCGGCGACACGCTGCGCGCGCAGTGCCTGTCTCTCTGCCACCCGGGACATGGAAGCAGCTCCGACCGTCCTTTTCCAGTGCTTGCAATCTGCTACGACCGCGAGACCGCTTTTCCAGGCAAGGAGATCAATCTCCATCCTTGGTTTTTTCAGCCGATAGTTCCGGAAGGTCTGAAATTCAAACGAGCAGAACAACTTTTCGGCAAATGCCTCGAACTCCCTCCAGTCCAGTCGAACACTGGCAGACTCGAGATCGTAAGCCAAAGCACCCTTCCCGACGCTTCGTAAGGGTAAAAATGTATTCTGCTTTCTACAGTACGGAAAAACGAATGCGGTACCGGTAGATCTCCCTCAAAATCTTGTCACCCTGGGGAGTGAGGCGGTATTCCCTGGGCTTCGAGTTCTTTGGGTTGGCGCAAGATACCAGATCCATTTTCTCCAGTTCTTTCAGCGCCCTGCTAATGTGGGAAAGATGTTTCTCCACCTTCTTCGACAACTGCGTTGGGGTCCCGGAGCTGTTGGAGAGAAACGAAAGAATCCTCAGTCGGGTTTCGCTTGAAAGCACAAAGTCAAGGCTTTCTGCGGTCATTTTTGATGTAGACTATTATTGGTTAACCCGGAAATTTTAAACCTTCTTAATTGAAGAAGGAATAGCCTCCAATTAATTCTGTTCTGATTATCAGAACAGGCCGGGATGAAATCCGCAAGAAGAGTTTTCTTTTCCCTTTCGTGGAGGCCAGCGCGGAAATCAGAGGCCAAGCGGATTTCTGATCCTCGACTTGTACTTGGCGTACGCCTCTTCGTAATAGTGGCAGGCCACGTAGTGGCCGCTTTCGATCATCCTGAATTCGGGCTCGGTTGTAGAGCAGAGCTCCTTAGCGTAAGGGCACCTGGTGTGAAACCTGCACCCACTGGGGATGTTAGTCGCGCTGGGGACCTCTCCTCCTGCAAAGACTTTCACCTTCCTCCCGTCAGGATCCGGTACTGGGATAGCAGCGATCAGGGCCTGGGTGTACGGGTGATAGGGCTTATCGATAAGTTCGTCAGACTCCGCCGTCTCGACAATCTTTCCCAGGTACATTATTCCAAGTTTGTCCGTGACATGTTTGGCAAGCGCCAGATCATGTGTTATGAACAAAAAAGACAGGCCTAGTTTATCCCTCAAGGCTATGACGACGTTGAGTACTTCGGCTCGAATTGAGACATCGAGCATTGATACCGGCTCGTCCGCGACTATAAAGTCGGGTTGCAATACGAGGGCTCTTGCGATCGCCACCCGCTGTCTCTGGCCACCGGATAGCTCATGGGGGAATCTGTGCAAGAACTGCTCTGGAGGGATGAGTTGGACTAGATTAAGAGCCTCTTTCACCTGAACTTCGATCTGTTCTTGCGAAGGGTTGTGCAAAATTTTTTTGTTGATGATAAGCCCTTCAGAGATGATATCGAGGACGGTCATCCTAGAGTTTATTGATTCGTAAGGGTCCTGGAAGACCATCTGCAGTTTCGGCCTCAGACGGCGCGTTTCACTTCTGGAAATTTTCGTGATGTCCGTTCCCTTGTAGAGGATAGAGCCAGAGTCTGGCTCGGTGAGTCTGAGCAGAGTGCGTCCCGCGGTCGTCTTCCCGCAACCGCTCTCCCCTGCCAGTCCGAAGATTTCGCCCCTGGCGACCTTGAAAGAAATTCCGTCGACGGCCTTTATCAGGACCTTGCCTCTCCGCAGGCTGGCCGTTATGCCCAGTTTCGCTTCGAAGGTCTTCGTCAGATCACGAACTTCAATGATTGGCTCTCCTGCTTTCATCCGCGAGTCCAACTGTTGGGAGGGTTCAAGACTCAAAGATGCATATCCTCCGCGTACCAGCACCTGGACGTATGGCCCGGCTCGATTTCCCTAAGAGACGGCATTTCCGCAGTGCACTTGCTCGTGGCAAAAGGGCACCTTTCGGCAAATCTGCAACCAACAGGGACTCGGATAAGATCGGGGGGCGCCCCCGGAATGGATACCAGCTTTGACTTCGGAGCTTCGATATTGGGAAAAGCCTTGATTAATCCGATCGTGTACGGGTGTTTCGGATTATGAAAGATCTTCGATGCTGATCCGTACTCGACGACTTGCCCTGCATAAATTATAGCAACTGTATTGCACATTTCGGCAACCAACGAGAGATCGTGAGTGATCAGTATCATGGCCATTTTCTTCGCCTTTTGCAGGTCTCGGAGCAAGAGAAGAATTTGTGCTTGCATGATAACGTCCAGAGCCGTCGTCGGCTCATCGGCAATAACTACTTCGGGATCCAGTGCCAAAGCCATAGCGATCATGGCTCGCTGTTTCATTCCACCGGAGAGTTCGTGAGGAAATGAGGTGTACCGATCGGGAGAAATGCCAACGTCCACAAGCAATTGTTTGACCTTTGATTTGGCAGCTACATCACTGGCATCACTGTGGGCCGTAATCGCCTCCTTTATTTGGTCCCCCACTCGAAATACCGGGTTTAGGGCATTCATGGCTCCCTGAGAGATCAGCGAGATTTTCTTCCATCTGATTTCGCGAAGTCTGTTTTCGGGCATCTTGGAAATTTCCTGATCATCCAAGAAAACGCCGCCATTCAGTAGCTTGCCGTTAGACGGCAGCAGACTCAGCACTGCCAGGGCGATGCTTGATTTTCCGCTGCCCGATTCACCAGCGAGCCCGATGACTTGTCCTTGATCGAGATTTATTGAAACATCGTCTACCGCATGCACCATTCCCTGTTTAGTTTCAAAATACATTCGGAGATTCCGGACTTCGAGTAAAGTCATTTCTTGGTACCAAGGCTCAGATTTGAAAACCCGGACAAGACAACGAAACTCCGTGGCCTATTGCATGAGCCCGGGGAACTGACCTAATAAAATTAAGGTCGATGAACACTTTTCACGAAGAAAAAATTTTGGTGAATGGGGAAGATACTCTTCCCCACTCGTACACACTTTCTTTTTTTCCGCGATTCTTATTCCCTTGTTTACTCCACCCTTTAAGAGGGGGGAGCAGACGCTGGAGTCGAGCCACCGGCAGGTGGACCCCGCCTGCGCATCATCATTGCGGCTCCTGCAATAACGATGATTATGATTACAACGACCGCGGCTATGAGTATGTCGCTCGAAGTGGAAGTGGTAGTCGAACTGGAGGTTGATGTGGTGCTAACGACGCTAGTCGGGGGTGCTGTCGTTGAGGTAGAGGTTGTTGTGGGTATCATGGAGCTGCTACTGGTTGTAGACACTGGATTGCTGGTAACAGATGAGGAACTGCTCGTTGTGACCGTCGTCGTCGTGGACGGTGAGACAATGAGTCCCGAGTACGAGTACCAGATTCTATTCAATCCGAAGGCACTGTAGCTTGCATTTACCATCACTTCATAGTAACCTGGTGATAGCGAACCCGTACCGATGCTGGCCGAATAAGACCCACCCGAACCACCCGTCAAGCTCGCGGTGCTCACAACAGAGTTACCGCGCAAGACGGACACGGTTCCTGTAGCATTGGTGATCGGCATATCGCCCGTCGCGCCCGGTGACACCCCTCCGTAGGTAGAGCTTGTGGGATTGTAAATCTCCAGGTAGATGTTCGGAGTAACTGTGGCATTGGATCCTTGTGTCACTGTCGTATTGCTCGCTGTCCAAGCACTCCTGTAATAGTTGACATTCCTTGTCAAGTTCATGACATTTGTAACGGTGTTCCAGCTCTGGAAGTCGAAGGCACCGCTTCCAACTTCAAGGTTAGGCAGCCACTGGATGTACTCCGGCACAGTGACGCCAGATTTCAAGTAGCTGGAATAGGCCGAGGTCGAGTAAGGCTTTGTAAGATCTACCGCGCCAGTCGATGTGGCTATAGTGGACGCATTGAAATACTGGAAGATGTGCCAAGGCAAGACCTGGAACGAGAGACCCAAGTAAACGTTCCAGAGAGTCGTGGAATTGACGTACAATTGAATTTGTTGGGGATCATTGGGCGGGATGTAAGTCGCAAGAAGGCCCAACGGAGGAGGTGCATCGTATGATTCTGGTGTCGAAGTCGGAGCGTTCCCCATAACGTCCCAAAGATATATCGACTGATTAAAGTCGTAAGCGGTTAACGGTACCCCGTCGTCCCAGGTCTCGTTCTTGTAGAAATTGAATGTGAGCACTTGACCCCCTGAGATTGATTTTGCATTTGTTGGGTTGTACCAGCCCGGGCCGGAACCAATCGCGGCGTTGGAGTTGTTTGTAATCGACCAGCTTGCCATCCACGGAATGAGCGAGCCATCCAGTACGCCATTGTTTGTGGGAGCATATTCCAATGGATAGTCATACACTTCCTCCCAGACATCTACGTCCCAGATCCAGTTTGTTTGGTATAGCGGATCGAGCGACGTTGGAGCTTGATGGATAGCCTCGTAGTAAGTTCCGCCGGTAGCACTGTGTGCTGGGTGCACATTCAGCGCAGTATAGAGCAAGCCGGTAGACTCTGATGGACCGAGCGTTTCAAGATTGGTGAAACCCGTCCAACCGGAACCGGAGCTTGGATTGACGGCGTAGAGGGTGTTCTGCCAGCCCCATACGATGTACGGCAATTGCTGGTAGTCGATCTGTTGTATGTTGGATGCAGCTTCCTGCGCAACAGTACTGGAGTTGGCATAGTCTAGAATGTTCGTCCAGTAATCCATAGTGGCGTTGTAGAAGTTTCCAAAGTCATCAATTCCTGCAAGAGCGGAATTGAAGAAGGCCCAGGTGTACGTTGGCTCAAAGCTAACAATCCAACCAAAGGTGTACATACCCCAGGTGTCCGAAGTCGCAGCGTCCGTATAATTGAATACAGGAGGTGTTATTGTACTGTAATTTGATCCCATCACTCCTGTCGAGATGACTGCTCCGCCAGCCGGACCGTAAATGTCTGCCGAGGCGTCGCTTCCCGTAATTTCGTTGTTTGTAATTGTGAGGTTTATTAGTGCAGCATCCGTCACGAGAAGCTGGGCAATTGGCTCCCTGATTACTAAATCATCCCCTCGAGAGTAGAGCTCAGGGGAGAATGCCTTTCCGTTAAGGGTCCAAGCACCCGTCGTCGGGTTGTACGACACGCCTGGGACTAGCTCTAATTGCTGCATGGCTTTTGTTAGATTGTAGCTGTAGGGATTTGCAATTAGCGAATTGTAATACAGAGGGTAAAGTGTAGGGTTGTAAATGTTATTTCCCGCGGCGATTGTTGGACCAAGCTGTGTCTGAATAGTTGCATAGTCCGTCAAATCTGCAATTGCTGCCCTGAAGTGTGTATTGTTGTAAGGAAACTGCATGAAGTTAAAGGCAATACCGTCAAAATCATAGCTCGTTGTACTAGTCGTAAAGAGAGTGCTTGAGGACTCTGCAGTAGCATACTGTGCGAGGCTGAGTGACCATTCCATTGCCGGTATCGTTCCTGATTGTACGCTCAGAAATGCAGAGTTATCACTCTCAAATTCGATGATCAACTGATTGATCCGCGGCCCATGCGTGGAAATTTGGCCATTTGGAATTACAACACTGGACGGGCCGGTCGCGTCCACCACAACTGGGATCAAAAATGACGACAGCGCGAAAAGAGATAGAACAAGAATACCGAAGAACCTCGCGTCCGAATTTGACATGAACGAAGGGATGCTAAGGGGAATATTAATGCATTGTTACCTTCTATGATTCCAACGTACAACGCTTTTTAAGTCGAATGACTCCGGGATTGGCGTGACCTTCAAGGCCTTCATAGCTCGAAGGGTAGCGACGATGGCATTGGTCCTTGTGGCCGTGGCTTCTATCGATTTTTTCCTTTTCCAGGTTCTCCCCTTTACAGTGCTTCACATTAACCCGGCAGTCTGGTTTGTGCCGGCTACGAGCTCCAAAAATCAGGTCCAGTACATCAACATCATCCGAGCGCGCGTCATTAACGCCCTTGGCTTGAATCTCCCCCTGCAGGAGAGATACTTTGTTTATCTCAAGGCCATGTTCACCTTCAACTTCGGATACAATGTCGGTTCGTCGCTATCGGGGCCCGTGTCCACGACGATTCTGACGTTTGCCCCTTACACAATCCTACTGTTGGGTTCTGCGACAGTTGCTTCATTCATCGTTGGGATTTATTTAGGCGTCTATTCCGCCGGTAGAAGGGGGAAATGGCAGGACAAGTCGGCCTTTGTTAGTGCTCTGTTTTTCTTCGCGATGCCATCATTTTGGATCGGATCCATGCTTTTGTTGGTCTTTGCATTCTATTTGCATTGGACGCCGGCTAATGCAGCAGCTTCGTTTTCAAACATTAGTGGGCTTGCTTTTGTCGGGGCTCTGCTCAAAGCCATGGCCGTTCCCTTTTTGTCTCTTACGCTCATCAGTATAGGCGGTGTCTACCTGATCCAAAGAAACACATCGATCGACGTCACGACCGAGGATTACATCCTGATGGCACGCGCAAAAGGACTCCGGGAGAGAACGATACTCTACAAGCATGTTTTGCGGAATGCGATTTTACCCCAAATAACTAATTTCGCCATATCGATCGGTTTCATACTCTCAGGAGCGATCATCACCGAGACGATCTTTGGCTGGCCGGGTCTGGGATACTGGAGCTTTCAGGGCATTCAGGCACTGGACTTTTCGCTTGAGCAGGGACTATTTTTCGTGATCGCTGTGATGGTAGTCCTAGCCAATTTCATTTCCGATATTTTGTATGGCTTTTTCGATCCGAGAATTAGGGCTGGCTAATCATCAGTGTCGACTAGTTCACGAAGGAGACGCTTCAACTGGCTCATCCTGCTTCTGAAAGACAGGATGGGG
>JASHPQ010000083.1 GCA_030037995.1 Nitrososphaerales archaeon | reverse complement strand
AACTTGTAGAATGTTCAGGCAGAAGCCAGGCTGCCCGGTTAGGCTAGGATATCTGCTAAGATTCAGTTCGATTGGATTTGATGCCTAAGAATTTAATCCCGCAACGATCGTCTTCGCTAGCTTCTCGCTGATCTGCGCGACCTGCGCGATTTCTTCCGGAGCGGCCCTTTTCACTGCGTCCACCGATCCAAAGTGCGCGAGAAGGTTTCGCTTGCGTTTCTCCCCGATTCCAGCGATCTCGTCCAGCTTCGACCTCGTGACGTGCTTTGATCGCAGCTTTCGGTGGTAGGTGATGCCGAACCGGTGAGCTTGGTCTCGAATGTGTTGCAGTATGTGCAGGGCCTCCGAATCGCGCGGCAGTTTTATCGGCCTCATTCTCGAAGGAGTGAATACGAGCTCCTCCTTCTTTGCAAGCGCGATCGTGGGAATTCCGAACACACCATCGCCGTGCATCCTGTTCAGCGCCGCGTTCAGGTGCCCGCGTCCTCCGTCAATTATCACGAGGTCGGGAGGCTCCCGGGCCCAGGGACGGCCGCCTTCGGGATTTTTGGGCTCAGATAGCCTCTTGAACCTCCGACTGATCATTTCTGCCATCATGGAATAGTCGTCGATTCCCTCCACCGTTTTGATCTTGAACTTTCTGTACTGGCTCTTGTCTGGGAACCCGTCCATGAAGACCGTCATCGCGCCGACGGCCTCATCGCCCCGGATGTTCGAGATGTCGTAGCACTCGATCCTCCTAGGAAGATGGTCTAGATCGAATCTTTCCTTGATGTCTTTCAGGGCGCGCAGCCTCTCTCTCTTCTTCACTTCGCCCTTAGACTCTTGTTCCTTGAGGACTAGCTGCGCATTGTCCTGCGCCAGCTTCATCAATCTTCGATTTTCTTCGCTAGACTGGGCGGTGACAAGCCTTACCGAAACCTTTGGGGCTTCCTTGGCTTCGTCGTCCTGCGTTGCGGCGATGCGCAGCAATTCCTCGATCTCTGAAGAATCGCCAAGCTCTGTGGGAATCACAATCTCCTGCGGGAACTGATGGCCCACGAGCGCTTCCGTGGAGGAGTAGTGCTGTTTTATGAAAGCCGAGAGGATCTCTGCATCGACTGCTTGCTCGCTGACTACATCGAGGATGTACTTTTCGCGGCCGACGACATTCCCCTGCCGGACTTGGAATACTATGGCGGCAGCCGTCCTCCCAGCTTCAGATTTTTCATCGTCCCGCTCGTCGACTTCCCTCGCAATCGTCACGATGTCCTTGTCACGGTCTTTCTGACTAGGAAAGGCGATCCTCTGTTTTAGGGCAGTCGCCTCCAGGGATCGGATCTCATTCCGAATCTTCGAAGCCCTCTCGTACTCCTGCGCCTCCGAAGCCTTCCACATCTCGTCGTACATCACCTTCGACAGCTTCACCAGCTTACCGCCCAGAAACAGTTCGAATTTTTTCACATCGTCGAAGTACTCCTGTCGCGTAACCGCGAACACGCAGGGGGCCTTGCAGAGGCCGATGTTGTAATCGATGCAGGCCTTGAACTTTTTTTCCCAAGCCAGCGGCAGAGTGCAGCCGCGGATTGGGAAAATCCTCCGGAGGTACTTCACGGTCCTCCGCGCCGCTCTCACGTTGCCGTACGGCCCGAAATATCTTGATCCGTCGTCCTCCACTCGCCGTGTGACCAGCACCCGCGGCACGGCTTCGGCGGTGATCTTGATGAAGGGATAACTCTTGTCGTCCTTCAGCCGGATGTTGTATCGGGGCCTGTACCTCTTGATCAGCACGTTTTCGAGTAAGAGCGCTTCGAGCGGGGAAAGGGTAAAGATGTAGTCCGCGCTCTTTATCTGGTCTTTCAGGGTCTGCCCGATAGGATCTTCGAACCTCGGTCGGAGATGGGCGAGCACTCTGCCCCTGATGCTTGTGGCCTTTCCGACATAGACGGGATTCCCCTCCGCATTCTTCAGAATATAGACTCCCGCCCGCTCTGGGAGCTCGTCGAACTTATCCAGCGGGGTGGAAATCGCTTCTTGGAGTGGTGACAGCTTCAACAAGGCTTTCTTTTTCTTCTTCTGCCGTTTTGATTAGGGCACTGCGATTACGAAGCATTCGGCGGAGGAACTGCCCGGTGTACGAGCTCTCGACCATGGCCACTTCTTCCGGAGTCCCCTCCGCTATGATCAGGCCGCCGCGCTCCCCTCCCTCCGGCCCGAGGTCGATGATCCAGTCGGCGGTCTTGATGACGTCCAGGTTGTGTTCTATCACGATCACGCTGTTTCCTGCGTCGGTGAGCCTCTGCAGAACGCTCAGCAGTTTTTTGATGTCCTCAAAGTGCAACCCGGTCGTCGGTTCGTCCAAAAGATAGAGCGTTTTCCCGGTCGGCCTTTTTGACAGCTCGGAGGCCAGCTTCACTCGCTGCGCCTCTCCGCCGGAGAGAGTCGTCGCGGACTGCCCTAGCTCCACGTAGCCCAGTCCCACGTCGTTGAGCGTCTCTAGCTTTCTTCTGATTCGCGGAATGTTCTCGAAAAATTGGAGGCCCTCTTCGACGGTCATATCGAGCACCTCCGAAATGTTCTTTCCCTTGTACCTGATTTCGAGTGTCTCCCGGTTGTACCTCTTCCCCTTGCAGACTTCGCAGGGCACGTACACATCGGGTAGGAAGTGCATCTCCAGCTGGATGATGCCGTCCCCCTCGCAGGCCTCGCACCTGCCGCCCTTGACGTTGAAGCTGAAGCGACCTGGCTTGTAGCCGCGAGAGATCGCATCGGGAAGTTTCGTGAAGAGGTCCCTAACGTCAGTGAAGAGACCGACGTAAGTCGCTGGATTGGATCTCGGGGTCCTCCCGATCGGCGACTGGTCGATGATAATCGCCTTGTCGATATTCTCCGTTCCGAAAATCCTGTCGTGCAAGCCCGGCTTGTCCCTCGAGGAATATAGCTGCTGCGCCAGCGACCTGTACAGAATGTCGTTCACCAGCGAACTCTTGCCGGAGCCGGAAACGCCGGTAATGCACACGAAAATTCCCAGCGGAAACGTGACGTCGATATTCCTCAGATTGTTCTCCCTCGCCCCTTTCACAAGCAGAGTACGAGAGGATTTCGTCCTCCTTCTGTCAGGTACCGGGATGGTCCTGGAGCCAGACAGATAGAGCCCGGTGATCGATTCTGGATTTAGGGCGATTTGATCCGGGGTACCGGTGGCAACGACGTACCCACCGTGCATTCCCGCGCCTGGGCCGAGATCCACGACGAAATCGGACTCGCGAATTGTCTCTTCGTCGTGTTCCACTACGAGGACTGTGTTTCCGATGTCCCGGAGGGTCTTCAGTGTGGCGATCAGTTTCTTGTTGTCGCGCTGATGAAGTCCTATGGACGGCTCGTCCAGAATGTAGAGAACCCCGACAAGGCTCGAGCCTATCTGGGTCGCGAGCTGGATGCGCTGGGCTTCGCCCCCTGAAAGGGAAGCGGCCGCGCGATCGAGAGTAATGTAGTCCAGGCCGACATTCATCAGGAAGGTGAGACGCGCCCTGATCTCTTTCAGAATCTGGGCAGCTATGAGCTTCTCTTTCTCAGATAGATCGAGGTTCGAGAAAAACTGGATCGCCTGCCGGACAGAGAGCTTAGATACCTCAGAGATCGATTTCTCGTTCATCGTCACCGCGAGGATTTCCGGCTTGAACCGCTCGCCGTTGCATGAAGGGCACTTCTGGTTGCTCATATAGCGCGAGTACCACTCCTTCATGTATTCGGAAGATGTTTCCATGTACCTCCTTTCCAGCTGCGGAAGGATTCCTTCCCATTGGTCGTAGTGGTACCAATGATGGAACCGCGAGGATTTAGGGCGACCAAGACTGGAGTCTTTGGGGCGGGAGCCGTACAGCAACGTGGCTAGCTCCTCCTTCCTCAACTTATTGACCGGCACGTCGACTCGAAATCCATAGCGTCTTCCCATCGACTCGAGGTGCTGCATCGACCAGCTGTCAGCACTGCCCATCGTCACGATCGCACCATCGAGGATCGAGATCGATCGGTCTGGAATCACCAGGTCAGGATCCATGTTCAGCAGATAGCCGAGGCCGAGGCACTGCTTGCAGGCTCCGAACGGGCTGTTGAACGAGAACATTCTGGGGGATAGCTCTTCGAGTGAAAAGCCGCACGTTGGGCAGGCCATCGCTTCGCTGAGCACCACTTCCTTGGACTTGTCCTCGTTCACGTCAAAAACTATCGTGCCCTTCGACAGACTGAGCGACGTCTGAATCGAATCTGCGAGTCTCTTCTCGATGCCCGATTTGACAACCAGTCTGTCCACGACCACCTCGATCGTGTGCTTTTTGTTTTTCTCAAGACCCAGCTTGTCGTCCGGATCGTCGAGCTCGCGGATTTTCCCATCTACCCTCACTCGGGAGTACCCTTGCTTGTTCAGGTTCTTGAAAACGTCCTTGTGCTCTCCCTTTTGCGCCTTGATGACGGGAGCGAGGACCTGGATCTTGGTGCCCTCTTTCAGCTTCATGATCTGATCCACCATCTGCTCCACCGTCTGCTTGGCGATGACCTTCCGACAATTGGGACAGTGCGGGACCCCAATCCTCGCGTACATCAGTCTCAGATAGTCATGGATCTCCGTCACCGTCGCAACCGTGGAGCGGGGGTTTTTCGCAGCGGTCCTCTGTTCGATGGAGATCGCGGGGGACAGACCTTCGATGTAATCGACATCCGGCTTGTCCATCTGTCCTAGGAACTGCCTCGCGTATGCGGAAAGGGATTCGATATAGCGCCTCTGGCCCTCAGCATAAATGGTATCAAAAGCAAGGGAAGATTTCCCCGAACCGGATAGACCGGTCAGGACGACGAACTTATCCCGAGGGATGTCCAGGTCGATGTTCTTGAGATTGTGTTGGCGCGCACCACGAATTACGATTCTGTCCTTGGATCTCGCGGGAGCAAATTCCGCTCCTTCCTGACTCTCAATCTTCTCTTGGCCTTGCAAACGAAAAAATCACGCCTCTCCAAGCAGTCGCGCAAAAAGTTACTAGGAGCCAGAGACGGAGCTTTCGCATGCCAATTAACTGTTTCCGTGGAAGATCGGGAAGAGGGTCTCCCATACCCGTTCGTCGTGAACTCTGTATACCCGAGCTGTTATTCGCTAGACTATGGTAATTCCAAATACCGACCTTATGAGGAGCCCGAAGACAAAAAGCGCGGCGCTCGCGCCGAGCATTATTCCCGCGAGCTCTGTAAAATCCCTGAGAAAGCGGCCCTGAGATACTATCGAGTTGTAATAGCTGATGAAGGCGATGATCAAAATTGCGAGGATAATGGACGTGCTGATCGCGGTTAGCTGGCTCCGCGTTAGAAAATACGGAGTGGCTAGAACGACGGCGTTGATGAAGTACGACACGCCGGTAAAGACCGCGGAAATGGCTGGAGATCCCGCAAACCCCTGCTTTGCTTGCGCGTAAGCAGCAGACGCCATCGCGATTGACGCGGAGGCTCCCGCAACGATGCCCGCGAGGCCCGTAATCTCGGTCGAGTGATAAATCCCGAGCGAGCCCGCGTGGATTCCCGAAATTTCCACGATGGCGTCTGCCAATCCTAGTATGATGAAGGAGATATATTTCAGGTAGGGTCCCTGCATCTGCCCCAAAAAGGTGTTTTCATGCTCTTCCTCGTCTCTGACCATCTCGTCGAACTGGCGTCGATCGGCTTCGGGGATGGCGTCCTTTACCGACTTGTACTTCTTGATGACCGCAGTTTCGTGCTTTTCGAGGTACTTGATCGCAAAGGTGTTTCCAAAAATTAGGCGCAGGAAGAGGGTGAGGTAAATCGCAGACCTGTTTGGACTGACCCTCGAATCAGCCGGCATGTACTTTTTCCAGAACTCGTAGTGGCCGTACTCTGTCCTGGAAAGAGTGTCGAGGATCTCTCTCATCTTCGGATCTTTCGTTCTGGAGCTCTCTGAGAGGCGCTTGTAAACGAGGTAATCGGTGTACTCGTCGTTGGCGCCTTCTCGGGCGACCTGGGAGAGACTGACGGCGGAGGCCATTTGCTTCTTCCTATCGGTGAATAGCTCCAGCTTGAGCGCGGTGCATATCTGTTTTTTCTATCTGTTCTCTATAGCACTAGCGGGATTTTTCCTTCGCGCTCAGCAGCGATCTGATTTTGTCTCTGATTCTCGCGGCCACCTCGAATTCCAGATTATTGGCGGCGATCTTCATCTGTTCTTCTAGTTCCGAGATCATCTTTGGAAACTCGGGAGAATCCATACGAAGCTCGGACTTGGAAATCTCCTCCTCTAACTCCTCCGTCTCGGCGATTAGGGCGCGAATTTCCTTTCTCACCGTCTCTGGGGTGATGTTGTTTTCTTTGTTGAACTGGATCTGAATCGCTCTCCTCCTGTTGGTCTCGTCGATCGCCCGCTTCATCGAATCAGTAGTCTCGTCACCGTACATGATCACCTGACCTGCGGCGTTTCTCGCGGCCCTACCGATCGTCTGGATCAAGGCGACATCGGAACGTAGATAGCCCTCCTTATCAGCATCCAAGATCGCCACGAGGCTGACCTCTGGAAGGTCAAGGCCTTCCCTAAGGAGGTTGATTCCCACAAGTACGTCGTACTCCCCCAGACGCAGGTCCCGCAGCAGCTCGATCCGCTTGAGGGTCTCCACCTCCGAGTGAATGTACCTCACTTTTATTTTCAGATCTTCGAGGTACTCGGCGAGATCCTCGGCCATCCTCTTCGTCAATGTGGTAACTAGGACCCGCTCGTGCCTCTGCACGCGCTTTCGGATTTCCCCGATCAGGTCGTCTATCTGGGACTTGGCGGGCCGCACGATTATTTCTGGATCGACGAGCCCAGTGGGTCTGATTATCTGCTGGACGACTTGGTCTGCTTTCGACATCTCGTACGGAGCCGGGGTCGCTGAAGTGTAGATCACCTGATTCATCTTCAACGAAAACTCGGAAAAGTACAGCGGCCGGTTATCGAACGCGGACGGCAGCCGGAAACCATAGTTCACGAGATTTTCTTTCCGGGAGCGATCCCCTTCATACATCCCTTTGATTTGCGGAATCGCCATGTGGCTTTCGTCGATGAAGGTGATGTAATCCTCGGGAAAATAGTCGAGAAGGCAGTAGGGGGTGTCGCCGGGCTGCCTGCCGGTAAAGTAGCGCGAGTAGTTCTCCACACCGGTGCAATAGCCCGTCTCGCGCAGCATCTCCATGTCAAACTTGGTCCTCTGCTCCAGCCGCTGCGCTTCCACGAGCTTTCCCTCGCTTCGCAGCTCCTGCAGCCGAGACTCGAGCTCGGACTCGATCTCACTAATCGTCCCCTCCAGCCGGTCTCCCACGACGGTGTACTCGGTAGCTGGGTAGATGATTACCTCGTTCCTCTTTCGTATGGCCTTGCCGGTGAGCGAATCGACCTCGGTGATTTTTTCGACCTCGTCACCGAAGAAATCGATCTTCATCACGTTCTCGCTTGCAGTCGCGATCTCAAGGGTGTCTCCCTTCACCCGGAATTTTCCGCGTGAGAGCTGAAAGTCGTTCCGCTGGTACCGGATCGCGACAAGCTTTCTCAGCAAGACATCCCGGTCGATCGTCTGTCCTGGATAAATCCCGATCACATTCTCTCGAAAGTCGTCCGGCGCGCCCAGTCCATAGATGCAACTAACACTTGCTACCACCACGACGTCCCTTCGCGACACCAGCGCCTGCATCGCGCGCTGTCTCAGCGTCTGCAGATCTTCGTTGATCGAAGTGTCCTTCTCGATGTAAAGGTCCTGCTGCGGGACGTACGCCTCGGGTTGGTAATAATCATAGTAACTAACAAAATACTCCACCGCATTGCTCGGGAAGAACGCCCTAAATTCGCTGGTGAGCTGCGCGGCAAGTGTCTTGTTGGGTGAGATGACCAGTGCCGGCCTCTGGAGATTCTGGATCACGTGGGCCATCGTAAGCGTCTTTCCGGTGCCGGTTGCACCGAGGAGGACTTGATGCTTCATCCCGCGAAGAATACCCTCGGTAAGCTTCGCAATCGCGCTCGGCTGATCTCCCTTGGGAGTGTACTCCTGGGAGATCTCAAAGTCGTGGCCTCGCTGGGCTTCTCCGGTAGGCTTGAGTGTCGTCGTCAATTTGAATTACCTCGCACTCGATTTTTTCACAGGCTCTTCGAGCTTCTTTATTGTCCGGCCCTCGGAAACGCCTTTGATCCGCTGGAGGGCGTCTTTCGTGCCTTGTCGCACGTGTCTTACTATGAGAGGACTTACTAGTCTATAGATTCCCAGAAAGTGGACGTCCCATTTTACAGCCAGCTGCTGCGTCTCTTCGTTCGCAGAGTCTAGCCGGAGGTATTTGACGCCCTGCGTGATACCCTCGAGGTATTGAATTTCTATTTCATCTCGCGGTTTCAGAATCACTTTTTGAACAATGGCACGGCCCCCAAACTTCTGATAGATCTCCCTTTTGATCACGTTGCCGTTCTTTGACAACGTCTTTACTTTTTGAGTGCCCCACCAGTATTCCGGCTCGTTGTCAAGGTCGGAAATGATCTCCCAGACCCGATCTCTCGAGGCCTTGATCTCAATTGTTTCTTGAATCCTTGGCAACTTTACAACTCCGTTGCTCAACCATCTTCAATTTTCAGCAAGAAAAACCCTTTGCTTCTGAAAAGTTATTGCAATCAGGATCATGCTTTAAGTTCCGCTCGAGGCAACATGATCTCGCGATGCATCAAGGAGGAGAAATCTCTGGAACACAAAAATGATAGAGAATACAAGAATCCGATTCCAACTGTCGACCTGGTCGTAAGGAAGGGAAACTTGATTCTGTTAGAGCAGAGAGGACGAGAACCCTTCAAAGGGATGCGCTGTCTTCCCGGAGGTCATGTGGATTACGGCGAGACTGTAGAAGAGACCGCGCTCCGGGAGTTGCAGGAGGAAACAGCTGTGCAGGCGAAATTGGTGAATATACTAGGCGTGTTCAGCGATCCCAAGCGGGATCCCCGCGGGCAGAGGGTTACGACGGTATTCGTAGCCGACTGGATTGACGGCGATCCGGTAGGGGGAGACGACGCCAAAAGTGCCGAGTGGATCAACGAAGCAGAGCTGCGCAGTCCGAGCTTTCGTCTCGCGTTTGATCACTCGCTGATCATCCGGGATTACTTCAGGTGGAAGGACTTTCCGACTGAGACGTTCTGGTCCACGAAGGAATGAAAAAATTAGACCCGCTCTGAGGAATCCCACATTTCCTCAATCGAGTTTCTTGTCGATCGTGCGAACGAAGCGTTCCTGACCCAGATCGCGATTGCGTGGTTGAGTTCTTCGGAAA
Organism: Nitrososphaerales archaeon; assembly: GCA_030037995.1. Classification (GTDB taxonomy): domain Archaea; phylum Thermoproteota; class Nitrososphaeria; order Nitrososphaerales; family CADDZS01; genus DATLTL01. The sequence continues at coordinate 23,835 of JASHPQ010000083.1, read as the reverse complement.
GAGGATCTGGAACTCCGATTAGTACATCGTCCTGATCCGTTACCATCATGTCGAAGATCACGTTGTCCGACTTGCGGATCTGAGCGTTTGCCGTCCGCGCTTGCTCCAGGTCCTCCCTGTTGATTCTGACGCTTTTCGGCGCGATGATCCGGATTCGCCTTTTTTCCGGCGAGCCCTTGGAGTACTCGAGCAAGATCGGGATGAAGAATTCCTTGGCTTCCACAGCCCGCTTGGCGACGAGGATCACGTCTTTCGAGGACTCGAGCAGCTCCTCAAATTTGTTCGCGATCGTGTTGAGGCCCTTCAGTACCGAAATCTCGGAGAATCCCTGATCGTCACCATTATCTTCAGTGAACGTTTGTCGCTGGAGGAGGTCGGTCAGGCGGCTCTCCGCATCTGCCCGCCTCTTTTGATCGTCGGAGAACTGGATCTCAAACTGCCTCGTCCTGCCCTTCAATGCTTGCTTCGGTGGGATGGCAAGAAAGTTCTCCTCTTTCTTCATCGCAAACCCCTTCGTCATCAGGCTCTCGAGGGTATCGTACACGCGGGGAAGCGGGATGGTGGCGCTGGAGGAAAGCTGTTTTGTGTTCTGTCTCCCAAGTCTCAGAAGAGAAATGTATGCCCGAGCCTCATAGCTTGAGAGTTTAAAGTTCTCCTTGAGGGAGCTTTCGATTTCTTGTAGGGAGGGGGAAGATTCTCGGCTCAACAAAAACAACTCTCTAGTGTACCATCTTCGTTGCACGAAGCGGAACCAGAGCTCGATCGTCCACAGGGCCCGCGGCGACCATCGACATTCTGTCCAACTTTACGTACTTCTGGAAACAACCGAGAATCTCTTCGCTTGAAATTCGATCAAGGATTGCCGGATACCTCTCCAAATAGTCCAAACCCAGTCCGTTGTATTCGATATCATGCAGTATGGCAACTCGCTCCACGGAGGTGTCGAGCGAGATGGAGAGAGACCCGAGAGAGTTTTTCTTGGCCGTTTCAAGCTCCTTCTGCGGAATGGGTTCGGAAGTAATCTTTGTAAGCTCCTCGAAGATCCCTTCGATCGCCTTGCTCACGTTGGATGGATTTACCCCCGCAAACGCTGCGAAGAATCCGGAAAAAAGCCTGGACTGGAGGGTGCTGAAGCTGTAGTAAGCCAGCCCCCTGTCTTCTCGGACGTTCTTCCCCAGCCTTCCGTACAGACCAAGCCTCCCCAGAACCAAATTGCCAAGATTGAGCGGGTAGTAATCTGGAGATGATCTAGACACCGCCTTCGTCCCGATGGCAAGATCCACCTGGGTTTTGTGTTTCATCTCCACCGCCGACGAGCTCGGCGGGACATCACCTGTCTCCCGGTAAGAAAATTTGTCAGATCCTGCGTTTTTCCAGCCGGAAAATATTTTGTCGATTTTAGTCCGGACGAGATCGAAGTCATAGCCTCCAGTCATCGCAATTACGAGCCTGTCCGGCACGTAATTCTCGCGGTGAAAGCGAGCCAGATCCTCGCTCCTGAGTCTTTTCAGCTCCTCTGGCCTACCTAGAGGATCTCTCCCGTAAGGAGTCTCCCTGCCAAAGACGAGCTCCATGAGACGCCTGTACGCCGTAGATCTGGTGTCGTCCTCCTCCGCTTTGATCTCCGAGAGAATCTCATTTCTCGCCAGAGTGATTTCGTTGTCCGGAAATGAGGGTTTCATAAGGCACTCCCCTATGATCTCCAGCACGTCGTCTAACACCCCGTAGTAGCACCTGGAAGAAAAGTTGACAGATTCGTCGCGGTTCTCAAAACTAAGGGTCGCGCCTGCTTCTTCGATCTTTTGAGAAATCTGCCCTGCTGAAAGAGCTCTGGTTCCTCTCATGAGGAGCCTTGACACGAGCTCCGCCGTGCCGGATGCACCTGACTGATCGCATATTGTGCCCGCTTTGATACTGCCCGAAATCGCAACCGTCTCGCTCTCCCCGACTGCATTGCTCAAGAGCGCAATTCCGTTTTCGAAGAGTTCTCTTTTCATTTCCAAGCCCCCGAATTTTTTCGTCTTTTCTTCAGACAATATTTGCGCCTCCTCCGTTCACCGAATCGTATTCGCCAACGACTCGATTCTGGTCCGATAGATACCGCTTTGCAGCGCTCCGAACATCGTCGGGAGTAACCCGAAGCGCGCCTTCTATCAGACTGTCGGCGAGCTTGCGGTTTTGAATCCTTTCCATGTACCCTATCGAAAGCGCCTGCAAGCCTATCCCGTCGTTTTCATAAGCGTGCCATGCCCTAATTTGATTGAACGCCACCTTCATTTCGTCGTCGTTCGGCGGGCCGTCGTGCACACTGGCTATTTCGGAGAAGAATGCATCTTTTGCCACCTTTGTGCTGACGTCAGGATTAAGAGTAACGTCGAAGTAAAGCAGGCCTGGATCGATTTTGACCGGGAAGTAAGTGTTGACCTCACTTGCGATGCTCCCCTCCACGAGACGCTTGTACAACCTGTTCGTCCTTGGTACAAATCTGTCACCGAAGAAACCGATCAGGCCGCGCCAGCCTCCGAGCACCGCGGACAGCACTATCAACGACGGTGCGTCCTCGTGGGTGATCTCGGGCACGTGGTAAGCCACGCCCAAGTAGTTCAAAGTGCCTGGCTGGATCAACTTTGCTGTGCGCTCTCCCTTCTGTGGCAGTTCGCGGAAGGGGATTTTGTTCGGTATTTTCTCTCCCGCCGGAATATTCGAGAAGGAATTTCTTATCCCGGTTGAAGCTGTTTCAGGATCGAAGTTGCCGCAGACGACGAGGATCGCGTTGTTGGGATGATAGAAGTGCCGGTAGTGCTGGTAGAGATCATCCCGAGTGATATTCTTCAAGTCATTCTTCCAGCCCACGACGGGCCACATGTACGGGTGCTCGTGATAGGCTGTTGCAAAAATCTCCTCTCTCACCATGTACTGAGGAAAATTTTCGCTACCCTCTCGCTCGGAGATGATGACCTGTCTCTCGCTTTCGACCTCCTTGGGATCGAAAGCGGCATTCGCCATCCTCTCGGACTCGATAAACAGGCCGAGGTCCAGTCTGTCCTTCGGAAGGGTTTCGAAATATGCGGTGATGTCGTGATCTGTGAACGCATTGTTGCGCCCGCCTTCGCTGCTGACCAGCGTATGCACGTCTCCCTTGCCGAGCTTCCCGCCACCCTTGAACAGCATATGCTCGCACCAGTGCGACACTCCAGTGGTGCCGAGCTTTTCGTTTCTCGATCCAACTTTGTAGAAGATCCACGTAGACACCGCGCTGGATGAGGGTACAGGTTTCAGGAGAACCTGAAGTCCATTTTCAAGAGTAAATTCCTGGATCCTGTCCAGTAATTTGAAAGAACTACGAAGAATATCCGTTGCCATTTTTTTCTCTCTTTTTGCCGAAGGAGGGAGAAGTATTGATTTCCTCCGTATAATCGTTTCACAATTTTTTTGAAAAAACGCGACATCGGTTATCGCCGACGAGCGCGGGCAAAACGCTAAAAACGGGAGCTGAACCGACTGGGATCTGTCACACTAAAAGTATGCCGACGCTTATTCCAAAGAAGATTTTCCTCACCAAGGGTGTGGGCAGACACAAGGAACGGCTTGCCAGCTTCGAACTCGCACTGCGCGACGCCGGAATCGAGGCCTTCAACCTCGTGACCGTGTCCAGCATCTTTCCTCCGAAATGCAAAGTTGTCACGAGAAAAGAGGGGCTGACGGAGCTTTCGCCGGGGCAGATTTTGTTTCTCGTGCTCAGCAGGCTTGCGACCAACGAGCCCAACAGACTGATTGCCGCCTCCGTGGGCCTTGCAATTCCTCAAGATCGCAACACGTACGGTTACCTCTCCGAGCACGAAGATTACGGGGAGACTGAGGAAAAGGCGGGCGACTACGCCGAGGATCTGGCTGCCACGATGCTAGCGTCGACTCTGGGAATTCCGTTCAACCCCGACCAGAGCTATGATGAGAAAAAGCAGAGCTGGAAGATTTCTGGTAAGATCGTGAAGACGACGCACATCACCCAATCGGCCGAAGGCGACAAGAATGGCCTCTGGACGACAGTCATCGCGGCGGCAGTGCTGCTTACCTAGGCATTAGAGATTATAGTGTAACCGACAATAACTACCTAGAACCGAAAGAAATCGTACTTGGTCGGACCGCTCTCTGCCTTGGGAATCACACTGTTCATACCGGCTCAATATTGAACCGCATGCGCGGACGATTAAGAGACCACAGATCCCATAATCGTCGGATTCGGCGGCACCGAGGCTGATGCTGGGGTAATATTTCCTGAAGAACCCGACGAAGTTCTCGGGGTGACAGCCCTGGAAAGTCTAGGATTTCAGGTTGATCCGGTTACCAAATCAGCTACACCCATCAAGTTTGCTTGCGCTATGAGTGGATTCTCCAAGGTAGGGATACGCGTTCCTTGGAAAGAGATGGATGAACCGTGTCTTGCGAAATTACTTTTCCATACCGTGAGAGGACGAGAGATGCCGTTCGAAGCTCTTGATCTCATACAAGTTGAAGCTCTCAATTTTCCTTTTAGCGACTAGACACATGGGGCAGGGCATTGCAACAGACTCGATGTGTGCGTTGGAGAATTCCAAATCTGATTTTCCGGTACAGTTTTGGGATCCTGTCCCAAATAAATTGTGTATGAACACTGCCGCTATATTCCAAATTGGGAACACCTGACCTTTGATAAATATTGAAACTTGAGGACACTCTGTTACATTTCGTTTTCCACGTAGATCTTTTTTACTTCCGAAGCAACCTTCTCTATGGCTAGGCGGCCCTCCGGGAAAAAGCTTGGAAAATGCATGAATCCATGAATCATTTCGGGATAGTCCAGATGCACGGTCTTCACCCCCGCCTGCTCTAAACGTTTGACGAACTCCAGATCCTGGTCACGAAGAGGATCGAATTCTGCCGTAACAATGATTGTTTCTGGCAAGCCCCGTAGATCTCCATAAGACGGCGAGACCAGCGGGTTTCGATATTCTGAGTCGTTTTTCACGTAATGCCGACCGTACCACTCCATCGTCTCCTTTGAGGGGCCAAACTTGTCTTTCGAGTATTTTGAGAGGTCGCTGGTCAGGTCCGTCACGGGATACATCAAAACCTCAGCCGCGATTTGCGGGTCCTTCTTTTCTTTCGCCATTAGGGATACAGCCGCAGCAAGGTTTCCACCAGCGCTCTCGCCCGCCACGACGATGGTGTCCTCGTCTCCTTCTAGGAACCCGGCGTTCTCTGACGCCCACTTGGTGGCAGCGTAGCAGCCGTTGAGCGGTTCCGGGAACTTGTGCTCCGGAGCTAGCGGGTAGTCGACTGAAATTACGATCGATTCCGAGCGGTTTGCGAGCATCGAACAGAGCTCGTCGTAAGATTCCACTCTCCCAAGAACCCATCCACCGCTGTGAAAGAAGACAATGATAGGGTAGAGATCTTGCTCTTCATCATCTTCACTGTCCGTAATTTTCGGCCAGTACACACGCACGGGAATCTCCGAGAAGCCTTCGCGTATCAGGTGGTTCTCTATCTTTTCCACCGGCTCGGGCTTTTCCAAAAAGAGCTTCGTAGCGCGGTTGTTCTCCACTCTAGCTTCCGACGGATCAAGCTCCGTGATATCTCGGATGCCGATGGAATTTTTCCGATCCATATATTCAAGAGCTTTGGGGCTGGGAGCCAAACGTATGCCTTTGGGACTTCCTCCCGTCTATTATTTGTATTGGGAGGAAGAATTTCTCTGGAGCTTTCCTTGGCTTTTTCGAAATACGTTCATTTCAACTTCCCCGTGCAGCGTCCCTCCAGCCGCCAGCTTAACCGCAGTCCCGTCGCCGATCTGGTTTTGGAGTCCGGTGGTATTCGCCGTGGTCGTCGGTTCCAAGGCAAGCGTGTGGGCCCTCCCGAACCATGGATAATTCAAGATGCCCCAGTTCAGCCAGTACCAGAGATAGGGGAACGCGGAATTCCATCTTAGCTCCACGACAAGATCCAACGTAGGATTGTACAGTCTGTACGAAGGTGCCCCGAGCTCCACGATAGGAAAATCTTCCTGAACACGCAGATTGCGATCGGGAATCTTTGTGAGATCCACCGTGCTGCCGTCGATACCGGGAGCCATTGGCCACTCGAACTTTGTGTCTCGCTTTGTCCTTTCGTGACTCATGTCATAGCCGTGCGTGACCGCCCTAATCGCCGGAATCTCAATTTGCAGCTCCGGCGACACGAATGGCTCACCGTAGGCGATGTGTTGTGCCCACGAGAGCTCGATCTCCTGCTCTCCCACGTTTTGGAGATCTTCGAAGATCAAGAATTTTGATCCACCCAAGGTCAGAGTCTTTTCTGCCCGAAGCGGGTAGCGGAGACAGTTCAAGGCCAAGTGAGCCGTAATACGCCCGTTAACGGTTTCTGCGCCCCGGCAGGACCATGGTAAAAGAGCACTCTCTCCGTGCGAGCCAAACTTCGTCCCCTTGTTCGAAGAAGCAAATCCGTAATTTGGGAATATGTCGTTCCATCCGCCTCCGTAATTGTCAGAAAATTCGTCCTCCTGGCGCGATATTCTCTCCACACGCGTTTTCGGATCCTTGTAGCCGTTCGGCCCGTGCCAGATCACGTCGAGATCGAGAGGTTTGTAAATTACTTCGAAAATGTCGGATCCCTTGTCCAAAAGTACGGAGATTTTTACGAGGTCGGATTCGAGGATCAAAGTCTTCATCCCCTTATACGTCCAGTCAAGAGATCCTGACGCCATAGCGATCTTCCCGGCGACACCGTGCATCCCAAGTGAGTTAAACAGTTTCTGCCTGACGCTACAAGGAAGGTTTGAGAGACCCCATCAGGTTCACCTTAAATAAACCGGGATATTTCTGAAAGAACTTGGAAATAAATGCCGAAACAAGTCATAAGATCTGATAATGCACCTAGGCCCGCTGGTCCATATTCGCAGGGAATCCTGGCGGAAAAATTTCTTTTCGTCGCCGGACAGACCGGACTGGATCCAAAAAGTGGCAAGCTGCCCGAGGGTGTCACGGCGCAGACTAGACAGACTCTCGAAAATGTCAAGGCGATCGTTGAAGCCGCTGGCGCTAAACTGGACGATGTAGTGCGCGTCGGTGTGTACCTCCGAGACATTCAGGATTTTGGGGCAATGAACGAGGTCTACAAGGGGTACTTTTCGCAAAATCAACCGGCTCGGTCTACCATACAAGCGGCCCTAGTTGGCCAGTACCTGGTGGAGATCGACTGCATTGTCCTGAAGCCATGACACCTTTCTGAAAAACCAGCGACCTCGGTGTCAGATATTTCTCTCGGCGGAGACAAGTGATAAGCTTCGCTGAAGTCCTCCTGAGAACTATCTTAACCATATCTAGTTCGTTCGCTCCAGCTCGGCAGGTCGAGCGAAGGAAAAAGAGATCGGGCAGCGTCAGAAAAAAGTCTGACTCCGCCCACCATTGGATTTCGATGTCTAGCCGAAGGTTACTGTGTTGATGATCGGCGTTGTCGTCATTCCGTTCCAGACTGGGTCGAGGTAAAAGTTCTTCACCACGCCAGTCTTCCAAACAAACGACCCACTCGCGTACCACAGCCCCGGAAAGCCTATCCAAGCGTACGGCGCATCGTTGTAAATTTGTTCTTGTGCGGGACGACAGAGCGACTGGATGTAGGACGCATTTGCACTGCTGGTGAAGGAGTTCACGCATGCTTGAACAGTTGGGTTGGAGTAGCCCGCAAAGTTGCCCCATACCGAAGCGTTATTGACGAAGCCTATCCAATAATCGGCGGGAGTCAGCGCTGCCGGTGACCAGGACTCACCGCCAAGAACCGAGAGTGCTCCTATCTCATTGGCGTTCTGGACATTGGTTGCATAGGTTCCATACGGAGCATAGTAAAGACTGCTCTGTTGGATTTCAATATTGAGCGTGATTCCAATATTCGCGAGGTCAGCCTGAACGATCTGGGCGATCTCGGCACAGTAGGTACAGGGTGCGTAGACCGTAAAATCAATCGCTGGAAGATTGGCCACATTGACTCCTGACTTAGTCAGGTACTGCTCAGCGAGCGTGATATTGGTTTGGTACGGAGTGTAATTTCCTAGGTCATAATATTGCGGCCACGCAGGGTACTCTGGTCCAACTCCCGGTGTCATCTGGCCAAAAAACACGGTCTGGTCGATGTCTGAGTAATTGATAGCGTGAACGATCGCCTGTCTAATATCAGTGATGTTTGTAGGATACGCATTCACATTAAGTGGAATAGCTATGATCTGAGCGGTGTAGGGTGGATCTTTCACATAAGAGTACTCGGATGGATTTGCAAGGACTAGATTCCAATCCTGTGACTGGATTGCGACGAGCTGCGCGGCCCCCGTTGAGAGATCGGTGTATCTTGAAAGATCGGAAGACTTGTCCCAAATGGTTACAGTCTTCGCGTGCCCCGGATCCAGCACAACGTTCGCGGCGATCTGGGATGGGGTAAGGCTGTCTCCCCAGTAATTCGGATTCTGAGTAAACGTAATGTACGAGTCCTCAGAGTATCCGGAGACGACGTATGGCCCGGTTCCAGGAATAGAGTGTTGATTGAAGTACAGGTTGTAGGCCGTGGGTGTCCCAAAACCTCCGTTATCGAGCACAAACTGCGTATCCATTACCATCCCGGCGTACGCAACCATGATCCCCAGGAAGTAAATGAAAGGCGCTTGAAGATGGAATACTATCGAGTAAGGTCCGGTAACGTATATCGGCCAAGATGAATTCTCCATTATCGCAAGTGCCTGCGGTGAAGGATTGATTAAGCCCGACTGATTAATTAGAGCAATTGTTGAAGGACCAAAATTGACGCCGGTCATGTTGAAGATGGAATACGACTCCATCCAATCACTGCTATTGTCTGACAGATAGTAATCTCCGTACATTTCCATCCAATATTGATATGCATTGAAAGGATCGCCATTTGAAAATTTCACATTCTGTCTTAACGAAAAGGTGTACACTGTGCTTGCAGAATTCACCGTCCAGTTGGCAGCCAAGCCGGGTAGGAATTGAATAACTCCCTGCCCGTATTCCTCTCCCAGATTAACGTCTACCATTGGCTGATAAACCGCAAAAGCGTACCACTCCGGCCAAGGAAGTTCCGTCGGCCAATAAAGGACGTTCATATCGTCAATTGGCCAAGTAGAGTCTTCCACGGTCAATGATTGCACAAACCCGCTAGAGCTGGAGGAGGATGTGCTTGTCGACGAGGAAGAGGAAGTAACCGAGGAAGTAGTCATGGAGGAGGGAGGAGCACTGGACGTCGAAGACGAAGAGGTCACCATAGGTGAAGTGGAAGAAGAAACCGAGCTTGAAGAAACTGACGTAGTCGGCACAGTCGTTGAATGGGAGGTAGAAGATATCGCATAGTATCCTCCCGCGGCTATTATGATGATAATTACGACAACAATTCCAATCGTGGCACCTCGGCTGAGGGCGTGTCTGAGCCTAGACCTTCGAGACAGCATACTTGTTTAGCATTCAGTACGTCATTTAATAAGGTTGTTACCAAATTGTTGCTTGTTGTAAATAATTCGGGATTTCGGCTAGCAAACAGACGACTCACGTGTAGCTTAAACATTTTTTCGCAAATCGCACAATGACTGAATTTCCTTAATGTTCGTTGCTGAGATGAAAGAATTCACGCAAGTCTGCACAGTCGGTTAGAGTACCCCGCCCAATTGCCTCAGAGAGACTCATTGTTGAAGAAGGAAACCCAATGACCGTTGGCGTCACCCATAGCTAGAACCCGCATGCCACCTTCGTCTATGGATGGAAAGCTGTCCTATATGGGTAGCAGACTCCCTTTCGTTTCATGATCAACACTTCCTTTTGACTTTCGAATATGTCAGCTTTTTCAAGCAGATGAAGGGATATTGCCGAAGTCCCCGATAAGACGGGCGACTTAGGGCGTTTCTCCACAACTCATCATTGAGTTCGTTTTAGCCAAAGGTAACCGTGTTGATGATTGGCATTGTATCGATCCCATCCCAGACAGGATCGAGGAGAAATCCTTTGATGACACCGGTCTTCCACACCAAGGAGCCTGATTGATACCAAAGCTTGTACCATCCAACCCAAGCATAAGGCGCGTCGTTGTATATTTGGCCCTGTGCGACTTTACAAAGACTCTGTATGTTCGAAACGTTGGCGCTGGATGTGAATGCGTCTACGCAGGCTTGAACCGCTGGAGTAGAATAGCCCGCCCAGTTACCCCAGCTTGATGTGTTACTCATGAATGAAAGCCAATTATCTGCGGGTGTCAGAGCAGACGGCGCCCATGTCTCCCCACCCAGCCATGCGAGTTGTCCAATCTCCGCAGCGTTCTGAACGTTCGTAGAGTAACTACCATACGGTGCATAATATGCACTGGAATCGAGGACATCAACATTGACTGTGATATTTATCTGGGCGAGATCGGCTTGGACAACCTCCGCTGCAGTCTCGCAGAAAGCACATCCGGAGATTAAATTGAATGTGAAGGTCGGCATATTCGTGACTTTTGCTGCCAAAAGATCCTGAGTTGCAAGAGTAAGATTGTACTGGTAAGCCGAGTAGTTGCCCAGGTCGTAGAATTGCCTAAACGATGGATATTCCGGTCCCATGCCCTGTGCTACTTGCCCAGCGAAAGCGGTGTCAATGACATCCGTGTAGTTGATCGCGTGGACTATAGCTTGTCTGACTAAGGTTATGTTGGTCGGATATTCATTCACATTCAACGCTATTGCACTCGTTATCCCTCCCCATGGGGGTAGCACAGTGTACGAATACACGGTTGGATTTGCGAGGACCTGATTCCAGTCGGCTGACTCGATGGCAACAATTTGCGCCGCTCCGGTTGAAAGATCCGTGAACCTTGAAAGATCGTCTGGTTTATAGTTTATGATCACGTTCTTCACGTTGCCGGGGCTGAGGAGCTGATCCGCTGCTACTTGCGATGCAGGAAGGCTGTCTCCCCAATAGGTTGGATTCTGGGCGAACGTCATGTACGAGTTCACGACCTGACCTGTTATCAGATATGGTCCTGTTCCGGGAATAGGGTTCGAATTGAAGTAAGTGTTGAAGGAGGCGGGGGTACCGAAGCCTCCGTGATCTAGTACATACTGTGTGTCGAAGCTCATCCCGACGTACGAAACCATTGCACCAAGAAAGTAGAGGAAAGGAGCCTGCAAGTGGAATACGATTTGGTCAGGTCCAGTCACATAGATGGGCCAGGAACTGTTGGTCATTACCGAAAGAGCTGCGGACGAAGGATTGATCAGACCGCTCTGATTTATCAGAGCTATCGTAGCTGGGCCGAAGTCAACATTTCTCATGTTGAATATAGGATATGACTGCCACCAAGCCGAGCTGTTAGCCGAGAGGTAGTAGAAACCATACAGCTCCATCCATTCCTGATATGCGTTGAAAGGATCTCCGTTGGAAAATTTAACGTTCGGTCTTAGATTGATCGTGTAAGTCTCTGCGTTTGCTGAGACCGTCCAGTTGGACGCGAGGATCGGGAGGTACTGTATGGTGTTAGTTTGATACTCGGCTGTGATATTCACGGAGATCAGAGGTTGATACACCGAGAAATCGAACCAGCCTGGCCAAGGAACTTCCGATACAAAGTTGAGAACGTTAAAGCCGTCAATGGGCCAGTTCGAATCGTCCATAACCAGCGTTGATGGGGCGGAAGTGCTAGACACTGCTGAAGACGACGAGGTCGAGGAGACCACGGACGTAGTGGTCGGACTTACTGTTGTAGTCGGCGTAGTTACTGTTGTAGTCGGCGTAGTTACTGTTGTAGTCGGCGTGGTTACTGGAGTTGTTGTAGAAGTTGAAGGGTGAACCGAAACCGCATATAAGCCGCCCGCAGCTATTATGATAATAATGACAATGACAATTCCAATCGTGGCACTTCGGCTGAGAGCATGTCTCAATCTAGACTTTCGAGAAAGCATTCTTAGTTATGGCCCCTATGCTCGTTTAATAAGTTTGTTACCAAAGTCTTTCTCGCAATTGATAATTCCTGATTTCAAATATCACTAAAAGCGCTGAGGTTTAGCGTTAACATTTTTTCTCAACAAAATTTCCGTTACTTAAAGGATAGAGAGAAAATTTGGGCCAGCTTGACGCGTCTCAAGAAAGTCTTGGAGGACTTGTAAACAGGCTAATCAACGGGTACGGTCCGGCGACCATACTAGGAGGATCGATACTAGACCGCCGAGTCACCCGGGCTATGGAGGAGGTCTCCCGTTGCTATGTTGACATGGATGAGCTGTTAGACAGAGTAAATTCAAGGATCGCGCGGATCCTCGGTGTGGAGGCGGCTCATGTTACCTCGGGAGCGGCAGCGGGCCTCGCTCTTTGCGCAGCCGCGTGTATGACCGGTGTGGATCAATCGAAAATCGAGAAACTACCCGATACGAGCGAGCTGGGAAGAAATGAAATTATTATTCAAACAGGTCATAAAAATACGTACGACAGATGCCTTAGAGTCTCGGGGGCAAAGCTCATTTCGGTTGGAATCCCTTACCTCACTTACCCGTGGCAGCTTCGCGAGGCCATCTCCGAAAAGACCGCGGCGATTTCGCACTTTACCCTCGGTACCGCTAGACCAGGCATTCTCGAGCTGGAAGAGGTAAGATCGTTAGCGGAGGAATTTTCTGTACCGATAATAGTAGACGGCTGCAACGAAGTTCTGCCAGATCTGGGCAATATTGCAAAGTACTTCGCCCGGGGCACAGATCTTCTTACCCTGAGTGGGGGAAAGACGATACAGGGCCCGAACGACACCGGGATCATCTGCGGAAGAAAGGATCTTGTTGATGCCTGCAGGGCGAACAGCTATCCTCACATGAACGGAATTGGCAGAACCATGAAGGTGAGTAAAGAGCAGATTGTCGGAATCCTTGTCGCGCTGGAAGTATATTCGAAGATAGATCCGCAGGAACGACACATGAAGTGGAGGAAGAAGCTGGATGTCATCCAGAGGGAATTGAGCGAGATACCGAACGTGCAAATCAAAAGAGTTCCTGATAGCCCCTCGCTGGACCACATACCCATTCTTGAAATTCAGCTTGACGAAAAATCTACAGGGGCCAGTTCTGTGGAAGTCGTCTCCGCCCTGAAAGCTTATGATCCTCCGATAGTCCTCGATATAGATTACTGGAAGAATTTCCGAAGGGAGACGATATTCGTAAATCCGAGCTGCCTGCAAGAGTCAGAGGAGTTTGTGATCGCGAGCGCCCTAAAATCTGTTCTGACGGATGGAGCTCTACTTCGAAGGCTCTTGTCGAAGAAAGAGAGGATAAGGGCCAGCGCTTATCCCTAGAGGGAATTTGATAATATTTTCTTGGCTAATAAACTGGAAGAGGGGTGGGTATCGCGACGCTCGCTCAAAGAAGGGCTCGAATTCTGAGGGATCGACGCTGGTGGTGCAACCCTCGGTTGGTTTCGATGGATTAAAGTGCAATTCGCGGCTAAGAGCAAGGCTAATTGAGTACGCCACGGAATTTTTTCCCAGAGTCCTAATACATGATTGACGTAACAGCGATTGGAGAGCCGCTGGTCCAGTTTAACCCCTTGGAAGAAGGCCCGCTGAAGCACGCCCCTCTTTATGAAAAGCACGCCGCCGGTTCGGAAGCAAACGTGGTAATCGGAGTTTCCCGTCTGGGATTCAATACCGCTTACATGACCAAACTGGGGCGAGACGAGTTCAGCAAGTTTATCCTTTCTACATTGAAAGGAGAGGGGGTCGATGTCTCTGGAATCAAGCAGATCGATGGAAAGAACTGCGGTGTGTTCTTCGTGCAGCGCGGTTATCCCATTCCCGGCAGAAGCGATGTGATCTACTACAGATCCGATTCTGCGGCAAAGTACTTTTCGCCCGAGGATCTCGACGGGAAGTTGATTTCAAATAGCCGGATCCTCCACGTAAGCGGAATTACCCCCGCGCTTTCGAACTCCTGTCGTGAGGCGACTCTGGAAGCGGTGAGGATCGCGCGCCGCGGTGGTGTGAAGATTTCCTTTGACACGAACTACAGAAGGAAACTCTGGACGGAAGCGGAAGCAAGGCAAACGCTGATTGAGATTTCAAGGGATTGCGATTTGCTTCTGACCGACCCGGATGATGCGAGGATTTTGATGGGGAAGAAGGTGGACGAGGATCCATTGCAGGCGCTCGACGAACTCGAGGCGCTCGGTCCGTCAACCATAGTCTACAAGCTTGGAGCGGCTCGCGGCCTAGCCGGACTTTCGAACGGAGAAAAGGCGACAAGTCTCCCCGTGAAGGTGCCGGTAATAGATTCAATAGGAGCCGGCGACGCGGTCGTGGCAGGATTTCTAGCCGGGTATCTCGCGGGAGATTCGCTCCAGAGAAGCCTCGATATCGGATCCTGCTGCGCTGCCCTAACCGTGATGAGGCGCGGTGATTTCGAAAACCTTCCTGACCGCAGCGATCTTGAAAAATGGCTTTCCGCAAAGGAGCAAGGATTCGAGGTCGACTTCAGGTAAACTTCACAGTTTGCCGGCGATTGAGTATCCCGATTCTATAGCGCCGCCGATTCTTCCTCCCGCGATCATGCAGTCCCCGATCTCAAAAACTTCCTCGCCCAACGTTCTAAAAATGGCCGCAAGCTCGTTTGATTGCCGCCTGCCGGTGTTCAGCACCACGTAGTCGGATTCCAGCTCGCGTTCTTCGCCGGTCGCGATGTTGTAGACCACCACCGTGCCATTGCTTCCTATTCTTCTCAGCCAGCTGAAGGGGATCACTGTCACTCCAGAAGTTGCGAGCCTCCGCACGACATGAACCAGCTGGTTGTAGAGCGATAGTTCGGGGGAGACGTGTGGGTGTGGGGTGACGAGTATCACATTTTCCGCACCTTTTCTTGCCAGATACTCGGACATGCCGGGGCCCTCGATGTAGGTAGTGCTGTCCGCCACTACAACGCGGCCTCCAAGCGGCTCGCCGGACTTTAGGAGCTCGTCGACCGTCCTTACATTTGGGAGGTCCCAGCCGGGGACCGGTGCAAAGGTGATCATCTGCAGTCCGTTATCAATGGGAGTCGAGCCGGTCGCGACTACGACGCTGTCCGGTCGTTCTTCTTCTATGACAAACTGTACCACCGCGGGATCGGCCGGGACTTCCTTGTGGAGCTCCACACGTACTCCGTTCTTCCTCAGCTGCTCCCAATACCACGTGATAATTGATCCGATGTCCGCACGTCCGGGCAACAGTTTCGCCCAGTTGACCTGGCCGCCGAGCTCGCCGGACTTTTCGTAGATGACTACGCTGTGCCCCTTCTCGGACGCGACCCTGGCCGCTTCAAGACCCGCGGGGCCGGCTCCCACAATCAGAATTTTTTTTCTAGCACTGGCCCTCTTCATTTTGCCCGCTCCCCTCGTCAGTTCCCTTCCAGCTACGGGATTTACGGTGCAGTGCATCGGCCACTCCCGGGAGACCGATCTCCCCCAGCAGTCTTGAAGAGTGCCTATGCAGGGCCGAATATCCTCCAAGCGTCCTTCCCTCGCCTTGTTCGGAAGCTCGGGATCGGCAATTAGGGCGCGGGTCATTCCGACAAAATCAGCTTGATTTTTTTCAAGAATGGAATCCGCGAGAAGTGGATCGGTGATACGTCCCGCGATTCCTATCCGTGTCTTAGAAACCGCTTTCTTGATCGGTTCGGACATGTAGGTTCCATATCCCGTCTCGACGTAAAGCGGCTGAGTCTGGAGGGCGTGCTGATTGACCGCCTCGAATTGTGATGAAGCGCCATTGTCCACGTTCAAAAAATCGAGTCTGCTGTCCAGGAGCTTTGCCAGCTCCACGGCGTACTCCGGAGTCACCCCACCCGCGTACTTCTCGTCCGCGCAGAGACGCATCCCGAGTGCGATCGAGTCACCGACGGAGTCTCTCACAATGTCGATCAGCTCGGAAAGAAAACGCAGCCGGTTTTCAAGGGAACCGCCGTACCGATCAGTCCTCCTGTTGATCAGTGGAGAATAAAAGTGCTCGATCAGGGCGCCATGCGTTCCGTGAAGGTCGATCCCGTCGAATTGACTCTTCTTTATGAGCGTCGCCCCTCGGACAAAGTCTTCCTGGATCTGCAATATTGTGGATTCATCCAGTTCGTTCAGAGTCAAGCCAGATTCGAAAGGCACGGAGGAAACCGGTCCGTACAGATGCGTCCACGCCGACAGCTCCATGAAGATCTTCGCGCCATAGTCGTGGACGCTCGTGGCCAAATTAGAGAGACCCGGGACAATATCCGGATGGCTTACAAGCGGAAAGCGCCGTGCACTATCGGTTTCCCAGTTTGGAGAAACGACACCTTCGGAGGCTTTGATGAAGAGCTGCGACACTTCCAAGAGTCCAGCTCCGCCCTTCGCCCTTTCAACGTAGTACGCGATCATCGTTTCGGTGGGGAGGCCGTCTTTGAGGTACTGTTGCTCATGGGGTGTGATCTGGATCCGGTTCTTTATTTGAACCGGACCAATTTCAAGTGGAGAAAATAAGCTGTCGAACAGGAGTGAGATCGCCCTAGATCAATTGTAAAATAGCAAGCTCTACCGAGCTTTGATCAGGCTCTGCAAATAATCGGGAGCGAGAGGCATGGATCTGATCTTGACCTGAGTTAGAGCATCCTCCACTGCGTTGACGATCGCAGGGGTCGACGCTACAATGCCGTTTTCACCGACGCCCTTGATACCCAGAGGGTTCGACCTAGTTGGCGTGAAGGTGGTTAACCATCTTATGGGGAACATATCTCCAGCCTGGGGGATCATATAGTCGAGGAAGCTGGCGGTTACGAGAATGCCGTCTTTGTCGTAAAGTATGCCCTCCAGCAACGCCTGACCGGCCCCTTGAGCTATCCCGCCGTGAATCTGGCCCTCAGCAATCATCGGATTGACAACGACCCCGATGTCATCGACAGCCACGTAATCCAGCACCTTCACCATCGCGGTATCCCGCTCCACTTCCACGACCGCTACGTGCGTACCGTAGGGCCACGTCCAGTTCTTGGGAGTGAATGCGCTGTACTCAAAAAGAGTGGGTTCCATATCTTCTGGCAGTTTGCTGGCGTCGTAGGCCATCGCAGCCACTTTATCGAAAGAGAGCGATTTCTCGTCGTCTTGTCTCTGGAGGATTTTCCCGTCTTCAAAGATCAGGGATTCCGGAGAGACATCCAGCTCCTTCGCGGCAATCAGAGCCATTTTCTTTTTGATTTTCCTGGCCGACATCATAACTGCCGATCCGCCCAACGCAGCTGACCGGCTTCCGCCGGTCGTCGAACCCCAAGGAAGGCGATCTGTGTCACCGTAAGTTACCGTGATCCTCTCGATGTCTATTCCCAGCTCATCGCCCGCAATTTGTGCGAGCGGTGTTTCGTGGCCCTGTCCGTGGGGAGAGGTGCCCGACACCACCTTGACCTTCCCGGTCTGGGTGACGTTTACAGAGGCCGACTGCGGCCCGCCCGGCCCCCAAGCGCTGATCTCCAGGTACGCGCCGATGCCAATTCCGATCATTCTGCCATCTCCCTTGGATCTTTCCTCTCTCTGGAGGCGCCGCCACCTGTAATAGTTCACGGTCTCGAGAGCTTTCTTGAGGTTTGTTTCGTAATCTCCAATTTCGTACGTGTACCCGGTGATCGATCTAAATTCGGGATCATTGGACGGGTGCAGAAAATTCTTTAGCCGGACCTCTGTCGGATCGAGGCCGAGTTCCGAGGCCACTCTGTCTGCGGTTCTTTCGATCAGGTAAGTGGCTTCGGGACGGCCGGCCCCGCGGTAAGCATCAAACGGCACCTTGTTTGTGTAAACGCAGAAAAGCTCCGCGAATAAGTTCTTGAAAGCATACTGTGCGGGAAGCATTTTCACAGTCACCTCGGGATCTCCAAAAGTCTCCGGCGAGGCGTACGCCCCGGAATCGGAAATTATCTTCACCTTCAACCCGAGAATGGTACCGTCGTTTTTCACTGCGGCCTCGACCTGTTGCTCCTGTCCTCTTCCGTGAAACATCGTCGCGATGTTTTCGCTCCTAGTCTCGATCCACTTTACGGGGCGACCGAGATCCATCGAAGCTATGCAGACGAGGACGTCTTCCGGATAGAGGTAGCACTTTGCCCCGAAAGCCCCCCCGACGTCCGGGGCGATCACTCGGATCTTGTTTTCTGGAAGGTGTAGCACAATCGAGAGAGCCAGTCTTGTCTCGAAGGGTTGCTGGTTGCTCATCCAGACGGTGAGGTAGCCAGTACCTGGGTCGTAGCTTGCCAGCACGGCACGCGGCTCCATCGGACTGGGTGCCACACGCTGGTTAATCAGATCAATTTTTACGATCTTGTCAGCCGTGCTGAATGCCTTTTCCACGTTGCCGGATTGTTTCACGTAATAATTGCCAACGTTCTCACTAACTTTTTCGTGGATCCTCGGACTGCCTGACATCATCGCCTTTGAGGGATCCACGACACCCTCCAAAGGGGAGTAGTCCACCTCTACTTTTTCTCCCGCGTCCTGCGCCAGGTGCCGGCTATCGGCAATCACGAAAGATACAGCCTCGCCAGCGTATTTGGTGATGCCCTCAGCAAGTGCCAACCGCGGTACTGGTTTTCTGTTGTCGGAGGCGTCAGGAATAGGGAGAGTAGTGATTCTGCCATGAAGCTCTTCCGCGGTATAGACATGATGCACTCCGATTGAAGCCAGAGCCTGTCTCAGGTTTATCGAGTTGATCTTCGCGTGGGCGTAGGGACTCCTTACCGCAAAAGCATGCAGCATACCGGGCAATTTGATGTCGTCCACAAACTGGCTCGCGCCGATCAGAAATCTGAGATCCTCTTTTCTCTTCAGAGACCTGCCGACGAGCTTCGCCGCTTCTTGCCTAGTTTCGACGACGGCGGCTTGCAAAGTACCGGACATTCTCTTGAGACAGACGCCGAGTTTCGACACAAGTGCTGGAGAGCTAATATGTTTTGTAGCCTGCTCAAGCGATCCGGTTCGAATAGGGTGCATAAGAGAAAAGTAAAGGACCTCAAGTAGCGGGGCGATTGGAGTTTTGGATCTTCGGATGGATGCAGCTATTTGACTGAATACGCCCATGTTTTGCTCGATTCGATGCTAAAACGACAGGGCATTCCCATACTTCGATAATTGGTCTATGTCTTTAGTGGCTAGGAAGCTAGTCGATAAATAGTCCTATTATGATATTGCACCGGGCATGACCGAGCAAAGCACTTCAGAATTAGAGATTAGAAAGGCAGTCAGGGACAGGTACTCGAAGCTCGCCACCTCGGAAAGTTCCGATTGTTGCACCGGTGGCTCTTGCGATTTAGTCCAGATCGGAGGACAAATCCCTGTCGAAGCCAGCTCGGTGAGTGCGGGCTGCGGCTCTCCATTGCAGCTTGTTACCTTGAAGGAAGGAGATTCGGTAGTTGACCTCGGCAGCGGGGGTGGGATTGATATCTTCAGAGCTTCACAAATCATAGGTGAAAGCGGAAAGGCGATAGGGGTAGATGCCACTGCCGAAATGATCTGGAGAGCAAGAGACACTGCAAAAAAGTACGGTGACAAGTATAGAAATGTCGAGTTTCGATTGGGCGAAATTGAACATCTGCCGGTCGAGACAAACACTATCGATTATGTAATCTCCAACTGCGTGATCAATCTTTCGCCGGATAAATTACAAGTGTTCAGAGAATCGTACCGAGTGCTGAAGAATAATGGAGTCTTCGCGGTAGCAGACGTAACTCTTCAGCAAGAAATTCCGGGAGACGCAAAAAGGGATATGGATTCGTGGTCGGCCTGTATAGCCGGCGCCTTGACGGATTCAGAGTACACTAGATTACTTCAAGCGGCAGGCTTTCAAAATATCACAATCGAGCATGTTTCAACGACGAACATCGGTGACTATCCCTTCCCGTACTATAGCTCGCATATCAAAGCGACAAAGATAATCTAGGTCTTGGAGAGCTCGATAACTCTCTTTTCGATTTCATCTCTTATAACGCGCACTTCCGCCAGGGACTTCCCTTTAGGGTCTTGGAGATTCCAATCGATCAGCTTCTTTTGCATTTGAGCTAGCATCGGTTTCGGGCAGACTTCTTCAACTGAGCAGCCCATCGTGACAACCAAGCTGGCCCGGTTGATCGTATCGGAAGTGAGCAGCTTCGGTACATTTTTTGAAACATCGATTTCCTTTTCCTTCATGGCTTCAACGACTACTGGGTTCACCCGACTGGAAGGGACCGTTCCGGCGCTGGAAGCTTTCAAACCGTATTTTTCAGCAAAAGCCTGAGCCATCTGAGAACGGCCAGCGTTCTCAACACAAACAAACAAGATTTCTTTTTCCATTTTCCCTAACCCTTCTGAAAAGTAATCCGGCTAACAAAGCTCCCAGAACCGGCCCGATAAAGTACACATAGAGATTTGTAAAATAATTTGATGCCAAAGCAGGCCCCAAACTCCGAGCCGGGTTGAATCCGGCTCCAGTTAGAGGCCCTATGAAGAGAATCAGAGTTGAAAGTGTGAATCCAACCAACAGGGCTTGATATTTCGGTCTCTTGATTTTCGTAGATGCGACCAAAGAAGAAGAGGCGAGTACAAAAGTTCCGATCGCTTCAAACCCGATTCCGAGGACAGGGCTGATACCGGTTGCAAGTTTAGTGGCACCGAGATCGGTAGTACTCGCGGAAGATATGAAAATAAGCCTCAGAGTCAAGCCAGCCAGGATTCCGCCTATTGTCTGAAAAAACAAATAGGGAATGATTAGATCTTTCTTCAGCAATCGAGCGGAAGCAACCGCGAGCGTGATCGCGGGATTGATCACCGATCCTGAATGGACTCCCAAAGCAAGAATCATCAGCGCAACCGTTCCGCCAAATGTTAGAGCTATGAGAGCATGGGCACCCAACCCAGAGAAGGAAACTAAGGAGAGTAAAATTATCGAAGCCGGCCCGGCAAAAACTAGAACGTAAGTACCGAGTAATTCAGAGAGACATTCTTTCTTGCAACCCGAACACGGGAAGGAAGACGAACGTTCCAATTTTTAATCGTAGGATTTCAACCCCCTTAGAGGCGTTATAATCCCTTTGCAGGTACCTAATCGAACAGAATCGAAAAAGTCTACCTTCACACTAAAAGCAGTTAAAACAATCATCCCTTTTTCTATCTGGTAGTTTTCCGTGATGCAACAAGACCTGCAAGTGAACCATTGGTGTTCTCAGAGTGCAGTGACTCACATCGGTCTTCGCCCATTAGAGCCTTAGATGATTTGCCTTCAGAGGCTGCGGGTTAAGAGAGATCAGCCGCGGGCTCGTCGCTCATTACATGGGGCCGTTCGCGAGGGTATGATCAGATTGTAGCTCGTACCACATTACCCTGCCGATCAATTCTGCCTCCATCTGCCCAGCTTTGCTGCGAGAACTATCAGTACCAACGTGTACAGAACGCCACCGAGAAGATCCAGTGAAATCACGTTCTGTCTCGTCCCAGCGACGCCGACGGCCGTCTGGATAATCTGGGCAGGGTAAGTCGTCGGAGCAAGGTAAGCGACGAATCTGAGCGCTGAAGGTATGTACGATATGGGATAGAAGACGGGAGGAAGGAAAGCGAGAACAACGTTCAGCAACGGGCCGTACACCCAGAGGTCTCTAATGTCCCGGGCAAAGGTGCTGATCATGAAGCCCAGCGCGGAGATCGAAGCCCAGGTGATGACGGCCGCGGCTGCGACCTCAATTCCTCCGATTGGGGTCAGGTGGACGAACACGGAAAGCAGCGCAGAAAAGAGAATAATACCGGCGATTCCGTTGCAAAGCTGAGCAATCGACATTCCTGCAACGTACGTAATCGGCGAAATGGGAGATGAAACGAACATGTCCTGCAGCTTGACCACGAGGCGCATGAACGCCGCCTCGGTTTCAAGAACTATGCAGCTGCCCACGATGACCGCGATGAGGCCCCCGCCGAGAGCGAACACCACCTTTCCCGGGCCTGCGAAGATGTATATGAAGAAAAGAATGGTAAGCGGACTCACGATAAAATTGATCAAGCTGAAAGGCGATCTCCTGATGGGGAGCACGCCTTCAAACCAGATCAGCGCTGCAATTGCCCTAATTTGCTGTGTGAGGTTCAACTTCTCCTTCTTCCACTTCTCCGACCTCGCTTATGAAGACGTCCTCCAAGCTTGATGGTCGAATCGAGACTTCCATGTTTCTACGCATGCACAGTGTAGCGAGCTCTGATGCTCTCTGCTGGTCTGTAAGGACTCGCACTCCGGTGCCCGCCCTAAGCGCTCTCCCGAAGCGTTCGAATTCTGAGAGATCGCTTTGCGATGTTTTTATGATCACGGTATGCGTGGCGTTCAGCATCCTCCTGATCTCGGAAGGAGTGCCCTTCGCGACGACCCGCCCCCTGTTTATGATCGCGAGGCTGTCGGACAGCTCTTCGGCCTCGTCCATGTAATGCGTCGTGAGCAAGATTGTCTTTCCGCCTGCTACGTATCGCCGAACCAGGTTCCAAACATCGACACGCGCGACCGGGTCCAGGCCGATCGTGGGTTCGTCAAGAACCAAGAACTCGGCTTCGGAGCTGATCGCCATCGCGATCAGGACCCTCTGCCTCAAGCCACCGGAGAGATTGCCGCAGATCGTGTTTTTGTACTGGTACAGTTTCAGCGAATCGAGAGTACTTTCAGCTCTTGCCCTTGCCTCCTTGTAATCCAGGCCCCGCGAGACGAGATACGTGACGATATGTTCGTACGGGGTTTGAAGGAGGAGCGGCCTTCCCTCCTGCGGGACAATCGCAATGCGCCTCCTGACCGCTTTGGGCTGTCTGACTACATCATACCCCGCTATAGTGGCTGATCCACCCGAAGGAAGTAGTTGGGTAGAGACGATCCTGACCAGGGTGGTCTTTCCCGCACCGTTTGGGCCGAGCAGTCCGAAGACGGTTCCACGTTTCACCTCGAGATCAATTCCGTCTAGAGCTCGCGTCTTCCTCCCGTACGTCTTTTGCAGGTTCGAGACCTTCAGAACGACTGAATCGTCACCAGAAAAATCGTTGACTGCTACCAGCTTTGATCCTCTTTCCATTTCTTAAACGGTTCAAGTTGAAGAAAACAGATCCATCGAAATCTGAACATCTAGTACTACATTTGTTTTCATTTTTCAAGGATCTCGGACCGTAAAGCGAGAAACCTAGTCTACTTTTCTTATTATCTAGCCCAGCTCTTGGGTCGCTTTAACGATTGTTTCGTCAAATTCTTCTTAGCTAGAGCCGTCGGGAAATACGTCAGTCATATCGTTTCTTCTGTTCTCTTTCAGGTTGCTCCTCGAATTCCTTGACTGTCATCTGTCCCCATTTCCTTCCATTAGAAACCATTTCAAAGGATCGCGAACAGGTTCTACTATCAGTTTTCTGTCCTCAATGGTGTTTTTGCCAATCTGGCCTTCTTTCAGATCGTGTTCTCCCATAACTTGGTTCGAAGGATAAAGAGCTCGCTTCTTTGCCACTCTGTCCGCAGGAGCCATGGTTATTCGATATGATGTGGTTGCCGAGTTATAACGCCTTCCTGAAGAAGCATCCAGGAATCTTGAATTGACGCGCTAAAGAGAAGCGATCATTTCAATCTCTATGTAGACGTCAGTTCCCAATCCTGCTTCCACAGTTGTCCTGCATGGAGGGGACTCCATATTCCCAAAGTACTCGTTCCATATCTGGTTAAGGTATAGCTCTCGATAGTTCAGATCAGACAGGTAAATGTTTGCTTTCACGACCTTCTCGAAGGACGTTCCCGCCTCGTGAAGTACTCCTCCGAGCTTTTCGAATACGTTCCTGATCTGGG
>JASHPQ010000082.1 GCA_030037995.1 Nitrososphaerales archaeon | reverse complement strand
CACTATCGGACGACGACCTGCGACTCGCCAGCACCTTCCTCTCGAGTAAAGTGTTTCCACCCGGGCTCTTGACCCCGGAAATCAACGTCGGGTACTCCGCGATCTGGAAAGCAGTATCCAATTTTCATAACGTAAGAGATTCCGAGCTATCGCAGTACTATTTCAAATATGGCGATTTAGGCTCCGCCATCGAAGACTGGCTCCGCTCGAATAACGGAAGAGAGCGCAACACGGAGAGGACATTGCTCCTGAGCGAGGCCGATCTTTCACTTTCGGATTTTTACTCGGCGCTGCTGGACATGGCCAAAGTTTCCGGAAAAGGGTCCACAGGGAGGCGGCAACGGATCCTTGAGAGAATCTTCACCGTGGCCAGCGATCCGCTAGAGGTGAAATTCATCGTTCGTATTCTTGGCGGAGAAATGCGGATCGGTCTGGTCGAAGGCTTGGTGGAGGAATCCATTGCGAAAGCTTTCGACAAGATGGTCGAAGAAGTTCGAAGTGCGAACCTCGTCACGGGAGACATTGGAGATGTGGCCGTGCTCGCAAAGCACGACCGATTGTACGAAGCGAAACTCACCCTCTTCCGGCCAACGAATTTTATGCTGGCGGAATCAGCCGCCGATTCCAAAGAACTCTACAAGAAGATAGGGACGGAGCCGGCGTTCTCGGAGTACAAATACGACGGAATTAGAGCTCAGCTCCATTTCTCTGACGGCACCGCCAAGCTCTACTCGAGGAATCTCGAAGAGATCACTCGCTACTTCCCGGAAATAGCCGACGCGGCGAGGATCGAACTCTCCGGATGGATTATCTTGGACGGAGAGATCGTCCCATTTCATGAGGGGAGGCCACTCTCCTTCCAGGCTCTGCAGAGGAGATTGAGAAAGCTTGTTGCCTCACCGGAGGACGCGCCGATCAAATACTTTGCATTCGACATTCTCTACAAAGAAAAACCCTTGATCCAGGAAACGCTGTCTTCTCGCACGGCAATTCTGGAATCTCTGGGTCTCAAGGGAGTTCTGATTGCTTCCGAGAAGAGGATGGTGTCGAGCGCGCAGGAGATCCAGTCAATGTTCGAGGAGAGCAAGTCGCTCGGTTTCGAAGGCCTCGTGGTGAAGACTCCTTCGTCCCAATACAAACCGGGAAGGAGAGGAAAGAGCTGGATCAAGCTAAAGTCCGAGCTCGACACTTTGGACGTGGTAATCGTGGCGGCGGAGTACGGACACGGGAAAAGGGCCGGAGTCATTTCAGATTACACGTTCGCGGTCCAAGATAAAGACGACCTGAAGGTGGTTGGTAAAGCGTACTCCGGCCTCACGGATGTGGAGATCCTCGAAATGACCGAACGCCTAAAAGACATAACCATTGAAGACTTTGGGTACCGGCGTACCGTCAAACCGGAGATAATCTTGGAGGTCGCCTTCGATGCCATCCAAAGGAGCTCCCTGCACGACAGCGGGTTTGCGCTTCGCTTTCCGCGGATAAAACGAATTAGGGCAGACAAGTTATTGAAGGACATCGATACGCTGGAAAGAGTCAGAGAGATTTACGAAAAGCAAAAGGCGAAGCTTTAGAGGAGCTTGATGTCGGCGACGGCTTGGACGTACCTGGGGCCTACCTCTCGGACGCGTTTCCACAGGAGTATCTCGTAGCTTCTGCCCAACCCGATCTCTTCCAAGTGTCTTCCTATCCAGGACCTGTCTTGGAACTCTTCCTGCGAGACGTGCATGTAGTAGTGAATCGTGGCTCCAGCTTTCTTGCAGGAACCCACGGCCGCGGGAAGAAACTCCCTCGCCCTTTCTGGTAGCGGCATCAAAACGCGGTCGAACTCTCCCTCGTGGACAGCTGCATACTCCGCGGCATCTGACAACACCGGAATGATTTTGCCCCTTAGCTTTCTGTTAAGCTGAAGCGATTCTATCGCGAGTTGAATTGCTACCGGGTTCTTATCCACACTGTGGACGGTGCAGTTGATCGATTTTGCTAGAATGAAAGAAAATGTCCCCACTCCGGCAAACATGTTCAGGATCTGCTCGTGTTCGGATACGAGTGAACGGATCCTCATCCTTTCCGTCGAGAGACGCGGCGAGAAATAGACCGATCTGACGTCCACTTTTATCAAGACCCCGTTCTCCTTGTAGACAGTTTCGTACTTTTCTTTCCCAGCGATGACTGAGACGTCTCTGGTGCGATATTCGCCACTCACATCCGAGTCTTGTTTTAGGACGGTCGTCACGTTTTTCATCCGGCGCAACAGCTCGGTCCCGATCAACCCCTCCTTCTCTGAGAGTTCAGGAGGAATCTTGATTATCGCAATATCTCCAATAACATCGAAGGAGGACGAAAGGTGCCGCGCCTCCTCCTCGGTGAGCACACCCTTGAGGGCGCTTTTTAGCATCGGCATTTTTCGAGAACGGAAGTTTTGAGATGGGCGTTAAGCTGTAATGTTTTTGGTTTGAGAACCTTCGGCCTCGGCAGCGGCGGCCTGTAACTTGCCGACGTAGTAGTACTTTCGATCCTCCTTTTGCATTCTGTCTAGCTTGCTTTCCGGTTTATTGACCCGCGGGCGACCCGTGTTAATGTCCCTGCGATAAGTTATTCCCAGTTCCTTTAGAAACGTGTTCATGCCGTCATTTTTCGCGAGTGGCTTGCTCGCGTGGCCTTTGCGGCCGGGGTCTCCCGAAAAAATCATCAAGGAATCTGCGACAATGTCCACGAGCTGAATGTCGTGATCTATCACTAGGGCGGTCTTACCCATAGACCTGACGAAACGCTGGATCGCTTTGGCAAGGACGATTCGATCTTCGACGTCGATGAACGCCGAGGGTTCGTCGAACGCAAAGATCTGAGCGTCCTGGAGGAGCGTTCCGACGATCGCCACTTTCTGAAGCTCTCCACCGCTGAGATTTCTGAGCTGCTTCTCAAAGAGCTTGTTCAAATTCAGCGGAGTGATTAGCTGCGTTTGAAACAGTCCAGAGTCCACGTTCTTGTTTATCGCGCGAAAGTATGATATGACATCGGTGTCGGTGTCTGCGGAAAGGTACTGCGGCTTATATGCGATCTTAGAGAGAGCTTCGACGTGTCCGCTGGTCGGCGGCTCCACCCCCGAAAGCACTTTGAAGAAAGTGGTCTTTCCAAGAGCGTTGGCGCCGAGAACTCCGACCACCTGTCCCATTTTGATCTCCGCTGGCTCTACCTCCAAGCTGAATCGATCGTACGTCTTCAAGAGCCGATCGTAGCTGCAGATGACGGGGGTCTCGGTCTCGTTCTCGATCGGCGAGTAAATGTCAAACCTGACCGGCTGATCCCGGAACCGTACGTTTTCTACCTGAAGGTATCCCTCTAGCAGCTCATTGATGCCTGTCCTGGCAGACTGGATCGAGGACACGATTCCGTAAACCCCGGGCTCTCCGTACAGGATGTGGATGTAATCACTCAAGTAATCCAGAAAGGAGAGGTCGTGCTCCACCAGCACTACCGCCCCTTTTTTCGACAGTTCCGCTATGGTCTTTGACACGTTCATCCTCTGAAACACGTCGTTATAGCTCGATGGCTCATCGAAAAGATAGAGGTCCGCGTCCTTCAGCGAAGCTACCGCCACGGCTGTACGCTGGAGTTCGCCGCCGCTTAGCTCCGAGACCGTAGTTCCGAGGCTCTGACTCAACGAGAGTGACTCTGCTACTTCAGTAATATCACGTGACGATCCTGCGGTTTTTTCTAGAAGCGCCCGAACCGTCCCGGTCCAGACCTTCGGGATCAGGTACACTGCTTGCGGCTTTATGGAGACTCGCAGTTTTCCTTCGGAAATTGCCTGAAAATGGCTCCGAAGTTCGGTGCCTTGGAACTCGTCGATAACCTCGTCCCACGAAGGGACCGTTTCGTAATTTCCCAGATTGGGTTTCAGGGAGCCGGAGAGAATGTTTAGGGCCGTCGACTTGCCCACTCCATTTTTTCCTACGAGGCCGACGACGGAATTTTTCTTGGGAATGGGCAACTTGTAAAGCCTGTACGTGTTGATACCGTACTGATGTACTTTCTCGTCGCCGAGTTCCGTCGCAAGATTCAGGATTGTGATCGCTTCGAAGGGACATTTTTTTACGCAGATGCCGCACCCGGTACAGAGCTCCTCGCTGATGACTGCCTTGGTGTCCTGCCCGAGTACGATGCAGTCGCTGCCGGTTTTGTTGACCGGACAGAAAGTGATGCACTCTAAATTGCATTTTCTAGAATGGCAGCTGTCCTTGTCAAGAACGGCGATGCGATGGGACAATTTTTTTGCGCACCCAAACCTCAGAAGAATTTATCCTAAGATTTTACTATTGCACGATTGACATATATTAGGATTGCACGCCTGAATCTCATTTTTTCCCATGAAAAAAGAATAGAGCAGAAACCAGAACAAACTATGTGATATTACTAAAATCTAGATTCCGCCTACTTATGGCCGAGATCCGGAATTGATTATCAGTATGTGAAAGACAGAAATAATAGAAGTGGCTAAATTTGTCTATAAAGGAAAGCGTGTGGTATGAGTCAGCAAGGCGTCACGCTAAAGGTTCTCGAAGCTTATACACGAGATGTCGGCCGAGGAGTTGCCAGAATTGACTACGATGCCATGGATGCGCTTGACGCTTCTACTGGCGATATTATTGAGATAAAAGGCAAGAGGAGAACAGTAGCAAAATGTCTGCCGCTCTATCCGTCTGACGAGGGCAGGGGCGTCATCAGGATTGATGGTTTGATCAGGAACAATTCGGGCGTCGCAATCGGAGACACCGTGACGATCAAGAAAATCAAAGCGCCGCCTGCCGAGAAAGTAGTCGTGGCGCCTCTGGAAGCGATTCCTCCCATCGACGAAAGGTATCTTGCTGACGCGCTGGAAAGCGTGCCGGTCACGAAGGGGGACAACATTATGATTCCTTACTTTGGGGGCAGGCTCACTTTTCAGGTGCTGGGAGTCAGTCCGATGGCCGACGCCGTTCTGATCACGCAGAGAACGATTTTTGCGATCTCCGAAAAGGGAGAGACGCTCAGGGGAGTACCTCAGGTCACCTATGAAGACATTGGCGGGCTCAAGGACGAGATTCAAAAAGTTAGGGAAATGATCGAGCTCCCGCTGAGGCATCCGGAAATTTTTGAAAAGTTAGGCGTAGAAGCTCCCAAGGGAGTGTTGCTCTACGGGCCGCCGGGAACTGGAAAGACCCTCCTCGCGAAAGCGGTCGCCAACGAAAGCAATGCACACTTCATCAGCATCTCCGGGCCGGAGATCATGAGCAAGTTCTACGGAGAGAGCGAAGCTCGGCTGCGGGAGATTTTCAAGGAAGCGAGGGAAAAGGCTCCGACCATTGTCTTCATCGATGAGATCGACAGCATTGCTCCCAAGCGAGAGGAAGTAACCGGTGAAGTGGAGCGAAGGGTCGTGTCACAACTTTTGTCCCTCATGGATGGACTGGAGGCGAGGGGCAAGGTAATTGTCATCGCCGCCACGAACCGGCCTAACGCGATCGACCCTGCCCTAAGAAGGCCGGGGAGATTTGATCGAGAAATCGAAATCAAGGTACCCGACAAGAGGGGGCGGTTTGAGATCCTGCAGATTCACACGCGCCATATGCCGCTGACCCAAGAGGTCGATCTCGAAAAGCTCTCCGCGGTGACTCACGGTTTCGTCGGCGCAGATCTCGAGTACCTCTGCAAGGAGGGTGCCATGAAAACTCTGAGGCGGATGTTACCCGAGCTGAAGCTCGAGGAAGACAAGCTACAGCCGGAGTTTCTCAACAGGCTGCAAGTTACTATGGACGACTTTGAGAATGCGCTGAAAGACGTAATGCCTTCAGCCATGCGTGAAGTCTATCTGGAAACGCCAGACGTTCACTGGTCTGACATTGGAGGACTAGAGTCTGTAAAGAAAGAACTCCAAGAGGCTGTGGAATGGCCCTTAAAGTATCCTGATTTGTACACGGCGATCGGTTACAGCATGCCAAAGGGAATCCTGCTGTACGGGCCGTCGGGCACTGGAAAGACACTGCTCGCCAAATCGGTAGCCACAGAAAGTGAGGCGAATTTCATCAGCGTTCGGGGACCGGAGCTGCTTTCAAAGTGGGTTGGGGAATCTGAGAGAGGTGTCCGTGAAGTATTTCGCAGGGCCCGCCAAGCATCGCCGTGCGTGATCTTCTTTGACGAGATTGACGCCTTGGCCCCGGTCAGAGGGCTCGGCGGCGACAGCATGGTTACGGAGAGGGTGGTGAGTCAGCTCCTCACTGAGCTCGACGGAATCCAGACGCTGAACGGAGTGGTGGTCCTAGCTGCGACTAACAGGATGGACATGGTCGATCCCGCACTATTGCGAGCGGGAAGATTTGACAAGCTGCTGTACATTCCTCCGCCGGATAAGAATGCTCGGAGACAGGTCTTGGAGATCCAGACAAAGCACAAGCCCATTTCCAAAGAACTGGATCTCGACCGCGTTGCCGAGATGATGGACGGCTTTACGGGCGCGGATATTACCTCCGTCGTAAACACTGCCGTCTCTCTGGTGCTGCAGGAGTACGTGGCAAAGTTTCCAAAGCCCGAGGACGCCAAGAAGAACGCGACGGACGCGGTCGTCACCATGCGCCACTTTGAGGACGCGATTCGAAAAGTAAAGACTTCGAGAGAAGGCAAGCCTGTCGAAAAGGTCGCCGTCCCGTACTACAGGTAGCGCGCCACCAGCAGTCAGGTTTCCGCGAGTGTCTCGTGGAAACCTGAAATACATTTTTTTGCGCCCCTTCGCAATGTACAGTCAGATATTCAAGGGGAGATGGGTTCGTGGAAAAAGCTACCGAGGGCTACAGAGGACGCGCGCTGGAGCTGCTTCGAAAATACGGCGCCAAGGAAGGACAGCTCGTCGAAGTCTTCACCTCGGACGGACTGGAAACCAAAGGCCTGCTGATCCCAAGATACGAATATGCGGATGATAACCACATCGTGCTCAAACTAAAGTCGGGGTACAACATCGGACTAGAGGTGGATACGATCCGCTCCATAAGAACGGTCACTGAGGAATCGCAGTCCGCAAACCACGATTTTGTCACTCCCTCCAAACCCTCTGAGGAGGATCTCCAGAAAAAGAAAAGACTGCTGCTCGTGAGTACCGGCGGGACAATCGCCAGCCGTGTAGATTACCGCACTGGAGCCGTTCATCCAGCCTTGTCTGCCTCGGATCTTTACGCTGCGGTCCCGGAGCTCAATAAGGTGGCTATAGTCGATCCCGAAGTTGTTTTTTCGATTTACAGCGAGAATATGACCCCGAAGGCCTGGAGCGTCCTTTCGTCAAAAATAATCGAGCTCGCAAATTCGAGGCACTCCGAGGGCGTCGTGGTGATGATGGGCACGGACACATTGGCATATACTTCTGCCGCATTGAGCTTTTCACTGATCGGTTTTGAAATGCCCGTCGTGCTGGTCGGGGCACAGCGATCTCCGGATAGGCCCTCTTCGGATGCAGCTCTGAATCTCAGATCGGCTGCTCTCTTTGCTTTGGAATCCAAAAGGCCCGGGGTTTACGTGGCCATGCATTTGAACGAAAACGACGAACGAATTGCGATCCATTCTGGAGTCAGGGCGAGAAAAAACCACACCAGCAGGCGCGATGCGTTTCAATCAATAGACACCCCGTTGGTTGCCACGGTAAAAGATGCGAGCCGGATTGAGTGGTACGAGAACTCGAAGGTTCCAGAAAAAACGCCACCTCCCTCTAGCTTTAATTTCAAAACTCACTTCGAAGAATCAGTGGCGCTGGTAAAATTTCATCCCGGTTTTGATCCCAGCGTCCTTTCCTATCTTGTAACGGAAAAAAGCGTCAAGGGGATAATTATCGAAGGAACCGGTTTGGGACACGTCTCTGACGACACCGTCGCCGTCATCTCGGAGTTGGTGAAAAGGGGAATATTCTTCGGGATCACTTCGCAGTGTATCTGGGGGCATGTGGATCTGAACGTGTACGCCACGGGAATGGATCTCATCGCCGCGGGCGTGACGCCGCTCGAAAACATGTTTGCCGAAACTGCCTTTGCAAAGCTGTCATGGGTCATGGGAAATTTTAATGACACGCGAAAAGTGATGCTCACGAACCTTGTCAGTGAATTCAATCTGAGGATTCCACTCTCCAAGCCAGAAAATGAGGAGAGCTAAAACGGATTTGGTCGAGCAAGGTGTCGGCTCCCTCAAGGCCCAAACCCTAGATCTAAGTTCGATCAACTTGAAAGTCGGCTTGGAGATCCATCAACAGCTTGCAACAAAAACGAAACTGTTCTGCTCTTGCCCTCCATTTAGTGAAGGGAGTGAAGAACCCGATCTAGCTAACAGCCCCACGTTCACTAGGATTCTCAGGCCGGTCACCTCCGAGCTTGGCGAATTCGATGTGGCCGCGCGGTTTGAATCCCGGAAGGAGATCGTCGTGAACTACGTTGCTCCGGTAGAGTCAAGCTGTCTCGTCGAAGCAGACGAGGAGCCGCCTCATCCCATAAGTGAAGAAGCTCTCGAGACCGCTCTCCTATTTGCGCTCGCCCTCCGTTCGCGGGTGATTGAGGAGATTCACGTGATGAGAAAAATCGTTGTTGATGGGTCGAACACTTCAGGCTTTCAGCGCACCGCTGTGATCGCTCTTGGAGGAGGGCTAAGGTACGGAAAAGAGAAGGAGGTGGGAGTGCAAACGATCAGCCTGGAAGAGGATGCTGCTAGGGCGCTCAAGACCGAAGGGAGCACCTCGGATCGCTCGTACGCCCTAGATCGCCTCGGGAGTCCTCTTGTGGAAGTGTCCCTGGCTCCGATCGAGGGGTCGCCAGAAGACGCAGAGGAAGCTGCCGTCACCCTCGGAAAGCTGATGCGCTCCACGGGCCGCGTAGCCAGAGGCCTCGGAACGATAAGACAGGACGTGAACATCTCCGTGATGGACGGAAACGTTATCGAGGTGAAGGGCGTGCAGCGCCTCGACCAGTTCAGAAAAGTCATAATTTACGAGGCGACGAGGCAAAAGTTCTTCTTCGATCTCGCGGTGGAGATCCGGGAAAAACTGGGAAATGATCTAGAGATCTCAAAGTTCGTCACAACGGAACTCTTCGAAAACACCATTTCCAAGGTCCTAGCGAAGTCCTTTTCGGAGCAAGGGTCGAACGTTATTTGTATAGCTGTGAAGGGCTTTGCGGGATTTATCGGAAGAGAAAATGCGCTGCACGCGCGGCTGGGGAAAGAGTTAGGCGCGATCGCAAAGTCGTACGGCCTCGGAGGAGTTTTCCACTCTGACGAACTCCCCAATTATGGGATAACGCAGGTGGAGATTTCGACTCTTCGCGAATTCTGCCAGCTGAACCAAAATGACGCATACGTTTTGGTTGCCGGGCAAGCTCAAAAGACCGAGAAAGTGGCGGAAGCACTCGTTCACCGACTGGAGGACACAGTCATGGGCGTTCCTGCGGAGACTCGTGCCGCCAGTGTGGACGGGGAAACAACTTTCCTGAGGCCCCGGCCTGGCTCCGCAAGAATGTACCCGGAAACGGACATCCCGCTCATCCAAATCTCAGAAGCAACCTTAATCCGGTTGAAAAAGGAGATACCGGAACCTTGGGAGAAACTCGTCAGAGGCTTTTCATCAAAGTACGGCCTGCCACCACAGCTGGGAGAGCCTCTTTACGACTCCGAGAGGAGAGCGCTATTCGAGAAAGTGATCGCCGAAACCGGACTCTCCCCCACGTTCGTCGCTTCCACATTGGTCGACACGTTTCTATCCCTCTCGCGTTCAGGGGTTCCGATAGACTCATTGAAGGATGAAAGCCTGTTTGAGATGTTTTTAGCTCTTAAGGATGGAAAATTCGCCAAGGAAGCGGTTCCGGAGATCTTGAGGGAAATGGCAGCCCATCCTCACTCCGCGTTTAATGGTGTTCTAAAGAAGACGGGATTCAGTAAGATCACACGTGAAGAACTGGAGAAGATAATAGACAAGGTCATCTCTCAGAATTCCGATCTCATAACAGCCAAGGGCGCCGAAGGAGCCCGCAGCACGCTGATGGGAAAAGTGATGGAGATGGTGCGAGGAAAGGCAGATGGCAAAGAAGTGAGCGAAGTCCTCGCCGCTAGCTTGGCTTCATTTAAAAAACAAAATTGATCGAGTGAAGCGAGAGGGCACCAATAGTGTCAAACGACGTAAAACAGCAGGTGGTTGAGAGAAACGACAAGCTAGTCGTGACCGTCTCTTTGGGAGATAGCAGCGCGGAATTTTCCGGCACCCCGGAAATTGTACTCCAGTCGATAAACAACTTCATTTCAAAAACAGTTCCTGAGATCGACCTTGCAAAGAAACTTTCGATGAACTTTAGTACGAAAGATCTGGTGGATAAATTCCAAGACTTTGTGAGAATCACACCGGAGGGCCCCAGAGTGCTTGCAGATCAAGCAAAGCTGAGCGATAAGGAATTGGTTGCGCTTCAGCTAGTAGCTCAGAGAATAGCTTCGGAAACCCGGGCGGGATCCTCGCCCTGGCTGACTCTTTCGCTGTTGCAAGAGACCACGTCTCTCAATCCAAAATCTCTGAGTTCACGTTTGAGCGAGCTCGCCAAGGTAGGCTACGTCACCAAGGAGACTATCGACGACAAATCCCAGTTTAAGATCAGCACTATCGGAATTGATTGGCTTTCTGCCCTTTTAGCTAAAAAATGAGCGTGTGCCTCAGGGCGGGGTCGGGCCTAACTGCTGCTGCCCGTTCGGCGGTTTTTTCTGGATGTAAAGGTAGTTGCGGGCATCCCCTTGCCGGCTCAGCACTGTCTCTTTTACAAGATCCGTTAAGGAATGAGACACTGCTGATTTGTCGTAGTGGTATCCGCGTCTCGCAATTTCTTCGTGTACTTGGGAAAGGGTGCGGGGTTCGGAAAACCAGGATTCCCCCCAGAGCTCCAAAATCAGGCCCCTGACGGTCTTTTTGGTTCCGATTTCTGATCTCTCGTCGATCAAGGGTGAGGAGAATGGTGCATTCTGCGGCGAGGCGGTCAAAGAGGACAGAACGCTCTCGATCGCTTTCTGGAGCTGATCCTCCTCGCACGTGATCTCCACCTCCCATCCCGCCTTCTTCAGCTTCACTGTGATGGTCTTTTTCTCTGACATTTGCAGCTATTGCTCAATTGCTAAATGAACATGTTGCGCAATATTTATTACAACATGACTTCATTGCCACTGTTGCGCATGATGAACAATCAATTAAGCGTTGTTCCACACGTTGAAACTTCCCTCTTCAATCTGGAGTCGTTTGCTGGAAACCACGAAGACTCACTTTCGACACTGTGCGGGATGAAGGTCTTTTTCAGGTCCGATTTTGCGAAGGAGACCATCCCGCTACAGAATCTGGATCTTGTAATCGGTGATTGTCCGTACGAAGTTCGAAATTTCTCTTCGGAGTCTAAAGAAAGGCAGGTAACTGCCATTGACTCATCATGCGTGCTGATTGGGGAAACCGAACAGGGTGCCATCTTCGCCGGGCGAGTGGCGATCGTAACTGCAAAGGCCTCCGAGACTCCGAGGTATTATCGAGCGGGCCCATTCATCTTTTACATGACGATGGAGTACCTGTCGGGGCAAGCAAGAAACGCTCTGCCGCAAAGGGCTCTTAGGGCAATCACTTCCGACAATTCGCTGGCTGAAAGATTCATTCGAATAAAATTGGAACGGCAGGCGCAGATTTTATCGGCCAAAATCAACTCTGGGTCAATTATCCTCATAGATGGTGCCCTAAAGACTTCCACTCTAGAAACAAGGGGAAATGGGCTAAGGGAGCTTGAGAAGGCTGCCGAGGAGAACGAAAATCAGATTTTTGGAATCGGGAAGAGCTCCGCCCTCAGAATTGTTTCTAATGCAGCTAACTTGCTCCAAAAGGTCGGAGGAGGTGAAACTTATTTCGACATCACGGAAACCGTACGTCTGTTTTTCACTTCTGTAGAAGCCAGAATTCTTGTAGCAAGATTTTCCCTAAATTCTCCGGTGTTCAGAGTGGACAGCTCACGGAGAAATTCAGAGGGCGACGCTGCAGTCCTCTCAGATTTAAAAAGAAACGATCTCTTCTTCCGCGGTTATCCCGAAA
This sequence comes from Nitrososphaerales archaeon, assembly GCA_030037995.1. Classification (GTDB taxonomy): domain Archaea; phylum Thermoproteota; class Nitrososphaeria; order Nitrososphaerales; family CADDZS01; genus DATLTL01. The sequence goes on along the minus strand of JASHPQ010000082.1, from coordinate 3,449 downwards.
CCTTGAGACTGGCCCACCATCTGTCGGTTTTCAACTCCTCCACCATTTCGTCAATCAGGAACTTCCTCTCTAGAAAGTACAGGTTGATTCACGTGCCAACCGATGACCTGCGTACCACGATCCTCGGAAAGCTCATTTGACAAGGAGGAGAAAAAGCAAAGTGAAAATCTTGGAAAAGGAAGCCGACCAGATCTCCGTAGTGGCGCTCCCGTCAGAAAGCGTTTACCAGGGAGATTATCTTGAAATAATCGACTCCTCTGGACCGGGGTCGATTGTTATCCAGGTTTTTGAAGAGACATACATTCCCAGTCAATCTTTAACGGAGGATATCATTCGAGAGCAAATCATAGAGGCGAGCGCTTCGGGGACCGACTTGGATCCGCTTGAGATCGCGAGCGTTTCCCAGATGATCAAGGACATGCGACTGTTGAAATGCAAGATCCGCGGGTGCATTCAAAACGGGCTGATGATCCCGAACGTTTCTTGGCTCCCTTCCAGAACCCGGTCGAAGGTCAGAAAGATCTCTCAGTCGAAACTGCTCGACCTGGCTGGGCAGACCGGATCCGCTCAGATAAAGATCGGGACCACCCGGGATGGAGAACCCTTTACCGTACTCGGGGAAGCTATCGACGGGAATTTGTCCATCATAACTGGCAAGAAAGAGTCGGGCAAGTCCCACCTTTCAAAAATCCTGGCCAGCTCTCTGGTCTCCAGCGGGGCGGTCGTGATCGTGTTCGACTTGAATGACGAATACGAAGGCCTGGGAATGAACAAGGACGGTACCGAGAACGAGCTGTCTAGCAGGATCATCGTTCTGGAACCGGGGAGGACTCTCCGATTTGCTCTCGATTACCTCGGGGAGTTCAGCCTGATCTCCCTAATGCAGCACGTGCTCGACTCCCCCAGCGCCTCCCTGAGGGAGTTCATTCGCATTATCCAGGCCCTGGAGCACACCGACAGATACACGATGGACGGACTGTCGGAAGCGATCCAGAACTGGCGGGGAAACGAGCTGGTGAAAGACGCACTGTACTCGAGACTCCAGACGATGAGAAATTCCGGCATATTCGCAAGAACGGCGAACGAGGGAATCCGTGTGGATGATCTGACGAAATCCCTGCTGCCGCGAGGAGGCGCCATTGTGATCTCTTTGAAAAAAGCCTCCTCCCTCACGAAGAAGATGGTGGTGGAGATCTTATTGAGTAAGCTCGTGCAGCTCCTTGAAAGAGAGCTGATCCCGCCGGTCTTTCTCTTCGCTGAGGAAGCGCATCTCTACTTACGCGAGACGTACTGGGACGACATAGTGACGAGGATGCGCCACTTTGGGATATTCACTACTCTGATCACAAATCAGCCCGACGCGATCAAGGACGGAATCTACCGGCAGGCCGACAATATCTTTCTGTTCAACTTTACAAATGAGACGGACTTGGACATGATTGCACGAGCCTCCACTGCTGATTCTGACACCATCAGGTCGATTGTTAGGACGCTGCCGCGAAGGTACTGTCTGATTCTGGGCAAAGTCGTGTCAGATCTGCCAATGCTGGTCAAAATAGGCGAATCGAAGTTTCTTGCGATGGGGCAGACAAAGAAGTTCTTTTCCCGTTCATCAAATGGAAAGAAATTGATCCTTGCGGCTCCAGAAACAAAGTAAAAACCTGGTAACAGAAAAGACAGAACTCTCAGAGAAATGGGTTAAAATTCAGAGGAGGATGAAGCAGTTTGATACGGTCATTCCAGAAGGCATTCGAATTCACTATAACTTTGCGGAGAAACATCGGGTGCCAAAGTGATCAAAATCCCAGCGGAAAGGTAAGGAATCCTGGCGAATAATTGGAAAGGATTAGTAGAGCAAGCTCTCAAAATGAGCCAGTGACTATTCTAAGGCATGCCAGTCTGGCCATGATAGGAGGCAAAAGGTCCATCACCCGGAATTGATCACTTTTTCCTGACCGCCTAAGTGATGGTTCCAGCCCGCTAATCGCATGCCGGCCTAACTCCTGATCCTTGGCCGCTTCATAACAGGCCGAGAAAATCCTCATCCGGGGGAATTCTTATTTGAAAGATGAATTCTAAAAATTTGGAATTGGCTGATTCGAAAATATTCAAAGGCGAACCTCGAGGCGTTCTTCATACAAAGAAACAAGGCAAATCAAGAGATATCGATGATATCTATGAAGCACTTGCTGAGCTCCACAAAAGAGTAGACTGGGTAGAAAGGGGACTGCAAAGTCTTATGGAAGGGCTTTCCAAAGTCGAGAGAGTCTCTCTTGCTTTCAAAGAAATTGAATACCGCCTAGAAAAATTGGAGAAAATGATGAGATGATTCGAAACCGTCGCGCGATCTTGAACGGCCGAAAATCACCGGGAAGACTCAACAGAATCCTCACAAGGCTTAAATCGACATTTGACGTAGAACTGATTTTGTGAGCCTAGATCATGACGATTTCGCCGCTCACATCGCCGGCGACGTCGTGATAAGCGAGAACCCCGGCGACTCGATGAGAAAATGGCGGGAGAGAATCGCGGTGAAGCAGGCAATCCTCGCGAGGGAGATGGGCCTGTCTCCCTCAGTCCTTAGCGATTATGAAAGCGGAAGACGCGCCTCGCCGGGAGTAGGGTTCATCAAGAGATATGTGAACGCTCTGGTGAAGCTAGATCAAAATAATCACAAGCTTCTGGTGAGGGAGGTCGAGCCCAAGGACAAGACGGCCATCCTTTCCATCGGCGAATTCAACGAGCCCATAAAAGCCGGAAAGCTGGTAGAGATTCTCTCAGGCTCGATCGTCACAGGTTCCGACAAGCTGGACACCGACATTTACGGCTATACCGTTTTGGATTCCATAAAGACGATTTACGCTCTTTCCGGGTTTGACTTTTACAAGATCTACGGGGCCACTACCGAGAGACTGCTCGTCTTTACCAAAGTTGGCCTGGGACGATCTCCAATGGTTGCGATCAGGGTGGTTCACTTAAAACCCCGCATGGTGGTGCTTCATGGACCGAAGGAAATAGACCAAGTAGGAAAGGGTCTAGCCGAAAAGGAGCGAATAATCCTGAGCCTGACGGGGATGCATGAAGAAGAAATGGTGAAGAGACTCTCCTCATTGGCGCAGATTAAGAAGCAGGCAGAGACGCCTAACAGCGTTCAGAAATAACGACCTCTAAAGTGCTCAAATTGCTATTCCAGGGTTTCCCCTCTGAGATCGAGCTTGCTCTAGGAGTTATTCTGATCCTCGTCCTTGCGATTGTGGCCTACAAGGCGAGGGCGATCGACGAACCTGGTGCGGCCGCCGGGGCTGTAATCAGTTTCGTAGCATTCCTGGCTGGAGGGTTCGCCTGGCTAATTGTGATTGTCGCCTTTTTTGCAATCTCTTCGGTGCTTACTAGATTCAGGTACGACTACAAGAAACAGCTCGGTTCTGCACAGGAAAAGGGAGGAGTCA
>JASHPQ010000011.1 GCA_030037995.1 Nitrososphaerales archaeon | reverse complement strand
ACCAGTGATTTTGGATCCAAAATACTCAGGGAATATCGAGACCTTCGAGGCTATTTCATAAAGAGTCGTAAGAAGTGAAACGTCCTCGGCTTTCTGGTCGGAGCTTTTTTCAAAAGATACTCTGTGCTTGAGCGAAATCTATGATCTCAAGTCCTGATCATAAGGAATGTCCGGAATTGTTTCTTACCTTGCTCGCCTTCTTTATCGATCGAAAGCAATTCTCGTTTCTGCCAAAGAGTCCACAAATCATATTAGTTTCAGATTCTTGCACAACTCTAATTGATAAAGACTCCGAGCTCTGTAGCGAGCAGAATATTCGCGTTATCGTTTCTTTTCATTCTCCTATCAATGAGCCTCACAGCGGCGGGAGATCCATTGTGGCCGCGCCAAGTTGAAGCCTCCGTCGGATCCAGCGCTCAAACAGGCAATTCTCCACTAGTGAATCTGACCGGTATTTGGAGTGATGATGCGGGAGACATTGTGCAAATAACTGAGAGCAGCAACAGCAGTATTACATCAGTTATCCTTAATGACACAGCCTGCGCGGGGCCGTTACATGAACAGTCCAGAACCTTCTTCATCAAAGGCCAGCTTCAAAATTCCACTTTCATGACCGGCTCCCTGGAATTGTGTACAGGTGGCGGGGTTAATTCGACCCTGGTGAAATATTGCGGCCTATCTGACATATGGCAGACCACGATGAATGCGACGTTCAGCGAATACGAAATAACTGGTCAATATGTGGAGCAGTTCTGGAATTGGTCGACGACCTCGAATGGAACTCCGGAGGATTGTCAGTTGGGGTACACATTCTCACAAGATTTTTCACTCACACGATTGGATTGTCCGATATTGAGCTATCCACAGCTGGCCGTTGAATACATTTCTGATCCTTCGCAACGTCCTGCACAAATTGCGCTCGCACAACAAATGGAAAATGGAGCAAAGGTCATCTGGACTCCTCAACAAAACGCACCGGGAGGATTTCGAAGCAAGGTGGACGCTTTCTTGCAGGGGTTGCAGGCTAATGGATTCATTTCCCCGTCATATACGTCGGTAGCTCAGCTGGAGACTTTAATCACGTCCGCGTACAGGCCGTTACTCTACATAGCGCGTTTTGCAAATCTATACACATGTTCAACACAGATGCTACATGAACTTTTAGCCAACGAGGGTCTGGCAAAATACCTTTCGAGTTCGGTTTCTGCGGTCAATGCCCTAATTGTCCATTATGGACTGCTTCTCCAGAGCGATAATTTTATCGCCGGGCTGGAAGTCAAAGTACCTTACGTATGTTACAGAGCCCCTCTCACAAGCTGTCAACACTATGATCAAACTGCGATTGATTTAAACAGCAAAGTGATTTCGCTTCCAAAAACTGCTTCGAGCATCGACCTTACGGGGGCAGAATATGGATTCTGCCGACCTTACATTTCAAAAGATCCGGTTCACTGGGAGTATGTTGGTGATCCTTTTGCGGCAGCCAAGTGCTCGGATGCGGGACTTGGCACCGAGCCGGGGAACGCGAACATACAATTTGAGGGCGACTCTCCAATTAATCTGCTCGTTCGGGATTCGTATGGCCAAGAAGTCGGTTATGACCCCGTCAGCGACTCGGTGGTCAATGACTTTTTTTCACAAGGCGCTTACTATTCTGGTCCGGGGACACACCCGCAGCTGATCATCATTTACGCAAACTCTACTGTTCCGGGGCAGTACAATGTGACGGGAATCGGAACGGGCAATGGAAACTATACTATTTCGATCAGCGTCGCCAGCCTTCAAGGGTTCTCTCTTGACTCGATTAATTACACGGGACACGCGGTTGCAAACGAATCGATCACGCCAGTGAACTACACGCTGCTTCAGGATTATACATCACCCGCCCTCTGGAATGCCGGGCTGTTGGCTGGTTCTCCCAATGCGAGTGCCACCAATTTTGAGATCAACTCTTCCAAGACTTTTGATGAGGTTGGGACGAAAGGTGGAGGAGTGATTGGAGTAATGTTTAGTCCGAGTCTTCAAGCGATAATGGTGGATAACAATGCGAGCGGGATACTAAACGTGGAGTTTCCAACCGGTCTACTCCAGGGCAATTATTCAGTGAGTATTGATGGTCAGAGTGAGCAGTTTACGGCAACCTCGGCTGGATCTAATACTCTAATTAGTTTCGAGAGACCCACTAATTCGCAGAACATTGTAATCCAGGGGACAGTACCGAGCTCATCGGGCGTTTCCGTTAGCGAGTCTTCAATAACGAAAGGCGTGGGAGTGTCCACGAGTTATCTTGTGGTGGCCGCCGCAGTCGTGGTCGCTGCGATTGCAGTCTCGGTAACAATCATTTTTCGAAGGAAAAAGAACATCAATGTACAGCAGTAGGAATATGTACCACTCGATGAGAGCGGTGCAATTTGCGGCAACGCTACTCCTTGGTTTGCTTCTCCTGAGCGGTATACCCTTGGCCTTGTCTGTTCAAACTCGAATAATGGGCAGCATCCCATCGAAAGTGATGCTGCTTGCTGCTGATACGAATGCACAGAACTCATCCTCGATCAATCTTAATGGCATCTGGCAGGATCAGGATGATGCCAATATAACTTATCGAATTCAAGAAACATGCACCGCTGGTTCGTCGTGCCAGGTCGTCGCAACATACGTAACAGACCCCGAGTGTCCTTCAGCGATAGGTACCACATTTCTCACGAGGACAACCCTTTCCGGTAACCCCCCATTTGTCGGCAACGACACCATGCTTAGCTGCACTCCCGCCGACAATCCCATTGTTGAGAATTGCAGTCAGCCGGCGATCTGGGATACTACCTTCAATGCCACCTTTACAAATAACACTATCACGGGACAGTACATTGACCAGTACTGGACATGGAATACGACCTCGAACGGTCAAATTACGGATTGTAGGATTCAGTACACTTTTGCAAACACTTTTACTTTGACTCGTGCTCCCCCAAATTCGACATCAACCTTTTCCACTGTTTTGAGCTCGTCGACCCAGAAACCGAACCCAGGGCCTCCTACCTCTGGCGGCCAGGGGTCGGGATCTTCTTCAACGAGCAAATCAGCTAACAGCTCAACTATGAGCAATTCCACATCGACCAGTTCATCTAGACCCGGCTCTGTTGCAATAGCTTGGGTGTACTATGCAACAGCGGCAGCCGGTCTGCTAGTGATAGTGGGAGTAAGCTTGATCTTCCTCAGAAGGAAGCTATAGTGAAAACCGGTATCGACTCATTACGAACCGAACTGTGTGACATATCGAACTCTTCCGCATATTTTCAGCACATTTTAATACGTTTGATAAGGTAGAGATCATTTCATGGCAACATATGTTCTACTCTCAACGCTAACGCCAGAAGGTCGAAAGACAGTAAAACAGCGTCCTAGCAGAATAACCGAGGTTAACAAAGAGATAGAAGGCTATGGCGCAAAAGTAATTTCACAGTATGTAGTACTCGGCGCTTACGATTTCGTCACCATCCTCGATGCTCCGGACAATGAGACTGTGGCACGAGTGTCGGCTGAGCTCGGTTCTCGTGGTACTGTACAGATAACGAGTTTGCCTGCAATGTCCGTAGACGGCTTTATCAAAGGTTTCAAAACCTGATGGGGTATCTTTTTGGAGAGCTAGTTAGTTCTATGCAAAAACATGCTGGTTAGTTCATCCAACCATTCAGCGGATAGGTACCGGAAGCGGGGGAGTAAATAGATCGAAATCTTTCGGTGGTCATTAATATCGAGTCATGGAAATACAGGCGAGGAAAAGGGACGAGAATAGGACGACTTTTGCGACGTCGATTGTTACATTTGTCACCGTGACATCGATGCTCTTTTCTCATATCCCGTTGTATGACAACAGGGGATATCTACTCATCTCTACCCGAAAAACGAGATGCATTCGTGCCTGAAGGAAGGATATTTCTATAGTAAATCTAGCTTGCGATTAGTGACTGCATGATACCGCTCATCTGTCACTCTTTTTGGTAGACCGACCCAATTCAGAGCTCCTTTGACTGACAGCGCGCGCGAAGGCAGCTTTCCTGATAAAATTTCTTATATTTGCAGATTCAATTGTGGACTTCGGACAAATCGTCTCTCACTTCCCATCAATGCTGCCTTGTGCTGTCATCTGCGGCGCAATGAAACTCATTTAGATAAATTTTGGTAGGCTCGAAAAAGAGGCGTGGGGGAAATTCCGGACAAATCCAAAATATTGCGGAATCCGATATATTCAAGAGACGAAAGGTTCAATCCTGGGACGACTGTATGAAAAAAGTTCCAAGCAAGCGAAGATCCGAGTTGCAAATGGGAATCGACATACTGAGAGTTCTGTCAAAGAGCCCGGTGGGAGGGAAGACGACCAGACTCTTGCTGGAGGAATCTGGGGTGAATCACGAGGTTCTCAAAAGG
>JASHPQ010000010.1 GCA_030037995.1 Nitrososphaerales archaeon | reverse complement strand
TGGAGTGCGGCTTCTCGCGAGTATCCGACGGACAGCTTCTCTGGCAGGACTTTCTCCGTCCCTTTTCGGAAAACATTGAAGGCCTGGAAGGAGGAGCGGATCTCTTCCGGTGGTTTGACACGAACACTTTCTTTCGCAAGCCGTTCGTCAGGAAAAGAGTGAAGCTGTCGAAGGATCGATCGTTCATCCAAGATTACGAAGTGGCGCCTGCGATCAACCTGGCAAAGGAGGGTGGATCGAAAAAGAAGCTTTCCATTCCGGGGCCCTACACTCTCGCAAGCTTGGTGCAGGACGAGCACTACAAATCCAAACGGAACGAGCTAGTGAACGATTTTGCGAAAGTAATACGCAAGCTTTTGAAAAATCTCGCGACCCTCGGTTATGAGCACGTGCAGATCAACGAACCCTCGCTGGTGTATCGCTACGGGGTATCTGCCCTAACCAGCAAGAAGGAGCTAAAGAGTTTCTTCTCTGTTTTCGAGGACAATCTGAATTCTCCGCCGCTGCGCTTGAGTCTGCACACGTACTTTGGAGATTGCTCCCCGATTCTGGAAAAGCTGCTCGAGCTCGACGGCGTGAGCGAGATCGGGGTCGATTTCACGCAAACCTCCCTGGATTCCATAGACAAGATAAATTTCGGGGAGAAAGCGCTCGCGTGCGGCTGCGTCGACGGGAGGAACTCCCTGGTGGAGACTCCTGAGTGGATCTCGGAGTACTGCGTCGATGCCGTGCGTAGCCTGGAGCCCTCGGGACTTGTTATACTACCCAGCTCTGAACTGAAGTACCTCCCGAGGAACGTGGCGGATGAAAAAATCCGCGCGATGGGCAGGGCGGCTGCAATGGCAAGGGAGAGATTGAACTAGCGGTGACAAAGAAAAAGGCCCCAGATTCCCCGAGACTTTTCCCGCTGCAGGAAATTGGGAGCATCGCAAAGCCCTCGTGGAGGGTGAAAGGAGTTTCCAACGACTCCAGAATCTCTGAGAGCGACATTGAAAACGCGGAGCTCTGGGGGGAGAGAATCGGGGTAAAGAACTACCAGAAACTCATCGAACTCTTGATACGGCGCTCCCAGTCGAGCGTGCCCCCCAGTCAGGAAGATAAGGACCTCATTCGCGATTTTTCGGTGGAGTACGTCCTCGCCCTTTTCGAAAAAGTGGGGTTGGATCGGGTCTACTCCGGCGAGCAATGGCGGGTAGAGATGTACGAACATCTCGTCCGTAATATCCAGGGCTTCAAGCTCTTGGGCTCGGTTCACTCTTTTGACTACAAGTACTTCACCAAGGGCGCGATCATAAACGTGCCGGAGTTCGTCCACCCCATTCACCTTGACGAATTCCAGTTCGTAAAGTCCCACACGGATCGCTTTGTCAAGATCCCGATAACCGGGCCCTATACGGTCGTGGACTGGTCCTTCAACGAGTATTACGAGACGGCCGCGAGAAAGAAAGCAAAAGGGAAAAGGCTCGACCTGAGGAAGACATACTTTGAAGCGAGGAGGAGCTTCATTCTCGATCTAGTGAAAAATGCTCTACGCCCGGAGATAGATAATTTGATCAAGAACGGTGCGAAGTGGATCCAAATCGACGAGCCCGCGGTGACGACCCGCCCCGATGACGACGAAATGGAGCTTTTCGTGGATGCCATAAACGCTCTAACTGCAGGGTTCGCCAGCTGCGTCTTCAGCGTCCACAACTGCTACAGTGACTACAAGCTGCTGGCGAGATACTCCGTCAAGCTGAAAGACATCTCCGAGCTGGCGCTGGAGTTCGCAAACAGGGACTCGACCGACATGGGCGTGGACAAGAAAGCTCGGCCCGGCTACGTGGATCTAAAGTACTTCGAAAAGGAGGGGTACGAGGGAGGCTTCGGCCTGGGTGTAACCCACGTCCATGATTTTTCGGGCTCTCCAGGGAAGGGCGCCACGGTGGAAGGAAGAAACGTGCTGGAATCGCCGAAGCTTGTCAGAGATCGGATTCTCTTTGCGTCGGGCCTCCTGAAAGATCCCTCGAGGATCTCCGTGAATCCAGATTGCGGCTTGCGCACCCGCGATTGGGAGACCACTTTCAAGAAACTTGAGGTCATGGCTAAAGGTGCGGAACTTGCCAGAGAGAAGATCTCCTAGGAACAGAAAAAAGACCCGGTTTCCCTCCACCACGGTGATCGGGAGCTATCCGATTACAATCCAGGAAAGTGAGGTCGAGCAGTACAGAGCGTTTCCGGAAGAGACAGAGGATCCGGTGAACGCGAGCATTCAGCTCGCGGTGCGCGACTTCGTCAGCGCGGGTATCGAGTTCCCCTCCACCGGACAGACTAGGGAGTCCTTCGTTAGACTATTTTTAGATCCCGGGTTTGTAGAAGGAATCGAATATGACGGCGCGGAGATCATAGTCTCGGGCAAGATTCGGAGGAAATCATCGATCCGATTAGCAGACGTTCAAGAGGCCAAGTCGCTGACTCCCAAGTACTATGGTTTCAAGGAGCCGGTCACAGATCCATACACCCTGGCACGCAACTGTAGGTTGCGGGGCAGTCACTACTCTGACCTGAAGGAGCTGACTTTCGCGATTGGGAGAGAAATAATCAGACCGGAGCTCGAATCGCTCCAGGGCCTTGTAGATTACCTCCAGCTGGATGCCCCGTACTTTTCCGTGGACCCCTTCAAGGATTACATCAAGGAGCTATACGAGGAAATCCTCGAGGGAATAACGACCCCGGTCGTGCTGCATGTATGCGGGGACACTTTTTCGGTGTTCAAGGAGCTCACTAAACTAAACGTGGACGTCATCAGCTTGGACTTCACCTTCAGCGACAAGCTCCTTGACGAGGTCTCCCGGAGGAACTTTGATCAAAAGATAGGGCTGGGGTGCGTGAGCACCGGGAGTCCGATCATCGAACCGGTAAAGACCATTTCTAACCTGATTTCGCGTGCTTCATCCAAACTTGGCGAATCCAGAATACTGTTCGTTCACCCTGCCTGCGGGGAGAGAAATCTCCCACTGGATGTGGCGTACCAGAAAAACATCAACCTCACTCTGGCAAGAAACGAATTCTTTCTCGGGCCACCGCAGACCGCGAGGAGCGTGAATCTGAGCGAGGAGGAGTACGACCCCAACGGATACTTCCGCATCCAGGTGGATCCGCAGACCCAGCAGATAGTGGTCTCTTTCAACTCGTACGATAACGTGCCAAAGTTCCGTGTGCAGTCTTCGAGCGGAGAAAAGCTGATCGCCACGATCGTCGATAGCAAACTCATCAGCGACACGGAGCATGGAAAAAGACATCTGGGATATGTGGGGTACGAGATTGGAAAAGCAGAGACTGCTCTAAAAAACAGAGTTCCCTATAGGCAGGACAAACCACTCAGCATCCCTGGAATCTACTGAAAGAAATTCCCAGTTTTTTCATCAGGTGCCGGCCTTTGCGAGTTTCTGATATTGTGGGCTCGGGAAATTTCGCACGGGTGATCGAGATCTTCCCTCCGGGGCTACCGGCGCCGGGTCTCATAAAGGCCGACAGGAAAATTGACCTGTCAGTGCGATTCGAGAGGATAATCGAAAGCATGGGCGAGCTAGAAGCGATCGCGGACGCCTTCTCTCTCCCCGAACTGCGGGACGGCTCCAGGATCCACTTGAACTCCGTTTCGGTCGCTGCGGAGCTGAAGCGGAAGGCTTCGAGCTCCGTGATCCCCACGATAACCCTGAGAGACTCCAACCGGCAAAATCTCCTCGGAACGGTAGCGTTTGCCATCTTTGCCGGGCTTGAAAACATCCAGATCGTACGCGGCGATCCCTACGGGTCTCGGGCAGAGCCGAAGAACGTCTACGACTACTCAAAAATCGCGAGTTTCGTCACGATCATCAGGGAGCTCGAAGCGCATCTCTCCAACGTTGAGAGAACGTGCATCCTTGCTCCTGTAAACTTGAAGCGAATTTCAGAGACAGATTACGCGAAAATTGCGCGGCAGAGGGAACTCGCGGGAGTGGATATCTTTGTGACCGAATCGTTGTTCGAAGACACTGGTACTTATTTGGAACGAGTCACTTCCGCAAGGGCCAGAGGAATAAAGATCCCGATCATTCACAACATTTTTCCGCTAAAGGACTACGAGGACGCGGTCATGTGCGTCAAAAAGTTCGGTTGGAAGATCTCGGAGGACGAGCTTCACGGCCTCAAAACACAGGGGCCGAAGTTCGGTGTGGAAACGGCGAGGCAGAGATACTTTGGACTGCTGGACCGTAAGGAGACGTCGCAGGGAGCGTGCATCTCCACGCGAGGGAACACCGAGCTCGTCAGGCAGATAGTAAATTAATTCGAGAAGACATCAGATGGGAGGGAAATGTGCCCCGGCTCTGACGCTAAAGCGATCATCGGAAGAAAGCATTTAGTTTGCTTTATGCCTTTCACCAGCTCTTTATCCGGGGCGCCAGAGAAAAAAGAAGTTTTTAGGCGATCTGTTTCACGTCTGGGTAAACCCCGTTCTTCACTGATGATCTGACAAGGCCGTCGACGCGAATCTACGATTTTTTGACCGCCCGCTTCCCTTTCCCCAGTAAAATCTCCAGTACTCCTTGCGGACATTTAGCCTTTTAGCAGGGGCTCCAAGTTGAGTTCGAAGCCTGCCACCGGGACGGCTATCCGGAACTTTTCCAGGGTGGAAGGAGCTACTTCCCCAACAAGGCCCAGCTGCGTCTCCATTTCCTGCGAGACGAGAAACACTCTTGCGGTTCTGCCGGTCGCGAAAAGCTCCCCGGGGTCGGCGGCGGCCTCGTATCTGACTTTTCCGCCTCCTGGGAGAACCAGTTGCAAAAACGCGTCCAGCTTCGATCGGACTAGAGTATAGCGGGCGTTTGAGTCAGCGATCAGCACTGCTAAATGCTCATCCTCCGA
>JASHPQ010000081.1 GCA_030037995.1 Nitrososphaerales archaeon | reverse complement strand
CTAGGGTATTCGTGATGGCGGTCTTCCTTCCGCTTTGATCTCTCGTCCTGCTTTTTCTCAGTCTGCGTCTCTTTATCCTTCTCTGCTTTACTCATGCAATATCGTTCCTCTTTAAGTGGCCATGCACTCTCTATCACTCTTACAAGAATTACAGCAGTTTGATAGCATTATCGCTTCCTAACTTGCATCCTCGACTCTTTTCAAAACACGAAGCGCAGTAAGCGTAATCCACTTGCTTGGTTTGCCGGCTTGCTCCAACGCAAAAGGCTTGACTTTTTTGTCAACACCAAACGCACTCTCGACAACGCCAGGCCCCAGGTCTGGATGTACTCGGTCAAGCAACCACCTCCCGTCGCTTTGTCGTTTCTCTTTGAGAATCTTTAGGGCAGGACCAAGGCGCTTGTCGTCTGCGTATCCTAGATTCGTGAGCAAGTCTAGGCCAATCAAAACGTCGTAATAGTAGTGGTTTGGATAGTGAAATCTAAACCAGGGCGTGTACTTGCTCTTTCCTTCTTCAAACAATTTACGCTGGAGATAGAACTCGACTCCTTTTGCGATGGATTGCTCGATCTTTCTTGTCCGTTTTTGTTTGCAGAGGGCAGCATAAGCCGCCAAGGGCTCCCAGTTGTCTAGCGTTCCGCGGTCAGAACTGAAACAATTCCAGCCCCCGTCTTCTTTTTGATCTTCGAGGAGTCTGGCATACAATTTCTTTACTCGATAGTCGTCGGAATACCCAAAGCGAGTCAGCAAGCGTGCCGTATTCCCAACTATGCATGCTTCTTCGGTGAAAAAATTGAACGAAGAACCCAAACTAAGTTTGTAGCCGAAGAATAGGTCTGCAATTTTCTTGATTCTTTCGTCTTTTGCAGTGAGTCCGAGATCTGCTAGAACGAGCGCCCGCCAGTTGGTCGCGACAAATTTTGGCCGATAGAGAAATTCGATCCATCCAAGGATGTCTTTGCGCCACGAAGGTTTTCTTAGTTCCCAGTAACCGCCGGGCTTTTGGAGACTTAAAATTTCTTTGGCCCAACCAATCTCTGGAATTTTTGAGTGGGCTTCTCTTACTTCCGGGTCGTTTTCCCTGTGATCCAGAATGTCAACTAATGCATGATAGCGCACTGACGGCTGGTTTTCCTCAAGCAACCAGTCTATCACATTTTGATCTGATATTTTGGAGCTTGAAATGTACAAATTGTTCTAGGACTCGGTTTCATATTCGATTTAAAAATTTGTAACTCCCGGAAAGTACAAATTTTCTGCGTATGAGCTTGGAGGATGTTAGGGCTATGTTCCTTCTCGCAACAACAAAACGAAGTTCGTAAGACAGCTAGTAATTCTGATCCCAGAATCTTCTTTCAAACTTCGTCGCCTCATAGAATTTTTCCAGAATCTTCTTCTCCCGATCTTTAGATACATGCACAGTACCCTGTGCCAGAATTTTCAGAGTGTTTGCAGATGACTCTGTAAAGACGCGTCTCTGAAACAGATTAAAAGAAATGTACGCTTCCGGGATCTTGTAGTATTTCTTCAGCGCCGGACGGATTTTCTTTCCGAGCTCCCTGTAGCTGAAATTGCACGGATAAATCGCCGCGACGACTTCCGCAGAGGAACACGTTGAACAAGTGTCGAAGAGAAAATTGGTATATCCAATAGTTCCGTGCTTGGGAGCTGAATTCTCGATTGTTGTCTCTTTGACTCCGAATCGGGTCATCATCTTCCGTACTCTTGGATACTCGAAATCGAGGGTGATTTTGAGGTGCGTGTAGAACACCTTAATCGTGAAGAGATCCTGAGCCCTGGCTGTCGCCATCGCCATCGCCCGAGCTAGGCCCCTGAGATAGTGATAGTCCTGGATCAGATACTGACCGTATTTTTGTCGAGGTAATCTTCCATCGATCAGGTCCAGAAGAAATGGACTGTTGAACAGCTCCTTCTGCCAGACCTCCCGGCTAAGTCTCTCCAGCTTTATCAAAAAGCCCTCTTCACTCCGTTTCTTGTCCCTTATCGCTTTCGCACTTTTCTGCAAATTATTTTTCGGCCCAGGAAATGACCGCGCTTTATTTGTACAACTCGCGGGTCGATTGCCTTCGTTACGGGTCCAAACATGGTTTAAATGGAGACCTCTTGAATCCATCAATCTGCCGCATGAAATTCCTAGTAATAAACCACCCGAAGGTCCCTGTCCCAAAGAGAGCACCCATAGAAGGTTGTGTGGATTATTTTACTAGATTAGTTGCTCGGAGACACGCGATGGTGTATCCAATGGTGGGGCCAAAATCTTACGCAACGATCATTGATGTCGACTCGGGTAAAGATCTCGACGAAATACTCTCGGATAACCCGATGGCCCCCAACGAGGAATATTTCATCTATCCCCTGTCTGATCTCGATGCTATCCTAGGTCACGGAGAAGACGTTCAGGAAAGGCTTCGAACCCTGCCGGTAGTACGATTAAGGGACAAGATGCCAGGAACTGAATTTCAGAAATTCCTCATAATTGGGAAGGTGGCAAAACCGATTCCACCTGGTGCGAATATCAAGGGTAGTTTAGAGCAGCTTAGGCTCCTTAAGGAGAGAGGGCGGGTCGAAGGGTACGCCATAGCCGGAATGGAGGGTTTTGTAGCTGTCGTCGACGTGTCGAACAATGATGAACTAAACGACATTTTATACAAGAACCCGCTCGGGCGATGGGGGGAATATTCCGTCTACCCTCTTGGAACCTTTGCCGGCGAGCGGCGGACGCTGACTGAGATCGGCCTCACCAGATCCGAGATACTCGAAGCGCAGGCATGATCATGCTATGGTCAGATTCACGGTCGACGCCCACGTCCACGCCCTAAGATTTGCAGCGGCCTTCAAGGAGAGAAACGAAAAGCCCACTTATGCGAAATTGGGCAGAATGCTTTGGCAGCTCGAACCATTTGATAATTCCGAAAGACTTCTCGCCGACATGGACCGATACAGGATTGACATGGCCGTCATCCAGTCCCATCCGGCGTGGAATATGAAAAACGAGATGATTGCAGATATCGTCAAGAGAAATCCAGATAGGTTTGTTGCTTTTTGCACGTCGGCGGAGCACTCAAGAAAAGTGTATGCAAAACAGGCAAAATTTGACATTGAACTGATCGTCGAAGAGCTCGATAGGTGGCTGGCTACTCCGTACTTTAAGGGGATAGGGGAGGCCCTCCTTCAACTGAATCCTGAAAATCCGGCCTTCGACCGGGAAGCCATGCAAAACCTGCGGAGGGTGATGGACATTGTTGCAAAACACAAGAAGGTAATATGTTTCCATACTGGCCCTCTGCTATTTCAGATTCCGCTGCGGCTCTCCGGGAATCCGATTTACATCGACGACCTCGCCCTGGAATATCCCGACATCCCGATCATAGTGGGGCATATGGGAGTCCAGATTGGGTGGTACCAGCAGTGGGCAGAAGCAGCGCAGATGGTATGCGCAATGCATGAAAATGTGTATCTGGAAACTTCGCAGGCTTGGTCGGAACTAATTGAAAGGGCCTGCTTGGATCCTCACATCGGGCCAGAGAAGATAATGTACGGAAGCGATTGGGGTGCTTCAGTGGAATACTTTGTCGACCCTCGGAACAGAAATAAAAGCTACGCCGCTCAAGATCCTCACAAGGGGCCCCCAAAATTCCTTGTGGATCATTTCAAATGGAATCTGGACCAAGTAAACAATATTCGAATGACTGAAGACGAACGCGCTCTGATACTGGGAGAGAACGTCGCAAAGCTGCTTGGACTAAAAAAAGGCAAGTAGCCTCCTTTGATGACGACGATTCCAAAATATCTCAACATCACGCAGGAAATTTTGAAAAATACACTCTCATCGGCGACGGCAGTCCATGCGAAATCTGTGGATCTAAGTTGGGAAACTCTGTCAATACAAGTTGAGAGTTTTGCTTCCGTTTTAAAAGAGAAGTTTCATGTCAAAAAAGGGGACACTCTGCTTGTTCGTGCGATGAACACTCCCGAGGTGGCGATTTCCGTCCTTTCGGGGATGAGAATCGGCGCCATTCCCTGCATGACCAGTCGCCTTTACATGAAGAATGAGATCGAATATGCTTTAGAAAATTCCAAGGCAGAAATCGGGATCACTCCCTTGGAGGTTTCCGCGCAGCTGATTGAGGCCCGAGAGGAAACCGGAAAACCGAAGATCTTGATTTCTATCGAAGACGAAATCCGTAATGCAAATGATTCACATCGCTCACATTTCCCAGATCTGCCAAACGATCCGACAGAAAGTGAAGATCCTGCTTTCGTGATGTACACTTCTGGTTCGACCGGAATTCCGAAGGGAGTAGTTCACGTACACAGATGGCTTCTCGGTTCTGCAAGAGTGGTCGGTTCAGAAATGATGCATCTCACTTCAAATGATGTCGTTTACTGCCCCCAAGAAATCAGCTTCCTTCACGGATTCGCTTGGGGTTTCATAGCCCCGCTTTATTTTGGATCGAAAATTGTTCTTCTGCCAACAAGACCTGGTGCTTCACCAGAATCATTTTTCGAAATCTTGGAAAGATACCATGTCACCGTATTTGTTTCAGTAACAACGATGTTTAGAAACCTTCTGAAGTTGAAACATGCCGAACAGAGGTACGACTTGAGCTCGTTAAGGATGTGCGTCACTGGCGGGGATCCGCTTTTTCCCAAGGAGTTTGAAGAATGGCGGAGCAGGTTCAAGATCGATCTACTTGAGACCATGGCCCAGACGGAAATTGGAATTTACACCGGTTATCCTGAGAAAACAACGGTAAAGCCGGGTTCGTGCGGATTGCCGTTGGCGGGCCACAACATCAAAGTTGTCGATGAGACTGGCACTGAGGTTCGGAGAGGAACAATCGGCCAACTCGTCATATCAGAGTCCGATCCGGGCTTATTCAAGAAATATCTGGGAATGCCTGAGGCAACCGAAAGATCTCGCAAGAACGGATGGTACTATACGAAAGACACGGGATATATTGACGGAGATGGCTATCTCTGGTTTTCCGGAAGAAGCGATGACATGTTCAAGAGCAGGGGCTATCTCATCTCTCCCCAGGAAATCGAAAAAGCAATTATGGAACACCCGGCCGTAAACGAATCATGCGTCGTTCCGGTACCAGACGAGAGAATCGGAAACAGAGTTAAGGCCTTCGTATGTTTGAAGCGTGAATACGCACGTAGCGAGGATTTCTCAGTGGAACTGAAAGCTTTCCTGCTGCAGCGAATTGCTGCGTACAAAGTTCCGAAGGAAATAGATATTCTTGAAGAGCTTCCGAAGACGATTACGGGGAAGATAAAAAGGTCTCAACTAAAGGAGTCAAAAGGGATGCGGGAACACTCTTTATGACTAAATTCTTGCAATAGGCAGTATCTCCGTCTTGCCAATTTTGGAAAATTCGCTCTCCGCTAAAATTGATTCCAGGACTTCAAGGTTATCCAGGTCCAGTACTGCCGCGAACCCTTCGAGTCCCGTCAGGGTATAGACATCTCCGAAACTCTCGAGCTTCTTTGAGAGGAGTTCCAAGTTGAAATCTGCACCCGGGGGAATCGGTTTCTGGATCCTCCCAAGAACCAAGAGCTTTGTCATTTGTATCCCAAAAATTCAAACACACATTTCTAGTTTTATTGTTCAAGTTCAATCCGGATTTAAATAAGGTAAGAATCCACGAAGCCTCTGTCGATCGATATGGATCTAAAGTTATTTGAAATAAACGTCGCTGTACGAAGCGTCGAGGAAGCTGTAAACGCATATGTCAAGTTATTCGCGGACCTTGGTTTGAGTTCTGGAGAGCTGTTTGAAGTAAAAAAAGAACCCTTCCAAGCAAGGTTCAATCGCATGCCCCTCGATCTTGGAAATCAAGGGACGGTGTTTCTTTCGATGATGGAGTCTACCGCGCAAGACAGTCCAATAGACAAGTTCATCAAATCCCGTGGGGAGGGCCTGTTCTCACTGAGTTTCAAGGTTCCCGACCTGGACAAGGTCTCCGACCTCCTGGCACAGAAAGGAATCAGAACCTTTCCCAAGACTCCAGTCGAATTTCTCGCAGAGCGAACTATCTGGATACATCCGAAAGAGAAAGCAGCTCACGGGGTTCTGTTAGAACTTCATGAGGAAAAGAAGTAGTGAAAAAGAGACTTAGTGAACTAAAATTCCTCGAATTATCTTCCCGGATTCCATGTCTGAAAACACTTGATTAATTTGGCTAGGCTCGTATTTCGCGGAGATCAACTCATCAAGCATCAATTTGCCGGACATGTACAGATTCAGATATCTAGCAGCATCATATCTTGGGTTTGTCGAACCGTACCAGCTCCCTTTGATTGTCTTTTGAGAACCCACTAAATCCAGTGCAGGTACCGAAATAGAGGCAGTTGGACTTTCTGCCCCAACTATGACTGTGGTCCCTCCTGGTTTGATCAGACTATATGCAAGTTCCATGTTATGATAATTTCCTGTAGCTTCAAAAGAGTAGTCCACTCCATCAGGGGTAATCGAGAGAAGTTTGCTCTTGGGCGAATCATCCATCATGATTGAATGGGTCGCCCCGAATTTGGGGGCCGCTTGCAGCTTGCTATCGTATTTGTCCAGGACAATAATCTTCTCTGCTCCCGCGATTCTAGCTCCCTGCACAATATTGATCCCTACTCCACCCACTCCAACCACAGCTACGGTGCTTCCTGGTCTGATTTGAGCGGTGTTTATCGCGGCTCCGACGCCGGTCATGACTGCGCATCCCACGACAGATGCCTTGTCCAGAGGAACTTCCGTCGGTATCTTCACAACGTTTCGTTGATTTAATATCGCATGATCTGAATGGAGCGCGGTTCCCGAACCGTGATGTATAGGGCGGCCCGTCTTTTTGTCTTTGATTTTGATTTTCCCGCCGGGAAGGGTTGCGTTGAGAAGAGATGTGTTTCCGTTCTTGCAAAGATTTGGTCGACCGGCTAGGCAATATTCGCAATTGTTGCAGGAATAGATCCAAACTGCCAGAACGTGATCTCCAGACTTCAGGTTTGAAACGCTCGTCCCAACTTCGACTATAGTTCCTGCCGCTTCGTGACCAGGCACGAGTGGAAGGGGGACGTTTCCTAAATGTCCCGAAGCGATCGATAGATCAGTTCGGCAAACTCCGGAGGCAGCTACTTTTACAATGACTTCCTCGGGATCAGGGTCAAGCAGTTCTACTTCTTCTATTTCCAGCGGTTTGCCGAACTGACGGAGTACCGCTGCATTGGTGATCATATCGCAAGAAACTCAAACCACGTATAAATGAATTAAAGGAAAAGGCGAAGGATTTCGTTCAGCTCACGTTGGATAGACTCCTGAAATAGCTTCAATAAAATCGACAAATCTTAAAGGGATATTTCCTGCTCTATTCGCAAAGACAACGCTTTGGCTGGCAAGTTCGACTTTCTAATAGATGAAGAATATGAGAGGAGCATTGCCAGGGAATACAACTTGCTGGACGGTGATGAAAGAGAGCTGAACATTGCGGGAGCATACACACCCGTCAGAGGCATCTACTCGCTAGGCTGGCAGGGATGGAGGAATCAACCCAATGCTGATTTTGTGGAATCTTTGATCGACTGGCATAATGGTTTCCTCCGAGATCATTTATCGGATCCATTTTATCCGGAATTTTCTCCTCTGATTTACAAAGGGGAAATCGAGCTTGCCGATCTTAAACACTATCATAAGCGTTTGATGGCGAGTACCTCGGAGGTATTCATGTTTGAGGGCCTCGCGCATACGCGGGCTCACATGATTGGTGCAAAGGAAGTTCGGGATCTCATTGCACGGCATATGTTCGAAGAAACCGGACATAATGAAATGTTCGCGGACTTTATGGTAGGTGCCTACAGGATGGATCGGGTCAAAGAAGTGTATCCTTTGACTGATCCTAGCAACTTCGACCGACCGCTCTTTGACTGGTACAAAAGCGTCATCGCGCGAAATGCAAAGGGACACTTCGTCGAAATAGCCGCTGCGTCAATGCTGATGGAGAGATGGATTCCAAAGGCATACAAGAAGATAAGCGATGGACTCCGCAAGCATTACTTAATCCCGAACGAGTGCCTCACTTTCATGGATATTCATACTTACATCGATATTTACCATGAGAGGTTCGGTGCGTATATCTTGGCAAAGTACGCGAACACAAAGGAACTTCAGGAGAGCGCGGCCCAGGCGCTCAAGAGCTCGGTGCTCGGCCTCTATAACAACACGAAGTTCGCGTACGAGAGCTTGCCGGTGCACAAGAAATAGCGTCAAGATAGACTTACTGACCAGTGCTGACTTGTCTACTTTTCTTAGCTAGCTGCAGCCTCGCATCAAAGACTGAGTTACAGTGTCGACATCGGACCGCGATCGGAGTGTCGATCTCAAACGAAAAGCTTTCCTTACAGTGATCACATTCGATCACGAATTCATGCTCGTGCTCCCCCATGAAATACGTAATCCTGTCTTTTCCAATTAAGTGTGGCCCTGCAATTTCTCTTGTAACGGCTCATTTCGTTTATTAGCCGAGCTCGTGGCTCTCGGCAAAGGCAACCAGATGACAGAAACAACTGTGATCGAAAATGGGATCGTCTTCACCATGGACAAAAACCAAACTGTCCTCGATCCAGGATACGTCGTAATTCAGGATGATAAGGTAGTCGAAGTTGGAGACGGTTCTCCTCGTTCAGGTCTTATTACCGACTCCAAGATTGACGCAAAACGCAAAGCTGTGCTTCCAGGCTTGATTGACTCGCACTACCACTCCATAGCTCTCCATCGAGGAGGGATCGATGGTTTGCTTGCGAAAGGGATGGACAAGGCGTTTGATGAGTTCTACTATCCGATGCTTGAGAGGATGACACCGGAAGATGTCTACAACGAAGCGTCACTGGCGTACTTGGAGTGCATCAAAGCCGGGATCACCACTGTAAATGATATGTATCGTCACATCACCGCGTGCGCTGACGCAGCGGAAAAAATCGGAATCAGAGCGGTTATCTCGAGCGAGGCAGCAGATCTCTTTCCCGGCCAGGAATCGCTCTCCGACAATGAAAATGCGTTCAAGCTGAAAAATGGGGCGGCAAACGGGAGAGTGAAGATATGGTTTGGAGCAGAATGGATCCCCGTGTGCTCTCCCGAGTTTTACTCGAAGGCAAGGGAACTCGCGACCAAATACGGGACGGGGCTACACATCCACCTGGCCGAGTCGCTGGGGGAGGTTGAGATCTGTAAGAAAAAGTATGGGAAGAGACCTGGGGAACACATGTTCGACCTCGACGTATTGGGACGGGATGTCCTGGCCGCTCATTGCGTGTGGCTATCGGATAAGGAAATTCGTCTCCTGAAAGAAACTGGGACAGCGGTCTCTACATGCCCGATTTCGAACCTGAAACTGGGCAATGGAATAGCTAGGCTCCACGACATGGTAATCGCCGGATTGCGCATCGGCATAGGAACAGATGCCTACATGAACAACCTTGACATGTTTGATGTTATGAAATACGCCTCGATTCTGCAAAAGGGATCTAGGGCGGATGCTTCTTCGATGCCGAGCTACGAAAAAGCCTTCTGCATGGCCACAATTGAGGGGGCGGCCGCACTGCAAATGGACCGCGAGATCGGCTCGATCGAGCGGGGAAAGAAAGCCGATATAATCTTGGTAGATCTTAATCTACCCAAATTCCAGCCAATCTTAAGGGGGCGGTTTGCCAATATTCTTCCAAACCTCGTTTATGGGGCACACGGGGAAAACGTTGATACGGTCATCGTGGACGGAAGAGTCTTGGTCGAAAATGGGGAGCTAAAAATGGTCGACCAGCAAGTAATTTTCGAGAATGCTCGGAAATCTGCGGAAAGAGTTAACGAGGCCTGATTTCTAGCTTGTGACCTTACTTGCCTTCATAACTGTAAGCCTGCTCCCAGAATCCAAGTTCGAACTCGCTGTTCCTCCGGAACGCATCCCTCATTTTCTCCCTTATTTCCGGAACGTTC
>JASHPQ010000009.1 GCA_030037995.1 Nitrososphaerales archaeon | reverse complement strand
CAGCTTACAACCTTTGGACTAGGATTCGCAGCTCCATTTGTCGAGGCAAGAAAAGCCGGTGTCAGATGGTTTGGCTTTGCGACTTATTATCCCGGCCTGAGCATGATCACTTACAACACCATTGAAGACGAAGAAAAAGCACGAACTGAGGCAAAAATTTACGCAAATCTGCTGACGAAAGCAAAATCGTTCAGGTTGCAATCCCACGGGGAAGAGCTCAGAGGAAAACTTGGAAGGGTAGCTTACCCTCTCTCATATGTTGCCGAAGCGCCAAATTACAACGGATACTGGGGAACTGGAGGAGAAGCAATGTGTGCCCCGCTGGAAGGATCTGAAGACGGTACTATCGGTGTTGACGCAATGTCGAGTCTTGGAATTCTAAAGGATCCGATGAAGTTTGTGGTAGAAAAGGGAAAGCTGGTTCGAATCGACGCTTCGGAGAGTTCGGAAAAGGTCGAACAATTCCTCACGGATCAAGGCGACAATAATTCTAAACAGTTCTGCGAACTCGCCGTGGGAACAAATCCTGCCGCCCGATTGCACAAGGCAGCTGGGATTCACGAGATCAAAGAAGGTCTTGGAAGGATCCATGTCGGTTTTGGCGACAATCATAATTTTGCGGGCGGGAATCTGGATATGGCGGGTAACATCGTGTCCAAGCTTCACTGGGACGCTGTGATCCTCCGGCCCACTTTAGAGCTTGATGGAACAACTGTCGTGGAAAACGGAAAGCTCTTGCACTAAGCGGGCATGATCATATTTGGAGATCTTGGATCTCTTGCAGGTAGACGTGTCGCTTGCACTCAATAGTGAGTGATAGCGAAATACGAACAATTCGTATCGTGTGTCGTTTTTTGGTTTCAGAAGAAACCGGTAACTGTAAAGTGGGTTGAAACGGTATGGAAACCATTTCCGTTGGCAGTAACCGCGAGGGAGCGATTAGAAGTGACTTGCCTATTACTGCGATAAAATCGTCCTCTCTCTAATCCATTGCATGCTGCATTAGTCTGTCCAGTCTGGTAATTAGCTTAAGCTCTTCGTTTTCTTCCGCCGGACTGGAAGGCAACCTATCCAACGATCATCCAAACTGCATCCGATTACGGTAAATGCCTTCTATTGTTGTTTGACTCGCTATATCCACTAGCATGCCGTTCCTCGAAAATCTGAGGCTCGTTGTAACTATTTTCGAAGTACGGGATCACTTTTTTCTTGTATTCGTCGATGAACCTCTCTTCGTCCGGGCTGTTGCTCGACACAAACACGTGGTCGAAA
The DNA here is from genome assembly GCA_030037995.1 of Nitrososphaerales archaeon. GTDB lineage: Archaea > Thermoproteota > Nitrososphaeria > Nitrososphaerales > CADDZS01 > DATLTL01. The sequence continues at coordinate 16,221 of JASHPQ010000009.1, read as the reverse complement.
CCCGCAGCAAACGCAGCCTCGATTCTCGCGATGTGATCATCTACCGAAGATCCGACGATGAACGCCTTTGCGAGGTCCTGGTCGCTTACTTCAGCATTCCCACGCGCTTCTAATTTCCTCGGGTCGTACTCGTTGGTGTTGAAGATGTTCGGCACGAGGGTCGACTTGAGACACCTGAATGAATCCAGTGCTTTCTGGTAATCCGGATCCAGGGACACGTCGATCTCCAATACTTTCGTGATATCATCAAAAGATCTACCCACCGATCGCGCGCCCTCTCGGATTTTGGGAAAGATCACATTTTTGAGGCGGTCGAGTGGCGTCGGAAAGGTAATGAAACCGTCGCCAATTTTCCCCGCGATCTTCGCCGTCCTCGGGCCGAGAGCGGAGATGTAGATCGGCACATTGGACTTCATGTAGAGATTTGCTTTTTTCAGTGTGTAGTACTTTCCTTCAAAATCCACGAACTCTTCCGTGCCCAGCTTTCGCATGACGGTGATCGCTTCGACCATCCTGTCGATTCTCTCCGCCAGTGGAGGATATTCAAATCCCAGAGGTATTTCATTCATGGCCTCGCCGCTTCCCACACCGAGAATGATTCGGGGGCCGTGCATGGCCTCCAGAGTCGCGAAGGCCTGCGCCACGATCCCGGGATGATATCTCAGAATGGGGACAGTCACTCCCGAGGCGAAAGGAACCGACTTGATTCTCTCCATGGCGGTCGAAAGCCAGATCCAGGAATTGGCTTCGAAGGCGCCCGTATGAAACCAGGGATGAAAATGGTCTGGAATCCAAATCACAGAGAATCCAGCGTTCGCGGCGAGCGCCGCATGATTCAGCAGCGTATGCGTGTCCCTGAGATCGGGAACGACCATGTAGCCGATGGATTTTTTCTTTACGATAGACTGTTTTGTGGTCATGACTAAATTCGCTGTCTTACGATTTCCATGTCGATTCTTTAATTTAAGGACAGCCGCTGGACGTCGGTTGCAATCCGGACTCGTCGATCCTTATTGTTGTGCGCTGCCTCTTTGATGTTAACCGATATTGAGGTTGGATCTCTGAGATCGAGCCGGTTGCTGGAGCCCGAGCTTGCTATCCAATTAGGAACGCGTTCGGTACTAATTCCAACGCCCTTCATATCTCGCAAGACGTCGGACACAGGTCGGTGAGTCGCGTAAAAACAGTAATCGCACTGAACTAATCCTGATCTGATGAACCAGTAACAAAGCGCTTCTTTGCCAATTCCTGGGGGACCTTCGACAAGTATAACGGATCTATCAGGATCTCCATCGCTGAGTAATAAATTGTCGAGCGAGGAAACTCCAGTTGAGACCAATTATTTAGCAACCTTTTACTTACTTCATGCCGGCGCGTGGATCAGTTTGTTGACTGGCACAAGTGAGCGAGCCATTCGATACCAGAAATATGCGAAAACGAGAAACATGGTTCCCGGTAAAATAAACAAAATTACCAAGATTCCCGAATAGATTGCCGGCTGCGATAAGACAAGAGCAAACAACAAAGCTGCGAGAGACAAGCCCAACCATTTTATGTGGTTTCGAAAAGTCAAGTTACGGGTCCTGATGCTTCCCACAACAAGTACGACTAATGCGTATACCAGAGCAATCCCAAAAGGCACTGTTGCATAATCGTAAGAGAATAATGTGAGAGAGTTCACAATACCGAATTGGTCATAGCCTTGCATTATGATATACAGAGCGACAAAAAGAGCAACAGCCGCCCAGTAGAGAGGCGTTGCCTTTTTCCAGCCGACGATATCCTTCCGCAGATAGTCAAGACGAATGAGGGTGCTATTGGTCCGGTCCAGCCAAATGAGCAAGACTATGAATGTCGGTAGTACAACTCCCACCCAAAGAACCTCTCCCCTTCCTGAAACGAAATAATCCATAGCGCTTCGCAATGTACTCACCCCTAACATTCCCAAAGTCCCGAGCCAGAGAATTGCCAAAGTCCCGAGCCAGAGAATTGCCAGGATCCCGAGCCAAAGTGCTCTGCTCCTGTACAGCGGTACTACGAGCCCCTTGCGAACTGTGAACGCAGTGTAAGCGGAGTACAGTAACATGATTACCATGATACCAAATTGCACAGTGAGTATCAGAATTGTTAACGTAGTTTCACTTGACAAATGCGCTGACCTCCATTCCATTGCGTGTAATTGAAAAATTGTAGTAACCTGCTTCGGGTGGCGCGCCTCGCATCTTCCTCACTCGTAACAAAGGTACTAGTCTCAGTCCATCTTCAAAGAACTTCAGCTCTATGACACCGTCGAAGAGCTGTTGCATTGCAGCAATGACCTGCGGCACGTGCATTCCTTCTTCGATTGTTCCAAAAAGAACTGCATCGTAGCGTTTTACTTCGAGAATCAGTTGAGCTAAGAACTTGTAGATTGTTTCAGGAGCATTCAGCATCAGGAATGGGGAAAATGAATCGATAACGATTCTTATTCTTTGATCACCATTTTTCTTTAGAATATCTTTCAGGTTGTAGGAAATGTTTGAGAGGTCGCTAACATCGTATATCAGCTGACCTCCCTCGGAGGAAAACCAGAAAGGAACTTTTTCTGATGTATCAACTCCAAACGCCCTAATATCATGGAGGACGTCTCGAACAGTCAACGTAGTACCATAAAGACAAAATTCGCCTCGTTGCAATCCAGAGTAAGTAAATCTGTAACCGAGAGCTTCCTTTCCTATCCCGGGAGGCCCGATTACAAGAATGGCCGATCTGTCAGGATATCCATCGCTTCCAATAAGCTTGTCCAAAGCGACATAACCACTGGAAGGCAAAAGTCATTGCAAACTATTTTCAGTATGAAATAAACCCTTTGTTAGATGGGATATCAAGACTTCTGCGAGAATTGGCAACTCAAATGGACAGAAAGTGGAAAATAAAGTCCGAAAACCCACAACCAGTGAGAGGTTAAGTTAAATTTTCGTCTCCGCTGTCCGTCCTAATACCCGGGCCAAGTTGTTGAAATCTCAAATGACCCAAACTTTGGGTTTCGCAAAAATGAAGTGACAATAAGACGACTCACGTCGAATTAGATCCGGAGAATTTGGATGGTATAATTCACTCCCAAGTAGCACAAAATGGAATACTGATAGTTGGGGCTGGTCTAGCGGGATTATCACTTGCTCTTGCATTGGCGAGAAGAGGCGTGCAAACCACCGTAATTGAAAAACAGAGGACCATTTCAGCAAGCAAATGGGCGATACTAGTTTACCCGCAAGGATTGAAATTCTTCGACGAGCTAGGCGTACTCGATGATATGACCAATCTTGGAATGTCATCGAAGGCCGCCGAAATTACAACCGTCGAGGGAAAATCTCTAATGATTTCCGAGGATGGTCTGCTTTTTGACCAGAAATACAACTATCATCTCCTACTTGGTCCTTCAGAGATGAGGGAGGTTTTAAGAAAACATGCACTTGCAGGTGGAGTCCAAATCCTCGACGGTATCTCTTGCAACGGAACGAACAGAGATTCGACTGGGAAACTCGTCGGTGCGAAAGTCTCTAGGTTCAATGCCAAAGACGGAAAGAACGAAGAGGAGACGGGCGTGATACCCTGCAATCTGTTGGTCGGAGCGGACGGATACAAATCGATGTTACGGAATGAGCTTGCGGTTAGATCCAATGAGCGCATTGACAAATCGCTGGTAACTGCTTTCTTTGTGAATTATTCCCACAATCTCGATAGAATGAAAATGTTGCTAGGCAACGGATACATGGTCGTCATTCTGCCATGTACCAAAACTCGACTATGTTTGGGATACACGGAAAAGGATCTGACGAGGGAATTATTGGAAGAAAGGGGAGGACAGGAATACGTTAAGAAGAAGATAGCTGACGTAGCACCGTACTTGTCTGATGCCATTCGTGAAGCTTCTCCTAGTTTAAGCGATGGGACCCTGATATCCTTTCAGCCGACTGTTTCAAATGTCGATCCATGGGTTGTAGATGGAGCAATTCTAATTGGCGATGCCGCGCACTCATTTCATCCGGGGGCAGGTGCAGGCGCCCAACAGGCACTCGCCGATTCACTTACGCTCGCCCCAATATTGGAAAAATGCGTCAAGACAAATGATTTTTCTTTGCCTGGATTATCCGAGTATGAGAGAACTAGGAAGCCATTCGTTAGCTTGCTCCAAAAAACAAGCGATCGCACAGTTTCAATGGAGCTAGCAAGAGGAAGTTTCAATCGATGGCTCAGAAATAGATTCTTTCAAACCGCGAACAAGTTAATCGTGAAAAAACAGTACCAGGAAGTTTTCTCTGGATTACGTCCTCCAACAACAATCGAAACATCCATTATGATTTTGAGATTACTATTGATGTGATCTAGATGGGAGGAGGGCGCTGCATTAACTTGTCCGGGCACGACGCTCGATTTCCTCCGTAAGCCAATCGTTAACGGTGATTTTTTCTTGATAAATTCCCATCTTCGCCTTTCCGACCCCATCCAAGCCCCTTATCCATTGAAAGATTCTTTCGGCATCAGCGAGGTTTTCACAATGAATTGAGAACATAGAGTGTTCAGTCGGTGCGGTGTTACTCATGGCAATGTTACCAACTGTTCTTAGAATTAGATCGTCGAATTGTCTTTTCTTGGATTTGTCCTTGTAACGTACCAGTATGGCGCAAGGAGAGCCTCCTAATTTGCTAACATCAATCCCTGCGTCAAGAAAAAAGGCATGCTGTTCTCTCATTCTGTGCAATCTTCGATTTAGCGTCTTCGACGAAACTCCCGCCTCATGAGCCACCGTCGAGAGTTTTTTTCTAGGATCCGACTTCATCAACGTCCCAATAATCAACCAATCAGTTCTTGTCATCTTCAAATTGCAAGGCGGAAAGACGTCTCGCCAGAACATCGAACGCTTGCTTTCGCAGAGCGACTCCATAAGTGCGATCTGTCTTTCCAGAGCGCTTTCACTAGGGTAGTAGATCATAAAGCGGAGCCGGTTGTCATAGAAAGCGATGATGTAGATCACTCCACTGATCAATTTCAGCTGGGAGATTATTGTACTCCGAGATTCTAGTTTTGGCACTGTCAAATCAAAAGTTGCCACTTCGCATCCTATCAGGTGTGGATTGATGATGATCTGCCAGCCCTGCAGGACTCCCATTTCCCTCATTCGTTCAAATCTCCTTCTGATTGTTTCTTCATCAACCAGAAGTAACTTCGCAATAGTGTTGTATGACTGTTTGATGTTCCACTGCAGGGACGCCGGACTAAACATCTCCTTCAGAATCTTCCTGTCCAGGTCATCCGGTTGGAACATATACCTGAAGATTTTCTTGTACAGAATTTAGTTAAACTTGTCCGAAATTCCGGATCGCCATGGGAATAGAGGACGGTCTCAGAATCAATAGCACGTCAAGGAATCTTTGCTCCCTCCTAAGTGTTCTCTGAAATCTTGTTTAGAGACACAAGCGACTTACATAGATCTGTAAGTGCAATATCCGGACGCTAGCCAGAGCCTCCAGCGTATGCGAGGAATACGAATAACCCAGACCTTCACTCTGACCTAAGATGATGACGGATTATCTGGAGGGATAGGCTTTAGTTCTTCAGCTGAAAAACTATAGGTTGGAACCAGTGACCTCGCACTCTTGTACAAACAGTACCCGTTCAAGAAGACAATTGCATCCAAGACTAATAGGGCCTCGAACGGATTTAAAATAGCCCCTTGCAAAGCGCCCCCTACAAAGTTCAGAATAAAGAAAATTCCCAGCCAGTAGATCTGTTTTCTCAGTAAGGGATCTCGGGTTTGCCACGCGGCGATTGGTAGAGCTATTATGGCCAAAACCCGTAATCCAATAAAGAGTATAAACGAGGGAATAAGCTGAAACAAGATACTAACAATAAGTGGAAAGTTAGGAGGTACCGCTTCTTCGCTAACCATACTGACAGGTGACACCCCAAAGAAAATGGTCTGGATTACAACTACGCATCCGGCACTTACAATCGAAGTGTAGATCAAAGGGCCGAGGTATACGCGGACCCGTTGCCAATGCAGAATATCCCGAAGAAATGGATTTGATTTTCTCGCAGCCAGCTCTGAATTATCAATCCAATAGTAGAATATCGGGAACCAGAGCAGGAAAGCTATTTCACCAATTATGCCCACATTACTGTAGAGAAAATCGCTCGGAACGTTTGGAGGGATGTATGAGAAAATTATATTGGATAAAATATTGACCAAAATAATCAATGCGATTAGTGCTACCCCGAGAGCTTGATCGCGGTACAATCCGACAGAAAAGGTACGCCTGATCCCAAGTGCAGTGTAGATCGCAAAGCCGAAAATCGCAGAGATAGCAACTGCCCCAATTATATTTGCAATATCAAAACTACTTAGCATAGGAATTCAGCTCCAATCCGCTCTTCGTAAACGAGAAATTGTAATAGCCGGGGCTCGGAGTGACTCCGATCATCTTCCGGATTCGCAAAATTGGAATAAACCTCAACCCCTCCTCATAGATTCTAAGCTCTACTACGCCATCAAAGAGCTGCTGCATCGCGGTAATCACCTGAGGAGAATGCATTCCATCCTCTAGAGTAGCTAGCACGACGGCGTCGTGTTGCTTAATCTCAGAAATCAACTGACTAAGGTATTTGTAGATCGTCTCAGGAGGACTCATCATCAAGAGAGTAGAAACAATGTCCGTGACGATTCTAAAACGTCGGGGATCGTTCTTTTTCAAAATGTCCTTAATGTTGAAGGACAGACTTGAAAGATCATTCACGTCACACTTTAGTTCTCCGCCATGTCCCGCTACCCAGAAGGGGACCCTCTGCTCGTAGTGCACCCCAAAAGCTTTCGAATCTTTCAAAATTTCTCGGGTAGAAAGTCTTGTAACGTAAAGACAAAAATCTCCTTGAGATAGTCCAGATTGTGTGAACCAGTACCCTAGAGCCTCTTTCCCAACTCCCGGAGCACCCACAATTAGGACTGCCGATTTCTCTGGGTAACCCTCCCCTCCAAGAATATCATCCAGTGGGGCGAGGCCAGTGGAAACCAAATCGACTGGCTGATATTGCCCGACTGTGTGGATGATAAATGTATGGAAAATTTCCAGTCTTAAGGCCTGTCAGCTCTCAACTTTAACCTCTTTCTCCTGCTCTCTTAAATTTCAGGAGTATGGATTTAAACCAAAAAGTCAAGGTGTTCTCGTTTTACATAAGTGGCAGGAGAAAAAGAAGGAAGTAAAGCTTCGTTTCCCCAGATCCATTTTCCAGCTTGCATTTTTTCTCTCTTAAGACCCCAAAGGTGGGAAGATATATATCCCACTTTGACGTGGGTAGCACCGTACGAAAAGATGGAAGCAGAAGTAGAGGACAAGGGCAGAATAACCATCCCCGCTCAAATACGAAGAAACCTAGGAATTTCCAAAGGAGACAAGTTCGACATTACCTCAAAGGACGGTGCTCTGATATTGAGGAGGAAAAAAGTCGTTAGGGTTTCAGACATTCAGGGGATAATTGGTAAACACAGAGTCAAGCTTGAAGATATTGACAATGCAATTGGAAGGGAAGAAGAAAAAGAAGATGCACCCACATGAGATTTGTGGATGCTAACGTCTTCATTTATCACCTGGCCGCCGATCCCAAGTACGGCAAGATAGCAAGAGGAATCCTCGCGCGAATCCAAAACGAGGATGAGGTTGCTCTTACTTCATCAATCGTTATTTCTCAGGTCGGGTCCTATCTCAAATGGAAAAAGAAAGCTGGTGCAATCCCACTCTTTATCGATTTTCTGCGTTCTCTCCCAAATTTGACTAAGGCCGAAACCACGTTTGGAGATTATCTGGAACTCATGACTTCCCACGAAATCCGAGCTGAAAATTGGGATGATTTAGTTATAGCGTGCCAAATGAAAAGATTTGGAATAGATGAGATATACTCCAACGATTCTGACTTTGATTCAATTCATGGAATAAAGAGAATCTTTGAATAGGTAACAAATCCTCCCACATATCGATTGAATAACCTCGACCTTTCTTCCGAACACGATTATAAGTGTCTATATATCCAACGGTCAAAACTGCCGATACAACAATTGCAACAATTTGCAATTGTTCATTGAATTCAAGACGGAATAGGGCAGTTTAAACACGCCCTAATTGTAACGCAATTTTTTGATAACTTAATTGAATGATCTCGGAAAAAAGGTTGAATCGGTCTTCATTCAAGAATCAGTTTTTCCAAAATCCGAAATTCAGACCGGTCGGGAAATACGGAATTTTGATGCGGGTGCCGCCTCGCCGGATCTACCTTAGCTAATGCCTTTCTAGACGAAGGATTATCTCTCCCATGATTGAAAGGCAGAGGGACATCGAACCGAATCGATCGGCTATCTCAGTCTAATCCCAAGGAATCCGGCCTTCGCCCGTGGGGACTCAAGAAAAAAGATATTTGCTAATTAAAAAAGTGTGAAAAAGGACACAACTGTACATGCCCTGTAATATAGTCCGAATTACTGATTACTGGATCTGAGGGGCAAAGTTCGTAGACGAAGAAACACTTACACACCGAAATTTTTGTCGAAGGAATTACGTATCATGGTGAATAGGAATCAAAATCGCCCATTTGCCGTTTGGGTGATTTTTGCTGGCCTCATATTTTCAGGAGCTGATCTACTGTACGGCATAATTCCCGACCTACGAAATCTGTCGTTCTTCGACCCCTTCATCGGAGTAGTGGGATGCTTCGTTCTTTTCTGCTTCATTTCTGCCCTGGGCGTACTCCTGACCCGCCGCAGATGGAGTTTCGTTCTATCAATAGTTGTGGGCTTGGGGTTTGTTGTCCCTTCTCTTCTGGTTTTTCCAAACCCTTCCCAATTTGGTACCTTCGCGATCGCATCATCCAGCATTCCGATCCTGGTTCTGGTTGCGCTTTTCTCTTTTCTCTGCCTGCTCAACTTGAAAACCGGTCTGGATCAGAAAACATACCTGAGGACACCTCTATCTTATGGCGGATTGCTAACGGCGGCGGTGCTAATCTTGATCATTGGAACTGTCACATACGGATCCGTTGCAACTGCGAAATATTACACAAATTCATCCGCCACGGTTTCGATTGTTCCAGGAGCTAGCAGGCCAACAAACGCGGCCGGGCATTTTTCGCCCCAAACCATCTTGGTGGTGATTGGAGTGAACAACACCGTCACTTGGGTAAATCATGATTATACTATCCATACCGTGACGAGCAGGTCGGGAATTTTTGATTCGGGGCTGCTGAATTCCGGAGACAGATGGAGCTACACATTCGAAACCGCTGGAAACTTTTCCTACTATTGCTCGATTCACCCTTACATGACCGGCATCGTGATCGTCGAAGACCCTTGATCATTCCAGAAATCATTGGAGCGGTTGGCGCAGGACTCTGTGCGGGTCTTCTGATGACAGCTTCTGAAGCTCCCTTCTGGAAAAAGTGGGGAATGTCAGGTGTTGGCGAGTGGCAGGTTGATTCGGTGATTTTCTCTAGAATGATACTGCGGAGATCCACCCTGATCAAGGAAGAGGGCTTTCCACAGCTGACTGTCGCGACTCACCTACTAAACGGGATAATTGCAAGTGTCGCATTCCGCCTTCTACTGCCACTATTCTACCTCTTCGTGCCCGACGCGCGAGTTTCCATTCTCTACGATACGATCGTATACAGCTTCGTGCTCTGGATTATTTTCCCCACTCTCGGGAGGACGACCTTTGAATCGCTGGGACAGATCAGAATCTCGAATCGTGGATTGCTCGTGAGTTTGCTATCCCATTTCGTTTACGGCATCTTCCTTGGATTGTTCTTGCCCCACCTGTTTGGCTAGATTGTGGATGTCTCTCCTTCTCATCGATTTAGCTTGGGCCGCCGTGTCCGGTTTTGCAGGCGCAGTGGTAATGACTCTGGTCGAAATTCCATTCTGGACAAAATGGGGGACAGAGGGAGTCACAGAGTGGCAGATAAATTGGGTTATGGTGTCACGATTGAGCAAAAAATGGAGGCAACTATCGAAGCCACTTCTCTCCTGGACAATTGCGAGTCATATCTCTCATGGAGTTGCTGCGGGAATCGTATTTCGTCTCTTGCTCCCATTTTTCTTTCTCATAATTGCATTGCCAGATTCCTCGGTTGTATGGATTGGCATTCTTTACGGTGTAGCTCTCTGGTTTCTTTTCGCAGTTTTGTGGCGTAGAACATACGAGTCGATGGGTACGATAACGATAACAAATCGAGGACTGTTTGGCGCGCTATTTTCCGACTCGATCTACGGTCTCGTTCTGGGACTGATGGTCTGGACGGGGAATTATTCCTCCTTGATAAAGCTCTGAGGATAAATCTAAGCCGCAAGACCCGAAAGCTTCATGCTGACATCCCAGAGGCGAAGCGAGTCTTTCTCACTAAAGGGAGTAGGCCTTTCCTTCTTTCGGTAGAAATACTTGCCAGTGATGCCGTCCACATCTGGGGAAGTGGCAACATAAACTAGAGTTTCCGCTCCTTTTTCCGGGGTCATGTAAAATGGTCGGAGCAGCTTTATGCCGATTCCTACCAGTCCTCCCTCATCTCCCAAGTGAGTTCGGACTGCTCCCGGGTGGACGCAATTGACGGTTACCCCAGACCCGGCGAGCCGGTCGGCAAGCTCCCTTGTGAAGAGGATCTGCGCTAGCTTTGATTGCCCATAGGACTTGATTGCATTGTACCCCTTCTCCATCTGCAGGTCATCGAAATCAATGTGTGCATGAACACTAGATGTTACATTGACGACTCGCGAAGGAGCTGAAGCTTTTAGCACATTAAGAAGCAGGTTTGTCAAGAGAAATTGCGAGAGATAGTTAACGACGAAAACCTCCTCGAGGCCGTCCTTCGTGACTATCCGCTTGCCTTCGACGACCGCCGCATTGTTCACAAGGATGTGCAATCTGTCGTGTTTTTCCAAAAAGTTAGATGCAAGCTTTCTCACTGAATCCAACGATGACAGATCCGCGACGATCAACTCCACTGTACTATTCCCAGTAAGGCTCACTATCTCCTTCTGGGCATCGATACCTTTTTTCTCGTCACGGCAGACAATGACGGTCAAGGCACCCATTCCGGCAAATTTGGTCGCACATGATTTTCCAATTCCAGAATTTGCTCCCGTGATCATGCACGTTTTTCCAGCAAGCGAAAAATTCTGCAACTTTTACGCCGCCGATTTTTCCTGTTTTTTATGAAGTGTCTAAGAACCGGTCGAAGTTGTCGCCACGGCTCTAATCCCAATTATCCCGCGTGAGACTTTTCCTTCAGTCACCTTGAGTGAATAAGCTGAGAGCAAACCCCGAATGAACTGTTCGGCACACGACGTGGTTTCTATAGAATTCCCTGCACCCATCGCCCTAATCTCGTAGATCGCTTCGCCGTATTTCGACGTCTCCGAATCACTAGGCATTTTTTTGAATTCTATTTTTTGAGCGGGCAGCAGTACTTGGAACTCTCCTATCACTTGCCCCAAGTCCTCAGGATTATCGGCGGACATCTTGAGAAAATCTCCAAGCCTTCGGCCCTCATCATACCAAGCCTTAATGAGCCAGTCACTGTCGATGTTGTACATCCTCTCGATCAATTTCTCGACGAGTGCCTCTGGAAGGACGAGACAGCCTACATCTTTCATCATGCTCACAAACTTCCACGCGGGATGGATCTGCTTAGGAATACCGCCTCCCTTGGTGACCTGGAGAACTGCGAGAAGCGCCTCGTTTGCAAATGCGTATTGAGTCTTGTTTTCCTTCCCCGCCTCGAGCGATAACTCGTCCGAAACAGCGTCGTCCACAGCAATGTTTGTCCGTCCCAACTCCGATAATTCACCCGGCTATCTTTGAAGCTGTTTGAACGTCTGTACATAAGTGTACATCAAGCGTCATATAATCCGAGTCAGTTTGCTCATTCTTGAGACAGAAATTGCCCCAGATTCGAGCGATCAAGAATTCAAAATATGATAACAATATGGACATGCTTGGCCAAAAAACCAGGGGACAAGGTAGCGAGACTACGGGAACAAAGAATGTTACTTCTTCCAGGCCGTTCGCGATCTGGGTGATTACGTTCGGCCTTGCGTTCTCCGCTTTGGATCTTCTCTATGGCATCAGCTCTGATCTGTCAAAGTTTTCTTCTTCCTCAGATCCGCTTCTCTATGTAATGATTCTTTTCATAATAGTCGCGTTCGTTGGTGCGGCCGGCGAATTCTCTCTGAAGACGTGGGGTTACATCCTTGCAGCTTTGGCATCGCTCGGTTTCATAATTGGGGCAAACGCGCTGAATGTCTGGATACCCACGCTTTCCAACCCACAGGATTTCAACACGTTCATCGTTGCCGACACGATAGTCCCCGTTCTGATATTGGTAGCCATCTTGGATGTTCTGTGCATTGTGAACCGCAAGAGTGGTATAAACCAGAAAAGATACCTTGCGAGCCCGAAGTCGTTTAGCGGGATACTTACAGTTCTCATCTTGGTATTGCTAAGTACGGGGGCTGGAATTGGAGCTCTGTCTCCTAGCTCCAATGCAAAAAGTGCCGTTGCCCCTGTGGCAATCTCCATAGTCAGCGGTGCGTTCAATCCCTCGAATGCAGCTGGCCATTTCAGTCCATCAAGTGTTACTTTGGTGATAGGAGTAAACAACACGGTCACATGGACAAACAACGACTACAGCATCCACACGGTCACGAGTAACTCCGGTCTCTTCGATTCTGGTCTGCTCAATCACGGCAACTCCTGGACCTATACCTTCACTTCACCCGGGATCTACAGCTATCACTGCTCAATACATCCCTTCATGACCGGAACCATAACGGTGCTGGCGAAATCCTAGAGCAGTCAATTATCTTTCTGCCTAATCCTTATCTAAGCGAATGAGCTTGCAAAAGCAATAGCTTTTCCTTTTGACCTCGACCGGAATCGCATCGCTTGACAACCTGTTAGGCAGTGATGGATATCCAGATAGATCGACCATTCTGGTGGTTGGTCCTCCGGGGATCGGGAAGGAAGCCCTTGGATACTGGTTTACATCCTCGGGCTTGGTCCAGAACGATTTCACCCTTTATGCGACCAGGCTCTCTTCGAGGGAAGTACTGCAGGACACAAAGGCCTTCGGTGTTGATTTCTCCCAAAAGATTCCTCTTTGGTACTCGAGCGACGGCTCCGGACAGCTCAAACTCAACATCAGCGATCTAGCGAGCCTCTCCTTCAATATCAAAGATCTGCTAAAGAATAACGAGACGAGAAGGATCAGGATAACAATCGATCTGCTTTCTTCTCTTTTGATGCTGAATCAGCCGGACACGGTTTACAAATTCCTAACGCAGCTTTTCGATGAAATCAAAAAGTACGACTGCGTGCTCCTGGCCACACTTGAGGAGGGCATGCACCCCCCGAATGTCCTTGCGGCGATGCAGCAGCTCTTCGACGGCGTAGTTGAGTTGCGGCTGTACGAGGAAGGACTGCGAGTATTACCGCTTCTCAGGATCAGGAAGATGCGTGGAGTGCCACCGCAGCCCGACTACTACAACTTCGCATTTTCAAAAACTGGAATGGAGTTGAATGCCTACGCTAAGTGAATTCCACATTTTTCTGATCATCGGATTTATCGTGCCCCTTCCGCTTCTTGCCTATGTGATCTACTGGGCTCTTGAGATTCGCCATGCACTATTTGTTAGACTCTATCGAAATCAAGCCCTTGGTGTTGCTCTCGTTGCTGTGGCCGTAGTACTTTCTACCTATGGCGGTATTGCTCCTGCGTTTTCTCTTCCTTCAGGCGTTGAGGATGTTACAGGCGCGGCAGTTTTCTTTGCCTTCCTTCTCCTATTCTATTGGATTGATATTTCCCTTCGCGCTGCCAGAAGATCAGATCCTCTACTCCGAGACACTTTACATTGGAGCCAGGTACGCAAAGTTCTATGGCCGCTGTACCTTGGAATTCTCGCAATCTTGGTGGTCTGGATAGTTCTTGATTTAGGAAATTTCTTGCTTTTCCTTGCCCCTCCCTTGATAGTTGTCATTTCGGGCCTGCTCTACCTTCCAACAGTCGCTAGGCGCTCCAAAGACCCGGTCTTGCGCAGACATTTCGTGTGGTTCGGGCTATTCTTCATCGGTTTCTTTTTAGCGGGCTTCGGAGAACTGGGCAACTTTCCCTTTGATATGGAAGGGGACCTCCTAACTATCGCTGGGCTCTTGCTAAGCGGCTACTTTCTCTATCGCAGTGCGAGATCGCTCGTACCTCTGAACGAAATAGAACCCGAAGCAAGTTGAAGCAGGAAGACGATGGGACAACTGATAAAGAAGGAGCGCGACCTCATAGCATAGGAGCAACCTGTTCACCGTACTAGGACCTGTACCAATTCCGGCGATCTGGAGGGTAATAACTTACTTTAGTCTTAAGGGAAGCAGAGGAGCACTACTCGCATCTTTAATTTACACTGTCTTTGTTTTTGCATCTCGCTACCAGCGTACATCTCCACGAGCTATAACGATAGTGTATTTGATTCAAGCTTCAACAGGGTTTCTCTTCCCAGCTTCCCAACGCTTTCCTTTTTCGTTCTGTGGTCAATTGTAATAGTGCTAGATGCGATGGCTTACAATTCAAAGCACGAAACGCCCTATCGGGGGGGATCGGACGCCTTATTTATCATTCTACCATTTCGACCTACTTTGCGAAAAAGCTAAATTCTCGCTCCTTCGCACCTTTCAGGTGCGAAAATGCCCTAGATCCAGAGAGGTTTTCACGGGAAGCGTATCACACACACGAATTTTTGTAGTAAACTCGGCTAACTCAAGAAGTTAAATCTCACTGGCAGTTTCAGCATTTTCTCTCGGTATCGTTACCTGGATCTCCTGTACGAGCGACAGAGGGCGAAAGAACTACATTCAAGAACACTTGTTGAAGGCAGAGAGAAAACTCGCAAGTGCGTTGAACCTTGTCTGGAACTCGGTGATTCAGAGTCATCCCGGCAATATATGACTGTAGTGACCAGGACAAAAAAATCTGCGGAAGTGAAGGCATCGATTGCCACTGTCCGAACAGCGTAGTAGCTTACTGCTGCCAACGAGAAATGTTCTCCTGGATACGCTTGATGATTTTCACCATGATCGCTTGCTCTTTCTTCGTCACTCCATCCAAGAGCTGAGCCTCCGAAGCTTCTCTGAGAGTTTTCATTTTCTCAAAAACCAAGCGACCCGCTGGCGAAATCGCGACCAAAGTAAAGCGATTGTCAGCTGGATCGACTCGGCGGGTTACGAGGTGCGCGGTCTCCATCTCCTTCACAAACCTGGTGATGAGCGCCCCTTCCATTCCCAACCGACGCTGTAGCTCCGTTTGGGTTATTTCACCAGCGTGCATGAGTTCGTGCAGCACGAGGAAGCGTGAAAAGCTCATGCCGACAGACTGCAGGAACATTCGCGACATGTCTCGATTGAGATGGCCCAGAATCACCGCTAGGCTCTCGCTTTCTTTTTCACGGGGCAACTTCCAATACTCTTTTTTCTAACCTCAGGGAACGAAAACGATGCGACGGCCGTCTGGGTCCTGGCGGTTCCAGGCCTCCTCGGCGTCGGCAAGCGGGACAGGAACGACATCGATCCTCAATTTACCGCTCGAGGCTGCCGCCCACATTTTTGGGATTGTCTCGAAGATCGCTCGGAAAGAGATACTTCCGCCGCCGCTTCCATAGACCTCCAATCCGGCACTGCGGAGTGCTGCAGAAGGTACCGAGGCGGTGGGACCTGCCAAAGATCCAATGGTGACAAAACGAATGCGAGACTCCTCAGCCATGAGGTTATGACGCGTCAGAGCGGCCATCAATATTTCTGCAGGGTGTCCCCAAATATAATCGAGGATGATGTTGAACGGATGTTCAGAATTGGATAGGGCGAAAGCCTCCGCCAAAGCTTCATCCTTCTGGCTGAGTGAAATGACTGCATCGGCTCCAAGAGCCGGAAGAGTTTGCAGTACCCTCTCATTACGCCCTGCGGCAACCACCCTCCCGGCACCCAGGTGTTTGGCAATCTGAATGGCGACTTTGCCTGCCACCCCAGTAGCGCCGAGAATCAAGACAGTCTCTCCTTGCTGAAGCTTCGCACGATACACCAGCGGGAGCCAGGAAGAGAGAGCGGCATTGGGAACCGCAGCAGCGACAAGAGCGTCAACTCCTTTTGGAACAGCTCCACACCAAGC
>JASHPQ010000080.1 GCA_030037995.1 Nitrososphaerales archaeon | reverse complement strand
TGAAGATCTATTCGAGGGCTCTAGAATCGGGCAAGAAAATTGGCGTGGTAGTTTTGGATTACAGACTGGGGGATATGCTCGGTGACGAGCTCGCATACAAACTCCAGACCATTGCTTCTACAAGCGTCCTCTTGCTGACTGCTTTCGAAATCGATCCCTCGCGGATAGATGAGTTGAAGAAGCAAAAAATCATCACTTCATTTTTGAAAAAGCCGGTCAGTCTGGCCAATCTGATCACGGCGATCAACGATACGATTACTTGATTGGCAAAGTCAGTTCTCTTAAGATACGTTCTTCGAAGTGTCGCCGTTTCCCATCGGGTGTAGCGGGAGAGTAAAGGTAAACGTGGCGCCCCTCCCGTCCTTGTTATTCTCTGCCCTTATGCTTCCTCCATGGGCTTCGATGTAAGATTTCGAGATGAACAGTCCCAATCCGGTACCTGAATCCGACGTGAACTTGTTGAACAGTCGCGGAAAGATCTCCTGGCTAATCCCCTTGCCATCGTCTTTCACTGTGACGATTGCGAAATCGCCCTCCTTTCGCGTCGAAATGGTAATTTTTCCACCACGCCCCGAGCTCTTTATCGCGTTACTCAGCAAGTTTGAGAGGATCTGACCCACCTTCGTCTTGTCCGCAGTAAGAATCAGATCCGGCCGTTCGGTATCCAGGGAGATTTCGGGACTCGTGGATTGCGCAACCGAATTCAAGCTCATGCTCTTTTTAACGTCGGGTATGAGCTGTCGTATTGCTTCATTTAGATCAAAGATCTCGTAATCCAGCCGGAGCGCCTTGTTATCAATTCGCGCCACTTCGAGCAAGGTCTGAGTGAGCTTTTCCAGCCTCTGTGCGTTTCTGAAGGTCGATTCTACGAGTCCGATGATGTCTTCCTGCGGAATATTGGGAAAAGAGATGAACTCCTGACCGGGCTCAACTACACTGTCTCCACTGGACTGAGACGGTGAGACCCTGATAGGTTCAACCTGCGGCACGATGGCTCCGCGCAAGAGCTCAGCATTCGCGAGTATGCTCTGCGTCGGGGTCCTGAGCTCGTGAGCGGCAATATTGATCAGGTCCGTCTGTGCCCTGGACTGCGATGCGAGCTGTTCGTTTGCCGAAGAGAGTTGAAGGTTCGCTGAAACAAGCTCCTTTGTTTTCTCCCCCACCGCATCGCCTAGTCTCTTATTCCACCTGAGGATCATGAATACAGTTCCGAAAAACGTGGCGCCTATGCCGATGATTATCGCAGTACTTACGAGGCGCTGCTGGTTGATTAGGGCAACTGCATTTCCGGTCAAAGTGTCTGCTGCAACTATGTAGAGAACTCCAAACTGGTGCGAACGGCCGGAGCTGTCGTTCACGAGCACGGGCTGATAGGCGAGCGTCGCACTCACACCTTTGTACGAGATGTCATCGACCCCTGCACTGCCCCCCAGCGATTCATTCAGGAACGAGTCGAAGATGGGCTTGAGGTCGGAGGGCAATTCTGATTGGAACGCACTCCCAAACACATTTTGTCCAATCAACGACTGGTTTCCGGTATAGAGTACGGTTCCATTGAAATCAAGTATTCCCAAGTCGCTACGAAAGTTAAGGGAGAGCTCGCTCTGGAGAAACTTGCCAAGAGTCCCTAGCGGGATGGCCGCCGCAACCACGCCCTCGAACTGATTCTCGGAAAATACCGGCTGCGAGATGAAAATGTAAATGCGAGAAGAATTGCTGAGAGAAGGAGTGGCACTGCTGAAGTACGTATCTCCCGTCACCTTGGGGGCGGTAAAAAATTCTCTCTTACTGAGATTCAAGCCGGTACCAGATGGATAGGTGTGGAGAGAGCTATTGCTCACGAGAAGAAGGCCCCCTAAGCTATCCATCCAGAAATAGCTCGATGTCAGATCTCTTGTGGAATTCTCGGCGCCGACGAAAAGAGATCCCGCCGAAGTTACGTTAACGCTTGTGACGGAGGAGGAAGTAGCGATTACTTGAAGATTCGCAGAAACTCCCTCCAAAGTCCTCGACAGGAGGTGGCTCAGATCAGCCGCCTCGATCTGCGAACTGGAGTTCACGTTCGCGATCGACAGGTTCGAGACACTCGTGGAGACGGCGGAAGAAAACTCAAACGACGCGAGCGAGAGACCCGCTGCGATCACCGCCAACGCTATGAGCAGAGCCGCGCTCTTTTTTGAGAGCGAATCCTTAAGTGGCAAAGCTTTCTTCACGCCGGACAAATCTAATAATAATAATCTAGAATCTTATGTGACTTTTCGAATGATATCAGGTAAGCCCATTTAATTTCTTAATAACTGTGGTTGGGAGCGAATTCTCTCCAGTTACTCGAGCAATGTCCTTTCGACGGTCGCCAGTAGTGAAGCCATGGTAATTGGTTTCTTCACGAATGTCGTTATGCAATTGCCTTGTTTGAGTTCCTGCAAAAAGGATCCACTGATCTCGTAAGCACTAATCAGAATAACCTTGGTACCATCCAGATCTCTAATTTTGCGCGCTACCTCGTCGCCGGGCATGTCGCCGAGTTTATAGTCCAGGACTAGGACGTCCACTTTAGCGCCCGCTCTAAGTTCGCTACTATACTTTCGTAAACACTCCTCTCCTGAACTGGCGGTTAAAACACTATATCTAGAAGCGAGAGCGATCTTGTAAGCTCTAAGTACGTCGGATTCATCATCGCAGATCATTATTGTTTTCTGCTTTGGAGCCTTCTCGGAAGCGAGATTGTAGCCGCGTCCCTTTGAAAAAGCAAAACGTGGAAAAACTATACTCTCTGACACTGGTGGCTGCTTTGGGGATGCATAATCGGAGATACTTAGCAGTATGGAACCGGTGCGCTTCAAAGAATTGCCGTTTCGTGAATTTTACATTATATAATTGTTAGCTAAGAGCCTAGCCTATAAAAGAAAGAATAGTAACAAGCCTAAGAAGTAGTAAGCAAGAGAGAGCAAGAGCAAGAAGAGGGGAAGCATACCCCTACACGCACACTCACGCACACACACACACTCTCAGCACACACGCACACAATTCAATAGAAAAAAATGAAATGGGGAATTGAAAACTATCGCTTCTTATATTCCTCAATTCGAATTATATTTTTCCTATCGTCCGTTTTTGAATTAGGATACAGAGTTGATTCACCAATAATTTTCTTGTGAATTT
>JASHPQ010000079.1 GCA_030037995.1 Nitrososphaerales archaeon | reverse complement strand
GGTCGCTTTAACGATTGTTTCGTCAAATTCTTCTTAGCTAGAGCCGTCGGGAAATACGTCAGTCATATCGTTTCTTCTGTTCTCTTTCAGGTTGCTCCTCGAATTCCTTGACTGTCATCTGTCCCCATTTCCTTCCATTAGAAACCATTTCAAAGGATCGCGAACAGATTCTTCTATCAGTTTTCTGTCCTCAATGGTGTTTTTGCCAATCTGGCCTTCTTTCAGATCGTGTACTCCCATAACTTGTTTCGAAGGATAAAGAGCTCGCTTCTTTGCCACTTTGCCCGCAGGAGCCATGGTTATCCGATATGATGTGGTTGCCGAGTTATAACGCCTTCCTGGAGAAGCATCCAGGAATCTTGAGTCGGCGCGCTAAAGAGAAGCGATCATTTCAATCTCTACATAGACGTCAGTTCCCAATCCTGCTTCCACGGTTGTCCTGGAAGGAGGGAACTCCATATTCCCAAAGTACTCGTTCCATATCTGGTTAAGGTATAGCTCTCGATAGTTCAGATCAGACAGGTAAATGTTTGCTTTCACGACCTTCTCGAAGGACGTTCCCGCCTCGTGAAGTACTCCTCCGAGCTTTTCGAATACGTTCCTGATCTGGGACGGCACGTTTCCCGGCGTTCCGGTAACTCCACTAGTGTAGACGACGTTCCCTATCTTTCTGAACCGCGACATTTTCGGTGATTGCTGACTCATTTCGAAAGTAAATGGCACTAGCCCGGGGTTAAAGAAATTTCGACTTTTCTCCGCTATCCTGCGCTGGTGTCCTCCCACCTGCCGGTCACGGCGGATCTGGAAATTGCGCCGGAAACTCTGTCTGCCATCAGGCCGTCCTTGAAGGTTGCGCCCCACGGTTCCACGGGCTTGTCCTGGGCCACGGCAGAGAAATAGTGGTACATCTCGTGAACCATTGCGTGCTCCCATCCGATGACATGCCCAGGCGGCCACCAGTTCTTGTAGTAGGGGTGGATCGGCTCCGTAACCGAAATTGTTCTGAACCCACTCTTTTCCTGTCCGTCCCTCCCAGAATAGAATTCCAGCTCGTTGAGCCTCTCCAGATTGAAGGAAAGGGACCCTTCGAGACCGTGGATCTCGATCCTCTGAAAATTCTTCCTGCCGGCGCAAAATCTGGAGGCTTCGATTGATCCAATGGCTCCCGACTTGAATTTCACTATCGTGATGAACGCGTCATCTACGTCGACCTTGCCCGTCTTCTTGCGATCATCCAGAAGGGGTCTTTCCGTGATGAAGGTCTTCGTCATTCCCACCGCAGACTCTATGTCCCCGGCCAGAAACCGCCCTAGATCAATTATGTGAGTGCCGAGATCCCCGAGGGCCCCGCTTCCCGCTATGGATTTTTGCAGCCTCCAGACGAGTGGAAACTCAGGATCCATTATCCAGTCCTGCAGGAACGCTGCCCTAAATTCGATGACCTTGCCGATCTGTCCGCCTTCTACGAGCTGTTTTGCAAGCCTGATTGCTGGGATGAAGCGATAATTGTATCCGACCATGTGCTTTACGCCCGCTTTCTCGACGGCTCGGTACATTCTTTCCGATTCTTTCACGCTTCTTCCAAGCGGCTTTTCGCAGATGATATCTTTGCCGAGCTCGGCAGCTTCGATGCAAGGTTCCTCGTGCAGATGATTTGGAAGCCCGTTATCCACGACCTGAACATGCTCATCCTTCAGGAGGTCTCGCCAATTCGTATACCAGCGTTCGTAGCCATATCTTTCTGCGGCTTGCTTAAGGGCGGATTCTGATCTGCCGGCGATGGCGGAGAGTCTGGGAACGGGAGAATCTGGAAATATGAACGGAAACTGGATGAAGGCGTTGGTATGAGCCTTTCCCATGAAGGCGTAACCCAGTATCCCTACTCCGATTTTTTTCCTTTTGCCGAATCGAGAGCCCGTTTCTCCCTCTGTCTTTGCGACGAATTCTGTCTTCTTGTTTGATGGCATATTTTGACTCCTGGGTTGTCGCAGACGAATCTCCCGAGAGCTTTTGAGCTTTAGCTCGCCATGCTTTCGAATGTTTTTTATCGCAAATTCCAGTTTCCATTGCCGCCATTGAAACTAGGCGTTTTCAACCCCATTTTCTATGACAGGACTTTCGATCAGTGTCTGGAATCCTGCAAAAAGCTCGGGCTAGACGCCATCGAGATCGGGTGTGCCAACTATCCGGGGACCACTCACTGCGATGCGGAGAAATTGCTCGCAAATCCCGACGAATTGAGCACGTTCAAGAAGAAAATTGAGGACAGTGGCCTATTCATAAGTGCGCTCAGCTGTCATGGCAATCCACTCCATCCGTCAGCGCAATTTTCGGAGGCACACCGGCGGGGCCAGCGAAGTGCAATCGTGCTTGCGGCCAAGCTCGGGGTAGACAGGGTAAATGCTTTTTCGGGATGCCCGGGAGATTCTGATTCTTCGAAATATCCGAACTGGGTCACGAGCGCGTGGCCCGAGGACTATCCAAAGATTCTGGAGTGGCAGTGGAAAGAGAAGGTGATCCCTTTCTGGCAGAACGAAGCCGAGTTTGCCGAAAAGAATGGTCTCCAAAAAATCTGCATCGAAATGCACCCCGGTTTCGTGGCTTACAATCCGGAAACGCTGTTAAAGCTCAGGGAGAACGCGGGAAAGGTGATCGGCGCCAACTTTGATCCCAGCCACATGTTCTGGCAGGGGATCGATCCCTGCGTTGCGATTCGCGAGCTTTCTGGATGCATCTATCACTTCCACGCGAAGGACACTCACCTTGACTCACGCAATATCTCCACGAACGGAGTTCTTGACACCAAGAGCTCCTCGCTTCTCAGACAGAGATCCTGGTACTTCCGAACCGTGGGGTACGGCCACGATGCGATTGTGTGGAGGGATATCATGAGTGCGCTTCGCTTGGCCGAGTACGACCACGTCGTCAGCATCGAGCACGAAGACTCGCTCTTGTCGCGGGACGAAGGTTTGAAAAAAGCCGTGGAGTTTTTAAGGCAGCTGTTGATCACGGAACCTCCCTCCAGGGCTTGGTGGACGTAACTGTCGTCTATTTGCTAAAATACCAATAACGTCAAAGGCAGATCGAATATACCTCTTTGGCACACTTTAGGGAAAACAAGCTCCGGTCTCTGCTCCGCGAGTCGAAACCCACGATCGCGACACATGTTCACAGTACGTGGCCCGGCATGATGGAAGTCATAGGCTCCACGGGGTTGGTGGATTATGTCGAGCTTTCGGCGCAATACGCTCCTTACGACCTGTACTCTCTGGACAACTTTGCGATGGCTGGAGACCTCTACGGCATGCCGGCTATGATAAAGATCGACCCCGAGCCTAGGCATTTTGTAGCGCAGCGGGCGATCGGAGCCGGTTTTCAGTCCGTGCTATTCGCTGATCTTCGGACGTTGAAGGATGTGGAAGATGCCGTGGCATCCGTTAGGGCGGAACCAAGAGGAAAGAACGGCTCTGCGATGAACCGCGCGGCCAAATACTTCTACGGTGGGAGCGAGGAGTTTGTGAAATACTGTGACGATGTCGTGATTGCGATTATGGTCGAGAAGAAATCCCTCTTCGACCATCTGGAGGAAGTGCTGAATCTGGATATCGACATGATCCAGTTTGGGCCCTCGGATTTTTCAATGAGCCTGGGATTCTGGGGCCAGACGACGCATCCCAAGGTCGTAGAGGCGCAGGAAGTTACGATCAAATCGGCGCTAAAGTATGACAAGCACCCGAGGATTGAACTTCCTGGGGTCGCGAACGCGGAAAAGTATCTGAAAATGGGAGTGAAGGACTTTTGCATTGGATGGGACGTGATGGTCATGAGGGATTATCTCATCCAGAACGCCGCCCCACTACGAAAGCAGCTCGGCCTGTAAGTAGTAAAAGGAGCTCCCTTCTCCCTCTTGATCCTCTCCCTTTATCGGCTTTCGGAAAAAAATGCAGAGCTTCTGAAGGAATTCGATCTGTTAAATGGGAGTGAGCGAGAAGAGGACGTTTCCAAAGCTCGAGTTTTGTTATGTTGGCCGGATTCCCTTGGAAAAGTAATACAGTTCGCCGGCCCTGGCTTCGAAGCGATTCAGACCTTTAGTGCCGGTGTGGACGACTTGCCCTACAATAAGATACCGCAATCCGTAAAGATCTTCTCGAATGCGGGTGCTTACTCCCAGAGCGTCTCCGAGCACGCTTTGGCCCTTGTTTTGGCACTATCCAAGAACGTAGGGAGGAAAGGTGACTCCGCGAACAGCTACGGGGTCGCAGGGAAGACCTTCGTAATTCTAGGCGGTGGAGGAATCGGGAGTACCGTCTCCAAGATGGCGAGAGACGGATTTGGTTGCAGAACGATTGGAGTGTCAAGATCCTTCAAGCATCCGGAAAATTTTGACCAAACCTTCGCTATTGACCGTCTCGATAATGTGCTGAGTACCGCGGATATATTACTCTGCGCGCTGCCACTCAATAAATCCAGTCGAAACCTCTTGAATTACGAGAGAATGAGTAAGATGAAAAGGCATGTAATTATCGCCAATGTTGGGAGGGCAGAAGCGATCAACGAAGAAGCGATTTCTAAACTGCTTATCGACAACCCCGATGTCAGGTTTGGCACCGATGTATTCTGGCGAGTGAACTCAAAAGAGAATTTTGATTCCAAGCTGTGGGAGCTTCCTAATTTCATGGGAACCTTGCATCGAGCTGGGGCCACTGCGAGTCCCAAGGTGAAGGAAAAGGCCGTTGACGTCGCAGTGGCTAACGTCAGAAAGTATCTTCTAGAGGGACATGCCGAGAACTTGGTCAGAAGAGACGATTACGTTTGATCAAGAATTTTCCAATTTCCTTACGGGATTGGTAAGGGTTCCGATCTTCTCTATTTCGATTTCGACTTCGTGACTCGTCTGCAACGTAAAGTTGTCTGGAGGCACGATCGAAGTGCCCGTCATAAGCAGGGTGAAAGTGCTCAGGACATTGTCGCGCTTCAGGAAGCTCAAAAGCTCAGGAATCGATCTTTTCATCTGGGAAGTGTTTGTCGAGCCCTCGAAATCAAGATTTTTGTCGCGCTTTATTTTCATCTTGATCTCTAAAGAACCCGGATCTCCGACTTCCTCCGGAGTAACAACGACAGGCCCTACTGATGACGACCCCCGATAGACCTTGGCCTGCGGCAGGTAGAGCGGGTTTTCTCCCTCGATGTCTCGAGAGGACATGTCATTTCCCACGGTGTATCCGACGATCTTTGTCTCCCCGTCGCAAACAATGGTGAGTTCCGGTTCAGGCACCGACCATTTACTGTCACTTCTAACCGCCACTTCTTCATTCGGTCCTCTGCATCTTACTCCCGTATCCTTCAGAAAAAGCTCCGGTCGGGTCGCTTCATAGACATAATCATAAAGTCCCTTTGTCTTTGTCTCGGTTTCGCGTGCCTGACGGCTCCTCAGGTACGTTACGCCGGCGGCCCATATCTCCGCTGGCTTTACCGGAATTCTGAGAAGATCGTAGCTGTAAGGTACCTTCCTCGCACTACTCATCGCCCCTGACGCGATCTCAACCATCTTTGAGACATCATTGTCTGCTGCGGAATACAGGCTGTTGAGATCTTTGAACGTACTTTCGTTTACGCTTGTCAAGTCGTAAAGCGATCCGTTATTGAGAGTTCCTAAGGAGACACCTCGAGAAGTTTGGAATCTGCAGAATTTCATTTTCTAGGTAAGCCTTTCTGCAGAATTAAAAAGAATGTTCTTTCGGAATCCATAGTAGATCTCGTAGCTTCTTCTTTCTAATAAAATAATATATTTTTACAATTTTAGATCAGGTTTCGACAATCTCTCCTACCGCTGTACGAAATTCGAAAACGAAGCTGAACAATACGGAATGGAAAACTTTCTGGAATGCAGAAACCTCTCCAAACAATACGGAAAAGACCCACCGGCGCTGGAGAATGTCAGTCTCTCGGTAAGGACCAGCGGGGTCTTCGCGCTCTTGGGAAGGAATGGTGCCGGAAAGACTACCCTGATAAGAATTCTGGCAACCGAGCTCATGCCGAGTTCCGGAAGTGCCAGCATCAACGGGATGGATGTAGTGAATGACACAAAGCAGATTCGGGAACAGATTGCGGTGATGCCGCAGGAAGCAAGGCTCGTCCCCTGGCTCACCCCAAGACAGACGATCTATTCTTACCTTTTGTATAGGGGGTTCAGCAGAAGGGAGGCAGCTTCAAAAGTACTGGGAGCTCTCGAAAAGCTGGGGCTGGGGAAATACGAAAACACGCTGAACAGACGCCTCTCAGGGGGAGTAAAAAGAAGGGTGCTGATGACCATGATCCTAGCGACGGATGCAAAGATCCTGTTCGTGGACGAACCGACAACCGGGCTCGATCCGGTAATAAGAGCGGATCTCTGGGCTACTTTGAATGAACTGAAGAAGACCCATTTCATATTCCTGACAACTCACTATCTTGAAGAAGCGGAAAGACTGGCTGACATGATCGGCATCCTTGAGAACGGAAAACTTCTCAGTTTGGGCACGCTGGACGAGCTCAGATCAAAGATGGGATATCAGTACAGCGTACGAATCCTTCACGGTGGCTCTTCCTTCGAAACGGAAATCGGGGAGATGATTAAGAACCCCGACGGTTCAACTCAGATCTTCACCACGGAAGAGGAGGCCGACCAGCTCTCGGAGCAGCTGGTGAAAGAGAAGAAGCGATTTTCGATTTATCCGATCTCGCTGGAGGACATTTTCTATTATCTAGTAAGGAAACCGATCGAGGAAGACACCAAGCACAGCGCGACGGCCAGGGAGAGCGATAATCTTCATGAAAATTAACAGATTGAATCAGGTCTACGCGTCTGTACTGATCGATGCAGTGTACCAGATGAAAAATTATCCGATCACTCTCGTGAGCAACGTGATCGCCCCGTTCTCCGTCCTGATCCTAATAATCCTCGTAAGTCATGGACAGCTGCTCAGCATCTCCATAGAAGGCGCCCTCCTCACCGCCCTAATCTCAAGCGGCGTGACACTGCAGATCGATCTCTCTCACATAAAGAATGACTTCAAGCTGCAGGATATGCTCATCAGCTCACCCACCAGTGCGTTCACCTACACGGTAGGGATGGCGATGGCGGCCCTCACAAACGCCCTTCCCGCCCTTGCCGTTCTCGCCGTGTTATCTTTGCTGTTCATACGCACTAGCCCGATCGGAGCGCTCACCGTGCTCGCCGTGTTTTGTTTGACCTTTGCATTTTCCGTAGCATTCGGATTCATGCTCTCGACTTTCGGCACCGACATCCAGCAAAACCGGGCGTTCGTGAGCATTCTAACCGTAATACTGGCGACGATCGCTCCGATCTACTATCCGATAACCTTCATACCGGTTTCAATAAGAGATCTAGCATATCTCTCGCCGGCCACCTACGCCGCGGAAATTGCCCAAAATGCAATAGGCGTTCTCCCGCTGTCAGCTTTGCACCTTATAATCAACTGGGTTGTGCTATTAGCGGTCTCTGCCTTGCTGTTTGTCGTCGCGGTAAAAAAGAGCCACTGGCGCGATCCTTAAGGCATCCGCATGCTTGACCTTTTGTAGCAGAGCACGCTGAAAGCTGAGAGCCGCTTGTCACTCATTACTTCTCTTGCCTTTTTTCGTTAGAGACCTTTTCTCGGATTGAAGGACCTTTTCGAGCCCTCTAACATTCGTCCTGAAATACACCAGATCGGAATGAAACATCTCTACTCCTTTTGTCAAGCGAGAAAATTCTGGTGAAAACTCTTCTGATTTCAATGCCTCTTCAAGTGAAACCAAGTGTTTCAGCAAAGGCTCAATTCTCAGCTTAATCCAGTTTGTCTTGGAACCAAGATCGGAAAAGCTCTCCTTCAATTTCTCAAGGTTGTTCCTGAGTCTTGGTAAATCTGCTTTGTACACTCTGTCCACCATATCTCTCTTGTCTCCTGAGATCTAACCAGACAAGTTGAGCATGTTTTCGACCAGCTCGTCCGGCTTCGTTATCATAGGCCAGTGCCCTGACTCTATCACCTCGTATGGACCCTCCAGCTTTCCCCATTTTCCTTGCAGGATTTCGTCGACGGGGTCACCGCTTTCGGTGCAGAATATATAGGCGCTCTTAATCGAATCAAAATTCTTGGAGAGCGTCACCGGCTCACTCCAGTGTCTCTTGAGCCAGGGAGTCGCCTTGGACAGCATCCACTCGCGGTCTGCACCCTGAACATCTTTTCCGATGCTGTCAAGAACTTGCTCGGGTAGGGGCATCGCCCACTCACCCGGCTTGAGAGTTCCAAACTCGGTTGGATCGAAAGCCCCCTGCGGCGTTCTGATCTTCTGTGGCCGGAACGCGTCGAGGTATAGAATTGACCTCACCTTTTCCGGTGCCCGGTCTCCCACCGCTGCCGCGACCTTGCCCGCAAAACTGTGTCCGACGAGCAAGGCATCGTTGAGGTCGTTGTACTTGATCACGTTCAACACATCTTGAATGGCAGTTTCCATTCCGATATCCTTGGATGCAAGGTGAACTCGTTCTCCCATTCCCGTCAGGGTAATTGAATAGACCCTGTGGCCTTTCTCTCCCAGCATAGGAGTGATCTTCTTCCAGACCCAACCTCCAAGCCAAGCTCCTGGAATCAGCACATACGTATACATAGTTCAGTTTGTGAAAGAGCTCGATTTTAAGAGTAATCCGCAGGCATTCACGATTTTGAATAATCCGCCCCTCGGTGGTGGCTAAAGATGAGAAAATTGAAAAGGCAGATGAAATACTCGTTTCCTCATCAACGAAATCGAAGAGGAAGTAGAAAACAAGCATGCTCTCAAATGATTTTAGCGTGGCAGTAATGGTCTCTGACGGCAAAAAAGCAGCTGCATGGTACAAAGAAAAACTTGGATTTGATGTCTCAACTGAAGACGACCATTGGGTTACAGCCTCGAACAAGGGCGCATCCTGGAAACTCCATCTCTGTGAGGGAGACCTTGAACCTGGAAATACAGGGATTGGCTTCTACACTAACGACGTTCAAGGGACTGTCTCTGAATTAAAGAAGAAAGGCGTGAAATTCTCGAAGGACTATACAAAAACGGACTGGGGAGGGGAAATTGCGATGTTTGACGATCCTGACGGGAATGTCTTCTGGATAAGCAAGGGCAGTCCTTAGCTCCTACTGTCATGGCATTCAATCGCGTCACGAGCTGGCTGTCGTTTAGCCAGATGTAAAGTAATGCCTAGTACTTGGTGGCCGTTGGTGGAGCCTCATTTTCCTCACTATCCGCACCCACCTCGAGTCCTTTCTGATTTCCCGGAACCAAGGCCATATGCTGAACCACATTAGACGGGACGACCTCTCTTTCTCTGTTCGACTCAGATAAGTGAATCCCTCGTCGATTCTATTCAGGCAGAAGAGGATCTGCGCCAGCTCGACACGTACGTCCTTCTCGAGAGAAGTATGAGTTCTTCGAGGATCCCGCTTGCTTCACTGATCCTGCCCGCGAGCGCCAGTATACAGGTGGATTCTGCTTTCATGAAGAGGTCGTTCTCAGTATCCATGGCTTTCCTTGCTTCTGCAACCGCTTCGTCCTTCATCGAGTTCATCAGGTATAGGAAGCCCAGTATGACGTGAGCTTCCGCGTAATTCGGGTCATGCTCTATCACCCGCTTGCACTGCTCAGCTGCCTCTTCCGGCGTGCCCTGAACGGCGAGTATTATGGCTCGGTTCATACCGATTACCCGTGACAGCGGGTCGAGTTCTCCCGCTCGGACAATCTCGGTCGCTGCTTCGGCGAGCCTGCCTGAGAACATGAGAAAGAGAGCGTACCACTGATGGGCGGTCGCATAGCTGGGCCCGAGCTCGAGCGCGGTCTTGAACTCCGCTTCCGCTTCTCGCCATTTCCATTCGTAGGTCTGGTACACCCATCCTCGAGTGGCGTGAGCCTCGGCTAGCCGAGGACTATTTTCGATCGCCCTTGCTGCGTACTTCACGGCGTTTGGATAGGAGTCGTTGGGGCTTCGCGAAGCACGATCCCGGAAGATCAGATAGCAATCAGCCAATCCGACATACGCGAGGGCA